>NZ_JBWKVH010000007.1:0-275159 GCF_059421605.1 Cupriavidus sp. GW821-FHT02F09
ATGAACGGCAACAACACGGCCTTTGCCGACGACATCAAGTCCCACGTGACGTCGACCCAGAACGCCAGCAACAACATTTATTGAATGGTCCCGGCACCGGCAAGAGGCGGCACCGCCGCCTGCGCGGCCAGCCAGTACCCGCCATTTCCAGCAATCAAGTTCCAGCAATCAAGTCAAGTGAAGTCTAGGAGAACCATCATGTCATCCATCATCGTGCGCGACCTCGCCCTGAACCAAGACCTCGACAGCAAGTCCCTGGCCGCGGTGCGCGGCGGCAATTCCTGGTTGCAAGGACTGGGCCCGGTGGCCAACGTCAATGTCAACGTCAACCAGAACATCGCCCAGTTGCAGAGCATCAACGTAAACACGCTCAACAACGTCGGCGTGATCGGCTCCGGCTTCGGCCCGCTGAGCATCGACGTCAACCCGTCGCAGTGGGCCGCCACCCACGCCGCGGTCTGAGCGAGATGCGCCCCGCTCCGTGGAAACCCAAGGGTTTCCACGGCTGTTGCGCACGAGCTGGCACTGCCCCGGAGGTAAAACCCGTGGCCTATACTGATCTGGCTGGGCTTGCCGCATCGCGCGCACCCACCCGGCGAACCCCGGCCGAGCCGGCCTTCGCCACCCTGCAGGAGGAAGTCATGGCCGTCATCGTCATCAAGGATTTGCCGGACAGCGTGGATCTCGACAGAGAAGCCATGGTGGCAATCACAGGCGGCGCGAGAACGCGCGCCGGTCATGCATGGACGTCGCGCAAGCTCGGGGGAGCCTTGCGCGTCATCAGCTATCCGGAGGGCTTTCCAGGCCAACCGCTGGCAGGCACGCAGTCGCGGCCGGCCGGGGACATCAAGCGCAAGTAAGTCGAATCAGAAGCGCAAGGCAGCGATATTCTGCCCTCCGCGCCCGTTGCCCTGTCGGCAACGGGCGTCAGTGTTTTTGGGGGATGGGTTTTGGGAGCGTTGGCGATTACTTTGCTGGTTACTTTGCCGCTTAACGAGCCGCGTTGCGCTCGATCCAGGCGGCGTAGGTAGCCAGGTATTTGCCCAGGAAGCCGCGGGTGGACTCGCTGGCGATGCCGCCCTGCTCGTCGAAGAGCTTGTCGACGCCGCTGATGTAGGCTTCCGGTTGCTGGAGGACCGGGATATTGAGGAAGACGAGCGACTGGCGCAGGTGGTGGTTGGCACCGAAGCCGCCGACAGCGCCAGGCGAGGCGCTGATGACGCCGCCGGGCTTGCCGTCCCAGGCGCTCTGGCCGTAGGGGCGCGAGCCGACGTCGATGGCGTTCTTGAGCGCGGCCGGCACCGAGCGGTTGTGCTCGGGTGTCACGAAGAGCACGGCGTCGGCGCGCCGGATGCGGTCACGAAAGGCGACCCATGGCGCGGGCGGGCTGGCGTCGTCGTCCTGGTTGTACAGCGGCAACTGGCCGATCTCGACGATTTCGAGCTTGAGCCCGGCCGGCGCCATCGCGGCCAGCGCGAGTGCCAGCTTGCGGTTGAAGGAGTCCTTGCGCAGGCTGCCTACCAATACGGCTACATCACGTGGAGTACTCATCGCGATTCCTTTCTCGTTCACAGCACTATGGGTGGGCGGAGCCGGCGCTCGCGCACCGCATTGCTGCGCCGCGGGGCCGCTCCAAGCGTCACTCTAATCCATTTGCGCGAAAGGAACCGCCAGTCGCCAGCCTACAGCGCCGCCAGCGGATGCTCACCATGTGCCCAGGGGCTGTCGAAAAACGCGTGCACGCGCTCGCGGGTGACCTCATCAAGGCGCGCTGGCTGCCACTTCGGCGCGTGGTCCTTGTCGACTGCCAGCGCGCGAATGCCCTCGACGCCGTCGCCATGGCGGAACACGTAGTACATCATGTCCAGCTCCATGCGCAGCTCGTCGTTCAGCGCCATGGTGCGGGCGCGGCGGATCTGCTCCAGCGTGACGTTGAGCATCAGCGGCGAACGCGCGCGCAGCATGGCGGCCGTCTGCGCGGCCCAGTCGGAGCCGGCATCGCTCACCGCTGCCACGATCCCGGTCACCGAGGCGCCGGCAAACAGGCCGTCGATCTCGTCCTGCAGCTTGGCCAGCTGGCTTTCGCCCGGCAGGCAGGCGGCGCGGTGCGCCGCGGTGGCCTCGTCGATGCAGGCGAGCACGGCGTCGCCATCGGCAAACTGACGCGCGCGCAGCACCTCCACCAGTTCCGCCATGGCATTGCCCGGCAGGTAGGCATCCGCCAGGCCTGCGTACAGCGCGTCGGCAGCATGAATCATGGCGCCGGTCAGGCCCAGGTATTCACCCAGGCGGCCGGGCGTGCGCGACAGGAACCAGCCGCCGCCCACGTCCGGGAACAAGCCGATATTGGTCTCCGGCATTGCCATCTTGGTCCGCTCGGTCACCAGACGGCGGCGTGCGCCTTGCGAGATGCCCATGCCCCCGCCCATCACCACGCCGTCCATCAGCGCGATGTAAGGCTTGGCGTAGGTATGGATCAAGTGATTGAGCGCGTATTCCTCGACGAAGAACTGATCGAGCGCCGGATCGCCGGCGAGCGCGGCCTTGTGGAAAAAGCGGATGTCGCCTCCGGCGCAAAAAGCCTTGCCGCCCGCGCCGGCGATGACTACGGCCGCCACTTCGGGCGCCACCGCCCATGCGTTGAGCGCCTGGGTGATGGCGCGAATCATCTCGAGCGACAGTGCGTTGAGCGCCTGGGGCCGGTTCAGCGTCAGGTAGCCGATGCCACCCCGGATCTCGCTTGTGACCAAGTCAGTCATGTCTCTTTTCTCCGCGAATGCAACCCGCAACTTTACACCAGCCAAGCTGCGCGCCGCCCCCCCCCTGAGCGGCGTCCGAGACACTGCGCTCAGGCCACCCGAAATGCCGACATCAGCCCGGTGAGCCGCTGCGCCTGGTCCTCCAGCGAAGCCGCTGCCGCAGCGGCCTGCTCGACCAGCGCGGCGTTCTGCTGGGTCATGCCGTCCATCTGCGCCACCGCCTGGTTGACCTGCTCGATGCCGCGCGATTGCTCATCGGATGCCGAACTAATGCCGCCCATGATGCCGCTCACGCGGCGCACCGCACCCACCATTTCCTGCATCACCTGCCCCGCTTGCTCGACCATCTCGCCGCCGGCGCGCACGCGCGACACAGAGTCGCCGATCAGCGTGCGAATCTCCTTGGACGCGCCCGCGCAGCGCTGCGAGAGATCGCGCACATCGCCCGCGACCACCGCAAAGCCTCGTCCGTGCTCGCCGGCCCGCGCGGCTTCCACCGCCGCGTTGAGAGCGAGGATATTGGTCTGGAATGCGATCTTCTCGATCACATCGATGATGTCGACGATCTTGTTGGCGCTGGCGTCGATCGCCTGCATGGTGCTGGCTACGCGCGCCACCGCGTCGCTGCCACGCTCCGCCAGGCCGGTGGCGCTGCTGGCCAGGTCATTGGCCTCGCGCGCGCTATCCGCGTTCTGGCGCACCGTGCCCGTGAGCTCCTCCATGCTGGACGCCGTTTCCTCGAGCGACGCGGCCTGCTGCTCCGTGCGTTGCGACAAGTCGCTGTTGCCGCTGGCAATCTGCTTGCTGGCGGCGGCAATGGAATCGGCCCCGCCACGCACGTCGCTCACCATCGCGGCCAGGCTCTCTTGCATGCGCCCGAGCATGGCGAGCATGCGGCCAGTCTCGCTGCGCTCCGCCTCGGCGCCGGAGCCAGCGCCATCCGCCTTCGCGCCAAGATCGCCGGCGGCGATGCGCTCGAAGCGGGCGATGGCCGTATCGAGCGGACCCACGATGGAACGCCGCAGGCGCCAGGCCACCACCGTGCTGAAACACAAGCCAAACCCCAGCACGCCGATCGACAGCGAGCGCAGCGTGGTGTAGCGCTCCTGCGACCCGTGATAGACCTCCAGCGCGCCGGCGAGCTGCAGCTTGCCCAACTCGGTATTGACGGCCGTGAAAGCGATATCGAGCTTGGGAATGGTTTCCAGCACGGCGCGCATCACCGCCTCGCGGTCGCCTTGCTTAAGCGCGGCGATCATCGGCGACACACCTTGCGTGAACAGCGCCTCGCGCTTGGCGGCGACGTCCGCGGCCGCGCGGGCTTCTTGCGCCGAACGCGGCAGCGCCAGATAGGCCTTCCAGGCCGCATCGGACTGGCGCGCAAAACCCTCGGCGGTATCAGCGCGCGCGCGAGCGTCGGCGGGATCGGCGGCGAAGGTGGCCTGGTCGAGCAAGACTCGCACGAGCAACTGGTTGGAACGCGCCTCGGCCAGGTTGACCGCGGCGGAGAGCTGATGCTGGTAGATCTGCCGCGTGGCGTCATTGCTGCGCGACATGCCAAGCCAGCCTACGGCACCGACAATCATCAACAGCGCATTGGTGACGATAGTCAGAATCCACAATCTTGTACCGATCGTAGTGTTGCGAAACATGAGGGCTCCCCGTTGGATTTAGTGCTGATGCGGCTCCGTTTTTGGCCGCCCCGCTATAACGGCGCCCCTCACCGCTCCTTGACCCCGCGCATGCGGATATTCAGTCATGCAAAATAATCAGGAATGCGAATGTGCGCAGGGAGCATTTTTGGGTGCGCTAGCGTACGCATTTGGCAACACCGCACGACCGTATAGAGGATCGCCTCCAGACAAAACCGACAGAATCAGGCAACACTTTGCGCATGACACCGTCAACAATCGATCCCGGCCTGATCCTGCTAGCATTCGCGCCAGTCTTCCTGCTGATCATCGGCGCGGAGGCCTGGTACTGGGCCCGCCGCGACCCCGCCATCTACAGCCTGCGCGATACCGCGTCCAACGCTGCGCTGGCGCTGATGCACCAGGCGTCGGACGCGTTCTTCCTGTGGCTGATGGTGCGCACGGTCTACACGTGGAGCTACCAGCATGGCCTGAGGGCGATGCCGCAGACGGTCTGGTCGTTCCTGTTATTGCTGCTGCTGCAGGATTTCCTCTACTACTGGTTTCATCGCGCTAGCCATCGGGTGCGCTGGATGTGGGCTTCGCACGTCACCCATCATTCCTCGGAGGGCATGAATTTCTCGACGGCGTTCCGCCAGAGCCTGACGTATCCGCTCTCGGGCATGTGGCTGTTCTGGATTCCGCTGGCGCTGATTGGCTTCACGCCCGACTGGGTGATCCTGGCGGTGGGGTTGAACCTGGCCTTCCAGTTTTTCGTGCACACCCGGCTGGGCGGCCGCTGGCACCGGCTTGAATGGCTGTTCAATACGCCGTCAGTACACCGGGTACACCATGCGCGCAACCCGCAGTACATCGACCGCAACTATGCGGGCGTGCTGACCGTGTGGGACCGCATGTTCGGCTCCTTCGTGCCCGAAGAGGCGCCGCCCGAATACGGCATTACGCGTCGCATCGTCAGCCATAACCCGATCACTCTCACCTTCCATGAATGGCGCGACATGTTCGCCGACGCGTGGCGTCATCGCGACCTGCGGCACCTCTGGAAACCGCCCGAGTGGCGTCATCCGCGCGACTTGGCGGCCAGGGACGTGCCGCTGGCCGGCACCGCATTTGGGACGGACCACAGCCAGGACGCATGATGGCTGAATAGGCCGAATAGGCTGGATAGCCGAAGGCGCCAAGAAAAACAGACAACAAAAAACCGCGCACAAGGCGCGGTTTATTTGCTGGCAAAGTAGCCTGGGACGAAAACGCTTACACGGATTCGCGCGAAGCACGCTTACGCTCGTGCTCCTTCAGGTGACGCTTGCGCAGGCGGATGCTCTTCGGCGTGATTTCCACCAGTTCGTCGTCGGAGATGAACTCCACGGCGTATTCCAGCGACATCTGGATCGGCGTGACCAGGCGCACGGCTTCGTCGGTACCCGAGGCGCGCACGTTGGTCAGCTGCTTGCCCTTGATCGGGTTCACAACCAGGTCGTTGTCGCGGCTGTGGATGCCGATGATCATGCCTTCGTACAGTGCATCGCCCGGCTTGACGAACATGCGGCCGCGATCCTGCAGCTTCCACAGCGCGTAGGCCACGGCGTCGCCGTCGTCCTGCGAGATCAGCACGCCGTTGTGGCGCTCACCCAGGCCGCCTTCGCGCAGGGGCGCGTAGTCGTCGAAGATGTGGCTGATCAGGCCGGTGCCGCGGGTCAGCGTCAGGAACTCGCCCTGGAAGCCGATCAGGCCACGGGCCGGAACGCGGTACTCGAGGCGGGTGCGGCCCTTGCCGTCGGACGCCATGTCGAGCAGTTCGCCCTTGCGGCGGCCCAGCTCTTCCATCACGCTGCCCTGGTGGCCGTCTTCGACGTCCACGGTCAGCAGTTCATACGGCTCGTGCTTGACGCCGTCAATTTCCTTGAACACCACGCGCGGGCGCGACACGGCCAGCTCGTAGCCTTCGCGGCGCATGTTTTCCAGCAGGATGGTCAGGTGCAGCTCGCCGCGGCCCGACACTTCGAAGATGGTGTCGTCGCCGGTCTCGGCCACGCGCAGCGCCACGTTCGACTTCAGTTCGCGGTCCAGGCGTTCGCGCAGCTGGCGGCTGGTCACGAACTTGCCTTCACGGCCGGCCAGCGGCGACGTGTTGACACAGAAGTTCATGGTCAGCGTGGGCTCGTCCACCTTCAGCATCGGCAGCGCGTCTTGCGCATCCGGTGCGCACACGGTGCAACCAATGCCCAGTTCTTCGATGCCGTTGATCAGCACGATGTCACCGGCTTCGGCTTCCGCCACGATTTCGCGCTCCAGGCCCTGGAACTTCAGCACCTGGTTGATACGACCCTTGATGGGGTTGCCTTCCGGGCCGAACTTGACCACCACGTCTTGCAGCGAACGGGCGCGGCCACGCGAAATGCGGCCTACGCCGATCTTGCCGACATAGCTGTTGTAATCGAGCGAGATGATCTGCAGCTGCAGCGGACCGTCCGGGTTGTCGTCACGGACCGGCACCTTGGCCAGCACGGTCTCGAACAGCGGCTTCATGTCGCCTTCGCGCACGTCGTCGGTCAGGCCGGCGTAGCCGTTCAGGCCGGATGCGTAGATCACCGGGAAATCGAGCTGCTCATCGGTGGCGCCCAGCTTGTCGAACAGGTCGAACGTCTGGTTGATCACCCATTCCGGACGCGCGCCCGGACGGTCGACCTTGTTGATCACCACGATCGGCTTCAGGCCCAGCGCCAGCGCCTTGCGCGTGACGAAACGGGTCTGCGGCATCGGGCCTTCGACAGCGTCAACCAGCAGCAGCACGCCGTCAACCATCGACAGCACGCGCTCCACTTCACCGCCGAAGTCGGCGTGGCCAGGGGTATCGACGATATTGATGTGGGTGCCGTTGTATTCGACAGCACAGTTCTTCGCGAGGATGGTGATCCCGCGTTCCTTTTCAATGTCGTTCGAGTCCATCACGCGCTCGACCATTTGCTGGTTGTCGCGGAAGGTGCCTGCCTGGCGCAGGAGTTGGTCGACCAGAGTGGTCTTGCCATGATCGACGTGAGCGATGATGGCGATATTGCGGATGGCGCGGGTCATTGCAGCGTCTCGCTTTGGGGCTGAGCATCAAAAGATAACCCGAAATTATAGCATGCTGCGGCGCAAAACCCGAGGACGACATTGGGAAGCTTCCCAAGCCGTCACCCCGTCACAAACCCAATTATTGCGATATCCGCAATAGCAAATTGACGTCCTTGCGGATCGGCGAACGTGAACATATAGTTGCCACGGCAAACATTGCACCGACAAGCACCGAGCCGAGATGTCCGAGCAGAGCCAGCCCATTTCCGACGAAGCCTTCCCGTTCGACCCGGCCGAGTACCGCATGGGCGAAAGCATCGGCTATCTGATGGCACGCGCCAAGAACGTGCTGTCGCACGGCGTGGAGCAGGAGGTCGATGGCCTGGACATCACGCACGCCCAGGCCACCTGCCTGATGATGCTGGCCGCCGGCCGTGGCAGCACGGTGACTGACCTTGGCCGGGAGCTCAATTGCGATATGGGTTCGGTCACGCGCCTGCTCAGCCGCCTGGAAAAGCGCGGCCTGATCGAGCGTCAGCGCAGCGATGCCGACCGGCGTGTGGTCGACCTGTCGATCACGCCCGCCGGCCAGATCCTCGTGAACCAGCTGCCTCAGATCTATTGCCGCGTGCTGAACCGGCATTTCCGCGGCTTCTCCGAAGCCGAATTACAGACCTTCCGCTCGATGCTGCACCGGATCATCGGCAACAACAGCGGGTAGCGGCCAGGCTTGGCGGCCAGTGACGCCAGCGGCGCCACGATCTCTCAAATACAAGAACAAACACTAACGCTCTATCGCAGGGCACCCAGATGAACCAAGCTCTCTCTTCTTTTTCCGCTTTGTCGCCGCGCGCGCGCGCCGCGGGCCGCCGGACCGGCACGCTGGTGCTGAGCGCACTGGCGGCCGCGGTGCTGACGGGCTGCGCCGCGTTCGGCAACTCGCACAGCACGCAGACCGTTACCGCGCCGGCCTCGCTCGCCAGCGCCCAGGCGCTGCCCTCGCAGCATGGCCAGTGGCCTTCGCTTGACTGGGTCGACCAGTTCAAGGACCCGCAACTGCGCGCCCTGGTCGACGAGGCGGTAAAGGACAGCCCCAGCCTGCAAGCCGCTTTCGCGCGTGTGGAAGCTTCCCGCGCGATGGCGGACGCCACGCGCAGCGCGCTGTACCCGCACGTCGACTTTGACGGCAGCCTGGTGCGCCAGCGCTTCTCGCAAACGGACCTGTTCGAAGGCACGCCGCTGGCCGGCTCGTGGCAGAACCAGTCACGCCTGCAAGCCGGGCTCTCCTATGATTTCGACTTCTGGGGCAAGAACCGCAAGGCGCTCGAAGCCGCGCTGTCCGACGACCGCGCCGCCGAGGCCGAAAGCCAGGCTTCGCGCCTGATCCTGACCACGTCGGTCGCCCGCACCTATGCACGCCTGGCCGCCTTGTACGCGCAACGCGACGTGGCTGAGCGCGCCATCGCCCAGCGCCGCGGCCTGAGCGATCTGTCACGCGACCGGCTCAACGCCGGCCTGGACACGCAGGTCGAAACCACGCAGGCACGCGGCACGGTGGCATCGGCTCAAACCGACCTGTTGCGCGTGGATGAAGACATCCTGCTGGCGCGCAACCAGCTCGCCGCGCTGCTGGGCAAGGGCCCGGACCGCGGCCTGGCGATCCAGCGCCCGACCATCCTGGCGCAAAGCACGCCGCTGCTGCCGGACAACCTCACCATCGACCTGCTGGGCCGCCGCCCGGACCTGGTTGCCGCACGCTGGCGCGTGGAGGCCACCAGCAAGGATATCGAGGTGGCGCGCACGGAATTCCTGCCGGCCGTCACCTTGTCCGCTTTTGCCGGCGTTGCGTCGCTGGACCCGTCCAACCTGCTGATGGGCATCAGCCGGACCTTTGGCATCGGCCCGGCGATCCGCCTGCCGATCTTCGAGGGCGGCAAGCTGCGCGCCAACCTGAAGGGCAAGTACGCGCAATACGACCTCGCCGTGGCCAACTACAACCAGGCGCTGGTCGATGCGCTGCGCGAAGCCGCCGACACGGTGGCCAGCATCCGCAGCGTGGACACGCAGATCACGGCCCAGCGCGAGGCGCTGGCTCTCGCCGAGCGCGCCTACTCACTGTCCACCATCCGCTACAAGGCCGGGCTGGGCACCCAGCTCACGGTGCTCAATGCCGAAAGCAACGTGCTGCAGCAACGCCGCCTTGCCACCGACCTGCAGGCGCGCCGCCTGGACCTGCAGATGGGCCTGATGAAGGCGCTCGGCGGGGGTTACCAGGAACAAGCCGAAAGCGCCGCGACGGATGCGCAGAAGCCAGCCGAGGCACGCGGCTAAACGGTTAGGTGACTACGGCCAAGCGGCCGGAAAAACAACGAGCAGTACCGACAGCATTCTTAAAAGACGATCATGAGCGATAACAAGCAAGCGGCCCAGACTCCCGCCTCCCCGGCGGCTCCCGTCAACAACAACGGCAAGCGCAAGCGCCTGCTGCTCTCGCTGACCGCCGCGGTCGTGGTGGCCGGCGTGGCCTACGGCATCTACTGGGGCATGTACGCGCGCCACTTCGAGAGCACCGACGACGCGTATGTCGCGGGCAACGTGGTGCAGGTCACCCCACTTGTCGGCGGCACCGTGATTTCGATCGCGGCCGACGACACGCAGCTGGTCACCGCGGGCCAGCCCCTGATCCAGCTCGACCGCGCCGACTCGCAGGTCGCCATGGAGCAGGCCGAGGCGCAACTGGCGCAAGCCGTGCGTGAAGTGCGCACGCTCTACGTCAACAACGGCTCGCTGGCGGCCAACGTGACCATGCGCGAAGCCGACGTGGCCAAGGCGCGTGAAGATCTGAAGCGCCGCGAGGCCATCGCCGGCTCCGGCGCGGTTTCGGGCGAAGAAATCTCCCACGCACAGACCGCCCTCACGGCCGCGCAATCGGCGCTCCTGGCCACGCGCGAGCAACTGGCATCCAACAAGGTGCTGACCGACCAGACCACGGTGGAGAAGCACCCCAACGTGCAGCGCGCCGCCGCCAACCTGCGCGCCGCCTATCTCGCGTTCGCACGCTCGACACTGCCCGCGCCGGTGACCGGCTACGTGGCCAAGCGCTCGGTGCAGGTCGGCCAGCGCGTGGCCCCGGGCGCACCACTGATGGCCGTGGTGCCGCTGGACCAGGTGTGGATCGACGCCAACTTCAAGGAAGTGCAGATCACGCATATGCGCGTAGGCCAGCCGGTCACGCTGGAGGCCGACCTGTACGGCTCCAAGGTGACCTACAACGGTAAGGTGGAAGGCTTCTCGGCTGGCACCGGCTCGGCCTTCTCGCTGCTGCCGGCGCAGAACGCCACCGGCAACTGGATCAAGGTGGTGCAGCGCCTGCCGGTGCGCATCGCGCTGGACCCGCAGCAGCTCAAGGACCACCCGCTGCGAGTTGGCCTGTCGATGAACGTGACGGTGGATGTGCGCAAGGAAGAAGGCGCGGCCATGACCAACGCCACGGTTGCGCGCCCGATGCAGACCGACGTCTATGAGAAGGTCGCGCAGGACGCCGACGCGCTGATCGCCCGCATCATCTCGCTGAACAACGGCGGCCGCCAGGCGACCGAGCCCATGGCAGCGCCAGTCTCGTCGGCGCCGGCCGCCGCCAAGCCCGCCAACACCTGAACATGGCTACCTCCCTCCCCGCGCGCGACGGCGCCTCGCCCGGCCCGACGGCGCCAGCGGCGCGCCCCGCCGCGCCAGTGCCGTTGTCGGGCGCAAAGCTGATCGTCGGCACGATCGCGCTGTCGCTGGCCACGTTCATGAACGTGCTCGACTCCTCGATCGCCAACGTATCGATCCCGGCCATCTCGGGCGACCTTGGCGTGGCACCCAACCAGGGCACTTGGGTCATCACCTCGTTCGCGGTGGCGAACGCCATCTCGGTGCCGCTGACCGGATGGATGACCACGCGCTTCGGGGCGGTGCGGCTGTTCATCACTTCGATCCTGCTGTTCGTGATCTCGTCGTGGCTGTGCGGTGTCGCGCCCAACCTCGAAGTGCTGCTGGCCGCGCGCGTGCTGCAGGGCGCAGTGGCAGGGCCAATGATTCCGCTGTCGCAATCGCTGCTGCTGTCGAGCTATCCGCCGCAGAAAAGCACCATGGCGCTCGCCCTATGGGGCATGACCACGCTGGTGGCGCCGATCATGGGGCCGCTGCTGGGCGGCTGGATCTCGGACAACATGACCTGGCCGTGGATCTTCTACATCAACATCCCGGTGGGCCTGGGCGCCGCCTATGCGACCTGGGCGATCTACCGCGACCGCGAGACGCCGATCAAGATCCTGCCGATCGACCGGATCGGGCTGGCGCTGCTGGTGATCTGGGTAGGCTCGATGCAGCTCATGCTCGACAAGGGCAAGGAGCTCGACTGGTTTCACTCGACCTCGATCGTCGTGTTGACGGTGGTGGCCATTGTGGGCTTCCTGTTCTTCCTGATCTGGGAGAGCTACGAGAAGCATCCGATCGTCGATATCACCTTGTTCAAGGGACGTAACTTCAGCGCGGGGGTGGTGGCCATCTCGGTGGCCTACGGCCTGTTCTTCGGCAACCTGGTGATCCTGCCGCTATGGCTGCAAACCATCGTCGGCTATACCGCGACGGATGCCGGCATCGTGATGGCGCCGGTCGGGATCTTCGCCATCCTGCTGTCGCCGCTGATCGGCAAGAACCTGCCCAAGATGGATGCGCGCTGGGTCGCGACCATGGCCTTCGTCACCTTTGGCGTGGTCAGCCTGATGCGCTCGGGATTCACCTTGCAGGTCGATACCCGCACGCTGATGATCCCCACGCTGATCCAGGGCGCGGCGATGGCGATGTTCTTCATTCCGCTGACCTCGATCATCCTGTCGGGCCAGCCGCCGGAGAAGATCCCGTCGGCCTCCGGGGTGTCCAACTTCGTGCGGATCACGTTCGGTGCGATCGGTGCGTCGATCTCGACCACCATCTGGGAAAACCGCACGGCGCTGCATCACGCGCAACTGGTTGAACAGGTCAACCCGTACAACCCGACCTATCTCGACCAGCTCAACCACCTGATGCAGATGGGCATGAGCCAGGCCCAGGCCAACGGCCAGATCGAGCGCAGCATTTCGCAGCAGGCGGCCATGCTGGGCGCCAACGATATCTTCTGGATCTCGGGCGTGCTGTTCTTCGTGCTGATTGTCTTTGTCTGGCTGACCAAGCCCAAGAAGGGAGGCGATCTGGACGCCTCCGCGGCCGGGGCCCACTAACTGCAGTTGCACTCAGTACACGCGCCGCACAGCGAGGCCGATGCCGTCACAGGCATCGGCCTCGTGCTTTCTGGCCCTGCCCCCTCACCCCAGGCTCAAGCCGTCAGGATTTCGTGCCCGATGCAGCCGCATTGGCCGCGTTAGAGCTTGACCAGCCGCTCGGGCCGCAAGGCGCCTTCACGCATGCGCGCCACGCCAAGCAAGCGGCGCGGCTCGCCGCCATAGACACTGGCGAGTTCGTCTTCCGCCAGCGCCACGCCCGCCGGCAGGTCGCGCTGCGCGATGCGCTGGCCCTGCAGGAAGCGCGCCATCGCGGCCTCGTCGAGCGTCACTGCTACGCAGCGTTGCAACAGCGCATCGACCGGCGCAAGCATTCCGGGGCGCTCCTCGTCGGAGCGCTGCTCAATCTGCTCCAGCGTGACCGCGCCTTCCAGGCTCAGGTCGCCTACCGCCGTACGGCGCAAGCCGGTCAGGTGGGCGCCACACCCAAGCGCCTCGCCAATGTCCTCGGCCAGGGTGCGGATATAAGTGCCCTTGCTGCAGGTCACGCGCATGCTGAAGGTGGGCACCTGCGGCAGCCCGCAATCGAGCAGCATGATTTCGTGGATGGTGACGCGGCGCGCGGCGCGCTCCACCGTCTGGCCAGCACGTGCGTATTCGTACAGTGGACGCCCGTCCTTCTTCAGTGCGGAATGCATCGGCGGCACCTGCTCGATTTCGCCGGCGAAGCGCAGCATTGCGGCGCGTAGCGCCGCGATATCGCAGGTTACCGGACGCTCGGCGATTACCTCGCCCTCGGCGTCGCCGGTCGCGGTCTTGAGGCCCAGCCGCACAGTGGCTTCGTACGTCTTGTCGGCCTCGAGCAGGTCCTGCGAGAACTTGGTCGCCTCGCCAAAGCACAGCGGCAGCAAGCCGGTGGCCAGCGGGTCGAGCGTGCCGGTGTGTCCGGCCTTTAGCGCGCGCAGCATGCGCTTGGCACGCACCAGCGCATCGTTGGACGAAAGGCCGAGCGGCTTGTCGAGCAGCAGCACGCCATGCACCTCGCGGCGCGGTTGCCGGGGCGGGCGATTGGTGTTGGGATGGGTCATGACGGGGAGCTATGTGACGCCGGCAAAGCTTCGGGGCCGGGCGCGACAGACAGGGACAAAGGAGACGCGAAGCGACCAGCGCGAACAAGAAAACGGCCCGTGGTTACGGGCCGTCTATCAGTCTTCTTTTGCGCGTGTGGAGTTGGCTTCTTTGATCAGCTTGGACATCTCGATCGCTTGTTCCACCGAGGTATCGTGGAAGAAGCGCAGCGTCGGCACGGTATGGATATGCAACCGCTTGTAGAGCAGCGAATGCAGGTAACCGGACTTTTCGTTGAGGATGCCCTCCACTTCCGTGGCATCAGCCGCCAGGACGGTGAAGTACACTTTGGCGTGCGCGTAGTCGGGGGTCAGCGTGACCGACTGCAGTGTGACGAGCCCCAGGCGGGGATCGCGCAGCTCACGCTGGATCATCTCGGCCAGGTCGCGCTGGATCTGGTCGGAAATCCGGAGATTACGAGAGGAGATATTGCCTTTCTTGGCCATTCAATACGCTTGCTGTCGAGAAGGGCAGCGGCGGGCCAGTTGGCCCGCCGCCCGCAACACGCCTTACAGCGTGCGCGCCACCTCGGTGATTTCATACACTTCGAGCTGGTCGCCTTCCTGAACATCGTTGAAGTTCTTGATCGACAAACCGCACTCGAAGCCTTGCTTGACTTCCTTGACGTCATCCTTGAAGCGCTTGAGCGAATCAAGCTCGCCAGTATGGATGACCACGTTGTTGCGCAGCACCCGTACCAGGGCGGTACGCTTGACCAGCCCGTCGGTGACCATACAACCAGCCACCGCGCCAATCTTCGGCACGCGGAAGACCTGGCGCACTTCGACCGTACCCAGCGTGACTTCGCGCTTTTCCGGTGCCAGCATGCCCGACATTGCCGCCTTGATCTCGTCTACCGCATCGTAAATGATGTTGTAGTAGCGAATATCGATGCCGTTGTTCTCGGCCAGCTTGCGCGCGCCAGCATCGGCACGCACGTTGAAACCGATGATGACCGCCTTCGAGGCCGTAGCCAGGTTGACGTCCGACTCCGAGATGCCGCCCACGCCGCCGTGCACGATCTGTACGCGCACTTCTTCGGTGGAGAGCTTCTGCAGCGATTGCACCAGTGCTTCCTGCGAACCCTGAACGTCGGCCTTGACGATCAACGGCAGCGTCTGCACTTCGCCTTCGCTCATCTGTTCCAGCATCGTTTCCAGCTTGGCCGCCTGCTGCTTGGCCAGCTTGACGTCGCGGTACTTGCCTTGACGGAACAGCGCGATTTCGCGCGCCTTGCGCTCGTCCGGCAGCACCAGCACTTCTTCACCAGCCGCCGGCACTTCGGACAGGCCCTGGATCTCGACCGGAATCGAGGGACCGGCTTCCTTGGTCGGCTTGCCGGTTTCGTCCAGCATGGCGCGAACGCGCCCATAAGCGCTGCCAGCCAGCACCACATCGCCACGCTTGAGCGTGCCGCTGGTGACCAGGATGGTTGCGATCGGGCCCTTGCCCTTGTCCAGCTGGGCTTCCACCACCAGGCCCTTGGCCGGGGCGTCCACCGGCGCCTTCAGTTCCAGCACTTCGGCCTGCAGCAATACTTGCTCGAGCAGGTCGTCGATACCGGCGCCGGTCTTGGCGGATACCGGGACGAACGGCGAATCACCGCCGTACTCTTCCGGCAGCACCTGCTCGGCCACCAGTTCCTGCTTGACGCGGTCCGGGTTGGCTTCGGGCTTGTCGATCTTGTTGATCGCGACCACGATGGGCACGCCCGCCGCCTTGGCGTGGGCAATGGCTTCCTTCGTCTGCGGCATCACGCCGTCGTCGGCCGCGACCACCAGGATCACGATGTCGGTTGCCTTGGCACCGCGAGCACGCATGGCCGTGAAGGCCTCGTGACCCGGGGTGTCCAGGAAGGTGATCACGCCGCGCTCGGTTTCCACATGGTAGGCACCGATGTGCTGCGTAATACCGCCGGCTTCGCCCGCCGCAACCTTGGCACGACGGATGTAGTCCAGCAGCGAGGTCTTGCCGTGGTCGACGTGACCCATCACGGTCACCACCGGCGGACGCGGCAGCTGCTCGGCGTCGGTGTGGTCTTCACCACCCACGACCAGCAGCGCTTCCGGATCGTCAAGCTTGGCGGCAAACGCCTTGTGGCCCATTTCTTCCACCACGATCATGGCGGTTTCCTGGTCCAGCACCTGGTTGATGGTCACCATCTGGCCGAGCTTCATCATCTGCTTGATGACCTCGGAAGCCTTGACGGCCATCTTATGCGCCAGGTCGGCCACCGAAATGGTCTCGGGGATGTGCACTTCGCGCACCACCGGTTCCGTCGGCGCCTGGAAATTCGTGCCGCGATCGTCTTGCTGGTGACGGTTGCCACGGCCGCGCGGACCGCCGCGCCAGCCGCCAACGCCACCGGACGAATCGCCGCGGGTCTTCAGGCCGCTGCCCTTCTTCTTCGAGCCTTCGTCCTGCCAGGTCGAGGAAGTCCCTGCCTTCACTACCTTGCCGGTCTTCTTGTCGACGGTGGTGGTAGCGGTGGCCGTGGTCGTTGCGGGCTTCTTCTCGTCTTTCTTGACTTCGGTGCCAGGCGGCTTGACCGGTTTGTGCAGCGTGCCGGTTTGCTCGGCCTTCTTTTCTTCAGCCTTGCGTTCCGACGGCGCCTTGAGCACGCGCGCCGGCGCATTCAGCATCTGCTGAATGGCACGGGCTTCGGCTTCGGCGGCCTCGCGGCGCTTGCGCGCTGCGTCCTGTTCGGCACGCGCCTTGTCGGCAGCCTGCTTGGCGTCGTCGGCGGCCTTCTGCGCGGCAGCGCGTTCGGCGGCCAGGCGAGCCTTTTCGTCTTCGGCCTTCTTGCGCGAATCGTCGTCTTCCGGCGCCTTGGCCGTAGCGGCGGCGCGCAGGGCGGCAGCTTCCTCTTCCGCCTTGCGGGCGGCGAGCTCAGCCTGGCGGCGCTCTTCAGCCTCCAGCGCTTCCTGCTTGGCGCGACGCTCGACCTCCTCGCGTTCGGCCGCTTCCTGGCGTGCCTTCGACTCGGCTTCCTGGCGTGCCAGCAACTCGGCTTGCTGACGATCTTCCTCATCCTGGCGTGCCTGCTCGGCCGCATCGACCGGAAGCTCGACCACTTCGTGGCCATCGGCGCCATCGGTGGTAGCCTCGTCGCGCTTGATCAGGACGCGCTTCTTGCGCACCTCGACCTGCACCGTGCGAGTCTTGCCGGTGGAATCAGCCTGGCGGATCTCGGAGGTCTCACGCTTGGTCAACGTGATCTTCTTGCGCGCGCTGTCATCGGCCGCCCCGTGGGAACGCTTGAGGTAATCCAGCAACTTGGTCTTGTCGGATTCGGTGATGATGTCGTCAGGCGTCACCTTGCCCACCCCAGCTGCCTGCAATTGTTCCAGCAGGGCAGCTGCGCTGCGGCTCAGTTCTGCGGCCAGTTGGGCAACTGTTGTGCTTGCCATTCAAACCCTTTCAATGCTCGGTTTATACGTCGGGACAATTGTGTGTGGAATGCGCGCTCAAGCAGCCTGGAAAAGCACTACGTGAGCGTGTCCCTCAGTTAAACCAATGTTCCCGTGCTTTCATGATCAGCGCGCGGGCATCATCCTCGCCAAGACCAACCATGTCGACGAGTTCGTCGACGGCCAATTCGGCCAGTTCGTCACGCGTGTGGATATTGCCTTCGGCCAGCTTGCCGATCAGTTCCGGGGTCAGGCCGTCGAGCGAGCGCAGATCCTGCGACACCTCTTCCACCTTTTCTTCCCGGGCCAGTTCCATCGTCAAGAGCGCATCGCGGGCGCGGTTGCGCAGCTCGTTGACGGTATCTTCATCGAAGGCGTCGATTTCCAACATCTCGCTGATGGGCACATAGGCCACTTCTTCCAGCGTGGAGAAACCTTCGTCGATCAAGATGTCAGCCACTTCTTCGTCCACGTCCAGCTTGGCCATGAACAACTTGCGCACCACGTCGCTTTCCTCGGCTTGCTTCTGTGCCGATTCTTCCTGCGTCATGATGTTGATCTGCCAGCCGGTCAGCTCGGACGCCAGGCGTACGTTCTGACCACTGCGGCCGATGGCGACGGCGAGGTTTTCCTCGTCGACCACCACGTCCATGCTGTGCTTTTCCTCGTCTACAACGATCGACTGTACCTGTGCCGGCGCCAGGGCGCCAATCACGAACTGCGCCGGGTCTTCCGACCACAGCACGATGTCGACCGCCTCGCCGCCAATCTCGTTACGCACCGCGGTCACCCGCGTGCCGCGCACGCCGACGCAGGTACCGATCGGATCGATACGCTTGTCATGCGCCACCACGGCGATCTTGGCGCGCACGCCGGGGTCGCGAGCGGCTGCCTTGATTTCCAGCAGGCCCTGCTCCATCTCCGGCACTTCGTTCTCGAACAGCTTGATCAGGAACTCGGGCGCGGTGCGCGAGAGCTCGATCTGCGGACCGCGTGCCGTGCGGTCCACATTCAGGATATATGCGCGGACACGGTCGCCGGTGCGCAGGTTTTCCTTGGGGATGATCTGGTCGCGGGCCAGCAGCGCTTCGACGCGACCGGACTCGACGATCAGGCCCTTCTTGTCGGCACGCTTGACCGTGCCGGTCATGACCTTCTCGCCACGATCAAGGTAATCGTTGAGGATCTGCTCGCGCTCGGCGTCACGGATCTTCTGCAGGATCACCTGCTTGGCGGCTTGCGCACCGATACGGCCGAACTCGACCGACTCGATCTGCTCTTCGACAAACTCATCCAGCTGGATGTCCGGATCCTGCTCGCGTGCCTCGAACATGAGGATCTGCTTGTCCGGCTCCTGCAGGCCCTGTTCATCGGGGACTACAAGCCAGCGGCGGAACGTCTCGTGCTCACCGGACTCACGATCGATGGCGACGCGAATATCCACATCTTCCTCGAAACGCTTCTTGGTTGCCGAAGCGAGTGCCGCTTCCAGCGCACCGAATACCACATCCTTGTCGACGTTCTTCTCACGCGCAAGCGCATCGACGAGCAACAGAACTTCGCGGCTCATTGCTTGTTCCCTTTTTTCTGATTTCCTTTGAAGTCGATCACCGGCACCAGGCGTGCGCGATCAACATCGGATATGGTGAATTCCAGCAGCGCCGTGCCGTTCTGGCCTTCGAACTCGAGGCCAATCTGCTCTGCCCCCGGCTCACCGGTAGGCGTCTGCAAGATGCCGACGAAGTTCTTCTGCCCGTTGACCGGAAGGCGCAAGGTAACCCTGGCTTCCTGGCCCGCGAAGCGGACGAAGTCAGCCAGTTTCTTGAGCGGCCGGTCCAGCCCCGGCGAGGACACTTCGAGGCGCTCGTAGTCGATGTTCTCGACGGTGAGCACGTGGGTAAGCTGACGGCTTACCTTCTCGCAATCCTCAATGACGATGCCGGTTTCAGGCTGATCGATATAGACGCGCATGAGTCCGCCTGGAGCGCGCTCGAGCTCAACCAGCTCGTACCCCATGCCGTTCAGGGTGGTTTCGATCAAATCTGCCAGATGCACTGTATTCCCGAATAATGGCCATCAATACCGTGGCAGACCCAGCCCATCGGCACGGCCGTCTTGGTTGACGGCTTCAGCCAGCTTGCCTGCCAGTCATCCCGACCGGCGCGCCGCGAAACACGGCAAGCACACGAAACGGGCGAAGCAAAAAAAAATGGGCGCAATGCCCATCATTCGCCCACCCTTTTGCAGGATGACTTTTGAATAGACTTTGATTATACGCTGTCGCGGTGCAAAAGGCAAAGGCACCCAGCTTTGGCAAGACAGGGATGCGGCCTGCGCCGCTCTTTTCCCTGCCAGGCCCGCCCAAGGCACCCTGCCCCGCATCGCTCAACGATTGCCGTCGCGGCCACCACCACGAGGACGGCGATTGCCGTTGGGCTTGCCGGCCTGCGGCATCACATTCCCATTGGCTTCGCCACCACCGCGGCGCTGGGAACGATTCTGACCGCCGCCCATACCGCCCATGCCGCCCATGCCAGCGCCACGGCCGCCACTGCGGCCGCCGCGGCCCGGGCCGCCCGGGCCGCGGGGGGAACCCGCCGCGCCACCACCCAGCTTGGTGGTATGGGACGTCAGCAGGGTCGGGCCACCGATGTAGCCCATCGACGTTTGCATCGGATCCGGCTGGCCGCGGCCAGCGCCGCTGCCGCGCGGGCCGTTGCCGCGGTTGACGCGCGGCAGGCCGTCCATGCCGGTCGGCATCGGCATGCCGGCAATGGCTGCCTCGGTGCGCTGCTGGCGGCCACCCACCTTGCTGCCGCCGCGGGGACCACTCTCCCCCTTGGACGGCGCCTTCAGGCCGATGGATGCCATCAGCGCGCGCACGTCGTCCGCCGCGAGCTCCTGCCAGCGGCCGCGCTTCAGGCCGCGCGGCAGCAGGAACTGGCCGTAACGGGTACGGATCAGGCGCGACACGGTCAGGCCGACGGCCTCGAACATGCGGCGGACTTCGCGGTTGCGGCCTTCGGTCAGCGCCACGTGGTACCAGTGGTTGATGCCTTCGCCACCGCCGTCCGCGATGCGCAGAAAATTAGCCTCGCCATCGTCGAGCTTGATGCCATGCAGCAGGCGCTGGCGATCGGCCTCGGCCAGCTCACCCAGCGTGCGCACCGCATATTCGCGCTCCACGCCGTAGCGCGGATGCATGAACTTGTTGGCGATATCGCCCGAGGAGGTAAAGATCAGCAAGCCCTCGGTGTTGAAGTCGAGGCGGCCCACGGCCACCCACTTCCCTGCCTTGATGCGCGGCAGGCTGTCGAACACGGTCGGACGGCCTTCCGGATCCGACTGGCTGACGATTTCGCCGGACGGCTTGTGATACAGCAGCACGCGCGGAGGCTTGGACGACACACGGCGATGAATCAGCTTGCCGTTGACCCGGACCTGGTCGGCCGGCAGGATGCGCTGGCCGATGTGGGCAGGCAGGCCATTGACCGAAACCCGGCCCTGCAGGATCAGCTCTTCCATTTCCCGGCGCGAGCCCAGTCCACCCTCGGCGAGCACTTTGTGCAGCTTGGGCGCATCATCGTCTGCAGACAGCTCGCGCACCGGCTTGACCCGGGCTTGCGGACCACTCGACTCTTCCTGGTCGTACTGACCGGAAATGACAAAGCGGAACAGGTCCTCGCCGCTCGCGGCGGCGGGCGCCTTCTCAGGCACACCCGCGGCCGGGCGCTGCGCGCCGCCTTTGCCCTTGTTACCCTTGCCTTGCTGGCGCGGGCCACCTTGCTGCCCTTCGGCGCCACCACGGCGAGCCGCGCCTTGCGGCTGCTGGCCTTGCTGCGGCTTGCGCTTGCGGGCGCCATTCCCGTTCGGGTTGGCGCGCGCGCCATCACGCTGGCGCTCGCCCGTGGCTTCTCCGCCAGCTTCGCTTGCGCCTTCGGCATTGTCACCGCTGAAGTTCCGGCGGCCTCGCGGCGCCGGGCGTTCGCCCTGCTGCTCGCCGGCCTGCACAGCCTCGCCTTCCGCGAGCTTGCGTTTGCCACGCGTACGTCCCTTCCTTGCGCCGTCGCCACGCGCGTCTTGCGCGGCGCCCGCATCGGGGCCGCCCGCAGGGATTGCCGCCCCGCCGTCCGCGGCACGGTCGCCGTCGCGGTCCTGCGCGGCCTGGCGGCGCGTGGCCACCAGATTGCGCAAGCCACGGCGCAGGCCCTTGCGGCGCGGCGCGCCATCGGTGCCGGCGCCGCCTTCGGCGCCATTGCCGGCATCGCCGGCCGGCGTATCCGCCTGGCGGACGTCTTGATCAGAATCGGACAAGGTATTCACATTCGGATGTTGCATGGTGTTCAGTTGGACACGCGCTGGTCGTGCTCGTCGTGCTCGCTGGGGTGCGCCGGATTCGTCGTGGACGCCCCCGGGACTTCGGACGCCTGCTCGCCGGAGGCCACTTGTACGTGGTAACCGTTGGCGGGCGTGTCCGTTTGCTCATTTGTTTCACCGTCTTCGACGGCTTGCTCCGCGGCTATGTCGCCAGACAGCGCGCCGGCGGGCTCGGCGGACACCGGCTCGCTCCCTGGCTCACTGCCTGGCCCGGGCGTCGCCGGCACTTCCGCCTCGGCCTCGGGCGCGGGTGTGAACCCGGCTTCCGCTTGCGCCAAGGCCTCCTTCCTTTCAAACGCATCCACCAAATCGGCGATGCCATCCATGGCGCCGGCCGCAAGACCGTCGGGGGCAACCACGCCGGAAGAGGTCGGTTCACCCTCTCCGGCATCCGCCGCAACCAGCGCGGCAGCGCCGGCCTGATCAGCGCCAGGTTCCGCGAATGCCTCTTCGTCGCTATCCGCCGGCACCTTGCCCAGCGCCTCGAAGTCAATCGGCTCCTGATTCAGCAGCGCGACCTGCGCCTGGGCCTGGATGTCCTCCAGCGGCGGCAATTCATCGAGCGTGCGCAGGCCAAGGTCATCAAGGAAGTTCTTGGTGGTGGCATAAAGCGCAGGCCGCCCGGGCACGTCACGGTGGCCGATCACCTCGATCCAGCTGCGGTCCTCGAGCTTCTTCACGACTTCGGTGCTGACCGCGACACCACGGATTTCCTCGATATCGCCCCGCGTGACCGGTTGCCGGTAGGCAATGATCGCCAGCGTCTCCATCACGGCGCGGGAGTACTTGGGCGGCTTTTCAGGATTCAGCCGATCCAGGTATTCACGCATGACAGGGCGGCTCTGGAAACGCCAGCCACTGGCCAGTGCCACGAGTTCCACGCCGCGTTGCTCCCAGTCGCGGCGCAGCTCTTCGAGCAGCACACGAATGGTGTCGGCACCGACGTCGTCGGCAAACAGCCGGCGCAAGTCATTGACGCGCAAGGGTTCCTGCGCGCAGATCAGCGCGGTCTCGAGGACGATCTTCGCCTCTTGGGTATTCATGTTGATTGCGTGCAGCCTGTCTTTGCACCTGCGCCCCGGTTGATCCCGGGCGCACTGGAGATTGCGGGTTCAGCGGTAGGGATTGCCACCGCCATCTGGCCGCGCAGCCAACCGCATGCTTGATGCATGCCAGCCGTGCGCCTTCTTTTATTGCATCGGGTGCCGGACCTGACCGGCAGGAGATCGCCCGGCCACCGGCATTATCTGCCAGTCGACGGAGCCCTTGCGTCGCGCCTTCCCCCTGATGTGGCGGACCTGTCCGGCGCGGCGTTTATCATCGAACGCGCCGGGTGCAAGAAAATACGGATATCGGGCCTGCTGGCCTATTTCACCCCGCCCTGCCGTAGCTGGTCTTTTGAACCGAATCTTTTGAACCGGACGGCGGATGGGGAACGGTCCCTGGCGCTGATGCCTGCCTGGGTGTTCCTGGCATGCATCCCTGAGCAGCGGATGCTACCTGACGATGCCACGATGAAATACGTGCGCGATATCGCTGTTCTTGCGATTGTATGGCATTCCCTGGCAAACCTGCAACCGATTCGCACAGCTACCTCAGCGAAGAAGTGACAGATACACCACGAAGCAGCGCTTCAGAAGACCAGGCAGAATCCATGCGCGGCAAGCGTCTCAGGCAAAAGCAGCGCGCGCGCCACCCCGGCCAAGCCAAAGGCCACCACCGCAAGCCCAGCGCCAGCCCGCAACGCCGGGCGCCGCGAAAGCTGCCTGAGATAGCCGGACAGGCCCGAGATCACCAGCAGGTTCGGCAGGGTGCCCAAGCCAAACACGGCCATCACCAGCGCGCCCGACGGGGCATTGCCGGCCAGCAACGCCATGGCAAGAGCACCGTACACCATGCCGCACGGGACCAGCCCCCAGGCTAGCCCCATGCCGTAGCGGCGCAGCAACCGGCCCTGCCCATGCGCCCGGGCCACAGCCGGCAAGCGCGCCCCGACGGCACCAAGGCCGCGCAGCAAGCCACCCGCGCCCCGGGCGGCGAGCCGCTCCAGCCAACCCGTACCCATGGTGCGCCCGCGCAACATCCACAAGCCCGACAGCACCAGCATTACACTGCCGACCCCGAACAGCCAGCGCTGCAGCGGCAGGTACTGCGTCTTCCAGACGCCGGCGCCAAGGGCGCCCAGCAAGCCTCCCAGCACCGCATACATGCTCAGCCGCCCGGCATGCATGACAAGCAGTTCCAGCAACCAATGGCCGGGACGCCGGAGCACCGTGGCAGGCACGCGCGCAACGCCGCCCTGCTCCGCCGCCAGCGCGATCCCGCCGCACATGGCGGCGCAGTGCACGCCGCCCAGCAAAGCCAAGGTAAATACGCTGATAAGCACGCCTATGGTCAACTTCTCCTCCCAATCACACAATCGCAACGTCTGGCGCGGTAAAATGCGGCGAACGCGCCCCCGCAGCTCCAAGAGGCGCTATCAACATGAGGCCTTGCGCCCGCGCACACCAGCGCGCTCGCACAACATGACGACGGGCACGGCAAGCCGCGCTGCACAGATAGCGCACTGCCGCAAGACCCGCGCGCCAGGCCGATGTGGATAGCGCTTCCAACCGACGACTCTCAACGTCAAGCTCTCAACTCAATGCGCCCGCCACATCGCGCTTGACTGACTGCGCTAAACCGACAGGCCCCAATTGCTCACCACCATTCCCATTACCGAGATGTCGCCCCGCTGCTCCACTTGCTCGCTCGGCCAGCTCTGCCTGCCCGTCGGCATGTCGCAGCAGGACCTCGAAAAGATGGATACGCTGGTCCAGGACCGGGTGCGCGTACGCAAGGGCGAAACCCTGTACCGCCTCGGCGATCCTCTCACCGCCGTCTACGCGATCCGCTTCGGCACGCTCAAGACCCACCTGACAATGGAAGACGGCCGCTCGCAGATCACGGGCTTCCACCTTCCCGGCGAAGTCGTCGGCCTCGACGGCCTTGGCGAGATGCAGCATGCGTCGGACGCCACCGCGCTGGAAGATACCGAAGTCTGCGTGGTGCGCTTTGGCGATCTCCAGACGCTGTCCAACGTCCTGCCGTCGCTGCAGCATCAGTTCATGCGCCTGATGAGCAAGGAGATCTCGCAGGACCAGGTCATGTTGATCACGCTCGGATCGATGCGCGCCGAGGAGCGGCTTGCCGCTTTCCTGATCAACCTGTCCGAGCGCTTGTCCGCGCGCGGCTATTCGGCCTCCGAGTTCGTGCTGCGCATGAGCCGCGAGGAAATCGGCAGCTACCTGGGGCTCAAGCTCGAAACCGTCAGCCGCCTGTTCTCGCGCTTTGCGGAAGCCGGCCTGATCCAGATCCGCCAGCGCCACGTCAAGCTGGTCGACATGGTGGGGATCAAGCAGATCGTCAACAAGTCCTGCTGACCTGCACGTCGCGCGCCGCCCTCGCCTGCGGCGGCTCGCCGCGATGCCGCGCCTGCTGGCCTGAACCGGCAAGGCGCGCATCGCAATCACTCCAGCTCGTCCGTGTCCGCCAGCCGCGTGGGCATGGTGTACAGCGTCAAGCCGCTCGACAGCGCGCACAGCACCCACGCGATCAGGAAACCCACGGTGTAGACCGCCTCCCGCGATGCCTCGACCGGCTGGCCGAAGAAGCGCAGGTCGCCGGGATCGACCATGGAGAATACCAGCGCGGTCGTCAGCCCGGCGACCAGGAAAGCGGGCCACAGCACCCACATCAGCCAGCGTAGCCTCATGATCACCTCGCTTGCGCCGCGACCGGCGCTGCCTGGCGTGCCGCGCTGCCCGCCTTCTCAACCACCAGGCCGTGGCGCGCCACCCCTTCCTCAATGGGCGGATCCGGATGGGTCATGGCCAGCCAGATCGTGACCCCGCAGGCCACCATGGCCACGAACGGCCCACTCATCAGCAGCCACGGCCATGGCTCCTTCCACCAGGGATTACTTTGCTGCGTCATCTGGCCTCCTCTAGATCTAGATCGCGTATGTTGCGTACGGATTGGTGCAACCAGCGTCCCTGCCGCCTCATAGATTGCGCGGCACGATAAAGCTGGTGCTCTGTCGAATCTCCGCGCCATGGCTCCCCGCGCCCTCGTCGGGCACCGCGGTCACTGTGACCTCGATCTTGTGCGTGCCCTGCGCCGCGGACTCGATCGGCACGCGCACCCGGATGGGAATCAGGCGATTGGACGTGGGCTCCAGGTTGCCGGCAGCGTGATCATATTCCACAGCCAGGCCCTTGAGCTCATCGCTGCCCGCGCTGACGGCGACGCGCATTGGCGCCTCGGTCGTGTTGATCAGCTGCAGCCGGTACACGTTCTCGATCCAGCGCCCTTCCACTTCCCGCCCCAGCGCGCCGCGGTCGCGGATGATATCGACCTTGAGCGGCGTGCGCATGGCCAGCGAGGCCATGAAGCCGGCGACCAGCGCCAGCCAGATCACCGAGTAGATCACCGTGCGCGGCCGCACCAGGCGCTTGCGCGCCACGGTCTCGGAGAGCGCGCTGCGCATGGCGTTCTCGGACGTATAGCGGATCAGCCCGCGCGGGTAAGCCATCTTGTCCATGACCTGGTTGCAGGCGTCGATACAGGCGCCGCAGCCAATGCAGTCGTATTGCAGGCCATCGCGGATATCGATGCCAGTAGGACAGACCTGCACGCAGATGCTGCAATTCACGCACGAGCCCAGCCCGGCGGCCTTGTGGTCCGCCTTGCGCGAGCGGCTGCCGCGCGGCTCGCCGCGGCCCACGTCATAGGTGACCACATAGGTGTCGCGATCCACCATCACGCTCTGGAAGCGCGCATACGGGCACATGTACTTGCAGACCTGCTCGCGCATGAAGCCGGCGTTGCCCCAGGTGGCAAACGAGTAAAACAGCATCCAGAACGTCTGCCACGGACCCAGCGAGAGGCTCAGCACCTGCGCGCCGAGCGTGCGAATGGGCGAGAAATAGCCGACGAAGGTAAAGCCCGTCCATAGCGCGATCACGATCCAGAGCGTGTGCTTGGTGGCCTTCAGGCGCAGCTTGCGCACGCTCCATGGATCGCCGTCCAGGCGGATGCGGGCAAAGCGGTCGCCTTCCACATGCCGCTCGATCCACATGAAGATCTCGGTGTACACCGTCTGCGGACAGGCGTAGCCGCAGAATAGACGCCCCGCGATCGCCGTGAAGAGAAACAGCGACACCGCGGAGATCACCAGCAGCACGGCAAGGTAGATCACGTCCTGCGGCCACAGCACCAGGCCGAAGATATAGAACTTGCGCGCGCCGAGATCGAACAACATGGCCTGGCGGCCATTCCACTGCAGCCAGGGCATGCCATAGAAGAACAGCTGGGTCAGGACCACCATCCAGACCCGCCAGCTCGAGAACGCACCCGACACCGAGCGCGGATAGATCTTGCGGCGGACTTCGTACAGGGTCTCGTCCGACGTTTCCGCGTCCGCCGAATCAGGCGTGGGCGCTCGCAGCGGCGCCCACGCGGCCCCGTTCCTTTCAAGCGGCTCCGGTCCGGGGGCGTTCATGGGCGAACACCCCCGCCGCGGTGCGGGCCCGGCTGACAAGCATAAGCGCAGTGGCTCATTGCTTCGCCCCCCTCGCCTGCGCCGCCGGTGTTGGACAGGCCCCAGACATAGGCCGTCAACATGCGGATACGCTCTGGCGTGAGGATTTCCTCGTGCGCCGGCATATGGTTGTTGTGGCCCTTCAGGATGGCGTCGACGATGTTCGCCTCCGAGCTGCCGTACAGCCACACGCGGTCCGACAGGTTAGGCGCGCCAAGCGCCTGGTTGCCCTTGCCGGTGGAGCCATGGCAGGCCGCGCAGGTGGACTTGAACGTGCTCTCGCCGCGCGAGGCGCGGATCGGGTCGTAAGACAGGCCGGACAGCGAGCGCACGTATTGCGCCACGTCGCCAGCGAGCTTGCCGTCGATGGTCGAGGCGAACGACGGCATCACGCCGTTGCGGCCCTTGGTAATGGTCTGCGTGATGGTCTCGGGCTCCCCGCCGTACAGCCAGTCGTTGTCGGTCAGGTTGGGAAAGCCGCGGCTGCCGCGCGCATCGGAGCCGTGGCATTGCGCGCAGTAGTTGAGAAACAGGCGTTGCCCGATCTCGCGCGCCGCCGGGTCGGCCGCCACCTGCTTGACGTCCATCTGCATGTACTTGCCATAGACCTCGCGCTGCAGTTGTTCGGCCGCCTGGCGGTGCGCCTCCAGCTCAACCCGGCTGGAGGTCTTGAGCACGCCGGCGTAGGAACCCAGGCCGGGGTACAGCACCAGGTAACCCAGGCCAAAGATGCATGCCAACAGGAACATCCACATCCACCAGCGTGGCAGCGGGTTGTTCAGCTCGCGCAGGTCGCCGTCCCACACGTGGCCGGTGTCCTCGGGCGCACCCACAATCTTGGTGACCTTGCGCTGGGAAAACAGCAGCCACACGCACCAGACGATGCCGACCAGCGCGATGGCGGCAATGTAGTAGCTCCAGAAATCCGTGAAGAAGTCGCTCATGACTCAGTGTTCCTGCTTGGTGTTGTTTGCGCCGCCGGCATGACGCGCGACGCGGTGGCCGGCATCGGGCCTGGCGTCTTGGCGTGCGGCCAGCGGCTCGTCGGGCAAGGCGAACGGCAGCATGGCCGACTCCTGGTTGGCGGCCTTGCGCCCTGACGACCAGGCCCACCAGCAGATGGCGATGAAGGCAGCCATCGAGACCACGGTGGAAAACGCGGTGATCATTGCCATGGCTTACTCCTTGGCCGGCGTGGCCGCGGGCTGCGCGGCAGCCGCGGTATCGACACGCACATTGCGCTTGGCGATGCCAAGCTCCTGCAGGTAGGCGACCATCGCGTCTTCCTCGGTCTTGCCGGCCAGCGTGGCAGGCGCCTGCTCAATCTCGGCGTCGGTGTACGGCACGCCGAGACGGCGCAGCGCACGCATGCGGTCGCGGACATCGTTGGTCTGCAACGGCGTTTTCTCCAGCCACGGGTAGGACGGCATCACCGATTCGGGCACCACGTCGCGCGGATTGCGCAAGTGGATGCGCTGCCAGTCATCGGAGTAGCGTCCGCCCACGCGCGCCAGGTCGGGACCGGTACGCTTGGAGCCCCACAGGAAGGGATGGTCGTAGACCGATTCGCCCGCCGTGGAGTAGTGGCCATAGCGCTCGACATCGCCTTGCAAGGTGCGCACCTGCTGCGAATGGCAGCCCACGCAGCCCTCGCGGATATAGATATCGCGGCCCATCAGGCGCAGCGCGGAGTACGGCTTGATACCCGCGTCGGGCTCGGTGGTGGAGTGCTGGAAGAACAGCGGCACGATCTGGACGAGCCCGGCGATGCTGACCACCAGGATGGTGCAGATGATCAGCCACCCGATATTCTTCTCCAGGGTCTCGTGCGTAAAGAAGCTTCGTTTTTCGGACATCGTTTCTATCCTGGAATGATCAATGGGCGGAGGCGGAAACGCTGGTCGGGATCAGTGCATCCACGGCAGGCTTGCCGATGATGGTCCTGGCCACGTTGTATGCCATCAGCAGCATGCCTGAGAGGAAGCACAAGCCACCCAGCAAGCGGATCAGGTAGAACGGGTACTTGGCCTTGACCGCTTCCACGAAGGCGTAGGTCAGCGTGCCGTCGGGCTGGGTGGCGCGCCACATCAGGCCCTCCATCACACCGGCAATCCACATCGAGGCGATGTACAGCACCACGCCGATGGTAGCGATCCAGAAATGCAGCTCGATCAGGCGCACGCTGTACATCTCCTTCTCGCCAAAGAGCCGCGGGATCAGGTAGTAGAGCGAACCGATCGAGATCATCGCGACCCAGCCCAGCGCGCCGGAGTGCACGTGGCCAATGGTCCAGTCCGTGTAGTGCGACAGCGCGTTGACGGTCTTGATCGACATCATCGAGCCCTCGAAGGTCGCCATGCCGTAGAACGACAGCGCCACCACCAGGAACTTGAGGATGGGATCGGTGCGCAGCTTGTGCCAGGCACCCGACAAGGTCATGATGCCGTTGATCATGCCGCCCCACGAAGGCGCCAGCAGGATCAGGGAGAACACCATGCCGAGCGATTGCGCCCAGTCCGGCAGCGAGGTGAACTGCAGGTGGTGGGGACCAGCCCACATATAGGTGAAGTTGAGCGCCCAGAAGTGAACGATCGACAGGCGGTAGGAATAGATCGGGCGGCCGGCCTGCTTGGGGATGAAGTAATACATCATGCCCAGGAAGCTGGTGGTCAGGAAGAAGCCCACCGCGTTATGGCCGTACCACCACTGCACCATGGCGTCCTGCACGCCGGCATACGCCGAGTAGGACTTCCACATGCCCACCGGCATCTCGGCGTTGTTGACGAGATGCAGGATGGCGATGGTCAGGATGTACGCGCCGAAGAACCAGTTGGCCACGTAGATATGGCGGGTCTTGCGCTTCATGATGGTGCCGAAGAACACGATGGCATAAGCCACCCAGACCAGCGTGATCAGGATGTCGATCGGCCATTCGAGCTCGGCGTATTCCTTCGAGCTGGTGATGCCCAGCGGCAGCGTGATGACCGCGGCCACGATCACCAGTTGCCAGCCCCAGAACGTGAAGGCCGCCAGCGGGCCGCAAAACAGCCGCGCCTGGCAGGTGCGCTGCACGATGTAGTACGAAGTAGCGAACAGCGCGCTGCCGCCGAAGGCGAAGATGACCGCATTGGTGTGCAGCGGGCGCAAGCGTCCGAACGACAGCCATGGCGTGTTGAAATTAAGCTCCGGCCAGATCAACTGTGCCGCGAGCAGAACGCCTACGGCCATACCGACAATCCCCCAGACTACCGTCATGACGGCAAACTGCCGCACAACGCCGTAATTGAAGGTGTCGGCGCGAGAATACGCGGCGGTGACAGCCATTCAGACCCCCAGATTGGATAAACATGAATTGATGTTGTGACTGTAGGAAAAGCGCGCGCAAGCTGTCTTGATCTGTATCAAGCGCACCGGAAAGCATGGGAACTCAGGTGCAACGGCGTCTCACATCCGCACACACGGCAACGCGGCCGCGCACGGGCACGGCCGCATTGCCGTGATCACTCAGGGCTTATCGTTGTCGAGCAGAATGGCCTCGCCGGGCCGGTCGAGGTCGTCGTATTGCCCGGCGTGCAGCGCCCACCAGAGCGCGCCGGCGATCACCGCGACCAGCACCAGGCTCATCGGCACCAGCAGGTAGAGCATGTCCATGGCGTCAATCTCCGGGCTTGCCGGCGCGCAGCAGGCGCCAGGCGTTGGCTACCACCAGCAGCGACGACACCGACATGCCGATGCCCGCCATCCAGGCGGTGACATAGCCGGTTGCCGCCAGCGGAATGGCGATCACGTTATAGGCAAAGGCCCAGGCGAGGTTCTGGCGCACCACACTGCGCGCACGGCGGGCCATCTTGAGCGCGTTCGCGATCTCCGCCACGCGGCCATGGGTCAGCACCGCGTCGGCGCCGGCCTGCGCCAGCGGCGCGCCGCTGCCGATGGCGATCGAGACTTGCGCCTGCGCCAGCACCGGCGCGTCGTTGATGCCGTCGCCCACCGCCAGCACCACGGCGCCGCCGCGCTGCAGGCGCGCCACGTACTCGCGCTTGCCTTCGGGCGTGACACCGCCCTCGCGGCGCGGGATCTGGAAATGATCGGCCCACCAGCCGACGGTGGCCGGCGTATCGCCCGAGACGAGATGGCAGGTCACGCCGAGCGCGCGCAACTCGCTGAGCAAGCGCGCGGATTGCTCACGCGCCACATCGGCCAACTCGAACACCGCCAGCGCACCGGCGGCGCTGCCCAGCCATACCAGCGTGGCGCCGCGGCGCTCGCTGCCGGCAAGTTCTGCGTGCCAGCTGGCGGCGCTGCCATGCTCGCACAGCGCCTCCACGAACTCGCGCCGGCCAAGGCGGTAACGCTGCCCATCCAGATCGGCTTCAAGGCCCTGCCCCGGCACGTTGCGCATGCCGTCGATGGCGAGCGTCTCGTGTGCAAGGCCTTGGGCTTGCGCGGCGTCGACGATGCCGCGCGCGATCGGGTGCTCGCCGGAGCGTTCCATGGCCGCGGCCAGGCGCAGGCAGGTAGCGGCATCGGCATCGCCGCTGGACTGCGTGCGCACCAGTGCGAAACGCCCCTGCGTGAGCGTGCCGGTCTTGTCGAGCATCACGTCCGTGACGCTGGCCAGGGTCTCCAGCGCGTGGCCGCGCGTGAGCAGCAAGCCGCGGCGCGACAACGCGGCCCCGGCCGCGGCCAGCGCCGCCGGCGTGGCCAGCGAGAGCGCGCACGGGCAACTCACCACCAGCACCGCCACCGTCACAAGCAACGCGCGCGCGGGATCGATCCAGGCCCACCAGACGGCGCCGGTGACGGCCGCCAGCACCAGCAAGATGGCGACGAACCAGCCCGCCACGCGGTCGGCCACGGTGGCAAGGCGCGGCTTCTCGGCCAGCGCGCGGTCCAGCACGGCGACGATCTCCGCCAGCCGGGTGCCCGCCCCTACCTTGGCCACGCGCAACTCAAGCGGGCTCGCGGTGTTGAAGCAACCTGCCAGCACGGGATCCCCGATGCCGCGCGGCACCGGCCGGCTCTCGCCGGTCAGCATGGATTCATCGAGCTCGCTCGCGCCGGCGATCACCGTGGCATCGGCGGGTACCACCTCGCCCGCCTTGACGCGGATCAGGTCGCCAGCGCGCAGGCGTGCCACCGGCACCCGCTCGCCCGCGCCGCCCTCGGCACGCAGGCGCTCGCAGGTGGCGGGCAACTGCCGCGCCAGCATCTCGGCACCACTGCGCGATGCCTGGCGCACGCGCAGCTCCAGGTAGCGCGCCAGCAGCAAGAACGCGACAAACATGGTGACGGAATCGAAGTACACCTCGCCGGTGCCGCGTAGCGTCGCCACGGTGCTGGCGATAAAGCCCGCCCCCACGCCCAGCGCCACCGGCACATCCATGCCCAGGTGGCGCTGCCGCAGCCCACGCCACGCCCCAGCGAAGATCGGCGAGGCCGAGTACAGCACCACAGGCAAGGTCAGCACCAGGCTGGCCCAGCGCATCAGCTGCAACTGGCCCGGATCGATGGTGGCTTCATGGGTATAGATGGGCCATGCGTACATCATCACCTGCATCATGCCGAGCATGGCCACCGCCATGCGCATCAGCAGGCCACGGCGCGCATGACGGTCCTGCCGGTCCGAGCGCGAAACCTCGAACGGCCACGCCAGGTAGCCGATCCCCGCCAGCGCAGCGAGCAAGGCGGAGACCGGCTGCTCGGCCGCGCGCCAGCGCACCACCACGCGGCGCGTGGCCACGTTGGCGATCACCGATTCCACACCGGGCAGGCTGCCCAGGTGCTGCTCGATCAGCCAGGCGCAGGCGGCGCAGCGGATATTCTCCGGCGCCAGCGTGATCTCGGCCCGACGTTCGTCCAGCGGGCGCACGAACTGGGCCCGTAACTCCTCGGTGTCGTAGGCGGCCCAGACAGGCTCGGCCTCGCGCCGCGCCGCGTCGTCGATCGGCCGGGCAAAGCGGGCCTGGTCGCCATAGAGATGGCCGAACCCGGCTGCGTGCAGTGTCTGCGCCAGGGCCTGGCAGCCACCGCAGCAAAACGCCTGTTCTTCGCCGTCGATGCTGGCATGCAAGGGCGGCTCGCCGGCCACGAGCGGCTGTCCGCAGTGGAAGCAGCCCGCACGCCCGGCGGCCGCAGGCACGCCGCTTGCGCGTGCAGGCGGCGGATTGGGCAGGGACCGGGCGGAATAGGCTGGGGCTGGGGAAGTCGGCATCGGGACTCTTTTTTACCATCTGCATGGTAAGAGTCCCGGTGGCAAGCCGCCTTGATACAGATCAAGCGGGTGGCCAGACGGCGCACGGCGCGCCGCCTGCGCAGGGCATCAGGTCAGAGAGGTGTCGACCGTACGGCGCGGCGCTTCCAGGTATTCGCGCGACTGCATCTCGATGATGCGCGACACCGTGCGGCTGAACTCGTTGGCCATCTGGCCTTCGGTGTAGAGTTCATCCGCCGGCACTTCCGCCGAGATCAGCAGCTTGACCTTGTGGTCGTAGAACACGTCGATCAGCCAGGTGAAACGGCGTGCCTCCGACGACATGCGCGGCGTCATCCTGGGCACGTCGGAGAGGATCACCGTGTGGAACTCGGTGGCGAGCTCCAGGTAGTCGTTCTGCGAGCGCGGGCCACCGCACAGCGTATTGAAATCGAACCAGACCACCCCGCCCGCCTTGCGCAGCGCGCGCAGTTCGCGGTGCTCGATATGCAGGATGGGGGATTCGTCGGCCACGCCGGCAATACCGGTAAAGGCATGGCGCAGGGCCGAGCTGGCCTCGGGTCCCAGCGGCGTGTGATACGCCTCCACCTGCTCCAGCGCGCGCTTGCGGTAGTCGATGCCGGCATCGACATTGAGCACGTCGAGCTTGTGCTGCAGCAGCGCGATGGCCGGCAGCACGCGATCCCGGTGCAAGCCGTCCGGGTACAGCAGGTCCGGCCGGTAGTTCGACGTCATCACGAACTGCACGCCATTCTCGAACATCTGCTGCAGCAGGCGGTGCAGGATCATCGCATCGGCCACGTCGCTGACATGGAACTCATCAAAGCAGATCAGGCGGAACCGCCGCGCGATGCGCTTGGCCAGTTCGTCCAGCGGATCCGGGCGCCCGCGCAGCTCTTCGAGCTGGCGATGCACCTCGCGCATGAATTCGTGGAAATGCAGCCGAGTCTTGCGCACCACCGGTACGCAGGTATAGAAGCTGTCCATCAGGAAGGACTTGCCGCGGCCGACCCCGCCCCACAGGTACACGCCCTTGGGCACGTCCGGGTGCACCAGCAGCTTTTTCAGCGTGCTGTTGCGCCGGCTCTTGTAGGCCACCCACTCGTCATAGCATTGCTGCAGGCGCTCGACGGCGCGCAACTGCGCGGGGTCGGTGGTGTAGCCACGTTGCTTCAGTTCCTGCTCGTAGTACTCACGGACGTTCATGCTGACTGCTTGCGCTGGATGCCGGGAGGCGCCGGCTTGAATGAGGATCGAGGCGCGTGACAGGGCCATCTGCCCCTGCCGCCCCGAAAGCGAAAACGGCGCGCCGCTGGAGCGGCGCGCCGGTACTCAACAATACGAAGGCTTATGCCTTACATATTGAGCTGGCGCTTGTCGACAGCGAGTGCGGCTTCGCGCATGACTTCCGACATCGACGGATGCGGATGGCAGGTGCGGCCGATGTCTTCGCTGGCAGCCTTGAACTCCATCGCCACCACGGCTTCGGCGATCAGGTCCGACGCGTTCGCGGCAACCACATGCACGCCCAGGATCTCATCGGTCTTGGCATCGGCCAGCATCTTGACGAAGCCATCCGAATGACCCATGCCCAGTGCACGGCCGTTGGCCATGAACGGGAACTGGCCGGACTTGTACTCGCGGCCTTCGGCCTTGAGCTGCTGCTCGGTCTTGCCCACCCATGCGATTTCCGGGAAGGTGTAGATCACCCACGGAATGCAGTTGTAGTCGATGTGCGGCTTCTGGCCGGCGATGCGCTCGGCAACCGCCACGCCTTCGTCCTCTGCCTTGTGGGCCAGCATCGGGCCACGCACCACGTCGCCGATGGCCCACAGGCCCGGCACCTTGGTCGCGCAGTGGTCATCCACCTCGATGAAGCCGCGCTGGTCGGCCGCCAGGCCGATGGCGTCGAGGCCGAGGTTGTCGGTGTTGGGCACGCGGCCAACCGACACGATCAGGCGATCGACTTCCAGGGTCTGGGCAGCGCCGTCCTTGTCGGTGTAGCTGACGGTGACGTTATCCTTGCCGGTCTTGACTTCATTGACCTTCACGCCCAGGCTGAACTTCAGGCCTTGCTTGGTCAGCAGCTTCTGCGCTTCCTTGGCCACGCCTTCGTCGGCGGCGCCCAGGAACGACGGCAGCGCTTCCAGCACGGTCACTTCGGCACCCAGGCGGCGCCACACGGAACCCAGCTCGAGGCCGATCACGCCAGCGCCGATCACGCCCAGCTTCTTCGGCACGCCGGCGAACTTGAGCGCGCCTTCGTTATCGCTGACCAGCACGTTGTCCACCGCGATACCCGGCAGGTGACGCGCCTTGGAACCCGTAGCGACGATGACCTGCTTGGCCGTCACGACTTCGGTACCTGCCTTGCCGGCGATCTCGACCTGGAAGCCCTCGGCGGTCTTGCCGACGAACTTCCCGTAGCCCTTGAGCAGCGTGACCTTGTTCTTGCGGAACAGGAACTCGATGCCCTTGGTCATCTTGCCGACGATATCGTCCTTGCGCTTGAGCATCTTGGCCACGTCGACCTTGACATCGCCAACCGTGATGCCGTGGTCGCCCAGGTGATGCTGTACGTTCTCGAACTCTTCCGAGGATGCCAGCAATGCCTTGGAGGGGATGCAACCCACGTTCAGGCAGGTGCCGCCCAGGCGCGGTTCGTCCTTGGGATCGTCGTAGGCATTGCCTTCGCAGCAGGCCACATTCAGGCCCAGCTGGCCGGCACGAATGGCGGCGATGTAGCCGCCGGGGCCGGCACCGATCACCAGCACGTCGAATTGTTTGCTCATGGAGATTCCTTTTGCAGCCACGGCGGGGCAACGTCGCCCGCCAGGCCGCTTTCAACTCTTCGGTCCGTCATGCCCGCCAGCGCCGCACCCGATGACAGGCGCGGCGGAGGAAATGCGGGCAAGACCTCAGGCTTTGCAGATGATTACAGGTCCAGCAGCAGGCGTGCCGGATCTTCCAGCGCGTCCTTCATGGCGACCAGGCCCAGGACGGCTTCGCGGCCGTCGATGATGCGGTGGTCGTAGGACATGGCGAGGTAGTTCATCGGACGGATCACGATCTGGCCGTCTTCCACCACCGGGCGGTCCTTGGTGGCGTGCACGCCCAGGATCGCGGATTGCGGCGGGTTGATGATCGGCGTCGACAGCATCGAGCCGAAGGTACCACCGTTGGAGATCGAGAACGTACCACCGGTCAGCTCTTCCAGCGACAGCTTGCCGTCGCGGGCCTTGGCGCCGAATTCAGCGATCTTCTTTTCGATGTCGGCCAGGCTCATCTGGTCGGCGTTGCGCAGGATAGGCACCACCAGGCCACGCGGCGAGCCCACCGCGATACCGATGTCGAAGTAGCCGTGATAGACGATGTCGTTGCCGTCGATCGATGCGTTGATCAGCGGGAACTTCTTCAGCGCGTGAACCGCGGCCTTGACGAAGAAGGACATGAAGCCCAGCTTCACGCCGTGTTCCTTCTCGAAGCGGTCCTTGTACTTGTTACGCAGGTCCATCACCGGCTTCATGTTCACTTCATTGAAGGTGGTGAGGATCGCGTTGGTGCTTTGCGATTGCAGCAGGCGCTCGGCGATACGGGCGCGCAGGCGGCTCATCGGCACGCGTTCTTCCGGGCGGTCGCCCAGGGCGGCGAAGTCCATCGGGGCGGAAACCTGCTGCAGCGCCGGCTTGGCAGCGGCCGGAGCCGGTGCTGCCTTGGCGGCCGGTGCGGGAGCGGGTGCGGCGGTCGCGGCCAGCACGTCACCCTTGGTGATGCGGCCATCCTTGCCCGTGCCTGCAACCTGGCCAGCGGACAGGCCGCCTTCGGCCATCAGCTTGGCTGCCGAAGGCATGGCCACGGCGCCGGCTGCTGCCGGAGCAGCTGCGGCGGCCGGGGCAGCGGCAGCGGGTGCCGGTGCGGCAGCGGCGGGAGCGACGGCGCCAGCGGTGGCTTCGGTGTCGATCTTGGCGATCACTTCGTCGGCAACCACGGTATCGCCGTCGTTGCGGATGATCTGCGACAGCACGCCAGCCGACGGAGCCGGCACTTCGAGCACGACTTTGTCGGTCTCGATTTCAATCAGGATTTCGTCTTGGGCAACAGCTTCGCCCGGCTTCTTCTTCCAGTTCAGCATGGTTGCTTCTGCAACCGATTCAGAGAGTTGCGGAACCTTGACGTCAACAATAGCCATGGTTGGAATTTCCTTGATGTATTCGTTTTTGCTTAAGGCAGGTGGCAAAAAACATGGCGGTGCGCGCTCTTCGCGCGCGCCGCCATGCTGGCCACGATCATTTGGTCAGGACAAAGCCCTTGAGCTTGGAGAACGCCGCATCCAGCAGCGCCTTTTGTTGCTCGTTGTGCTTGGCGTAGTAGCCCACCGCCGGCGATGCCGAGGCGGGACGACCCGCGTAACCGAGCTTCTGGCCTTCTGCCATGTTTTCCATGATGAAGTGCTGGACGAAGAACCAGGCACCCTGGTTCTGCGGCTCGTCCTGGCACCACACGACTTCGTTGGCGTTCGGGTACTTCTTCAGCTCGGCTGCCACTGCCTTGTGCGGGAACGGATACAGCTGTTCCATGCGGATGACGGCCGTGTCGGTAGCGCCGCGTTCCTTGCGGGTGTTGACCAGGTCGTAGTAGACCTTGCCCGAGCACATGATCACGCGCTTGACCTTGCTGGCGTTCAGCTCTTCGTGATCGGGGATGACCGTCTCGAAGTGACCCTTGGCCAGGTCGGACAGCGGCGAAACCGCTTCCTTGTTACGCAGCAGCGACTTCGGCGTCATGATCACCAGCGGCTTGCGGAACAGACGGATCATCTGGCGGCGCAGCAGGTGGAAGATCTGGGCCGGGGTGGTCGGCTGGCAGACTTGCATGTTGTGGTCCGCGCACAGCTGCAGGAAGCGCTCGATGCGCGCCGAGCTGTGTTCCGGACCCTGGCCTTCGTAGCCGTGCGGCAGCATCAGGGTCAGGCCCGAGGCGCGGCCCCACTTCACTTCGCCGGAGGAGATGAACTGGTCGATCACCACCTGGGCGCCGTTGACGAAGTCGCCGAACTGGGCTTCCCAGATCACGAGTGCGTTCGGCTCGGCGGTGGAGAAGCCGTATTCAAAGCCGAGCACAGCCTCTTCCGACAGCACCGAGTCGATCACCGTGAACGGTGCCTGGTTTTCCGACACGTTCTGCAGGGGCACGTAGCTGCCGGCATCCCAGCGCTCGCGGTTCTGGTCGTGCAGCACTGAGTGGCGGTGGGTAAAGGTGCCACGGCCGGCGTCCTGGCCGGTGATGCGCACCGGATAGCCCGAAGCCACCAGCGAGGCGAAGGCCAGATGCTCGCCCATGCCCCAGTCCAGCGGCTGGTCGCCGCGGCCCATGTTGGCGCGATCCTTCACCACCTTCTCGACCAGCGGGTGCAGCTTGAGGTGTTCGGGGATGGCGGTGATGCGTTCGGCCAGGCGCTTGAGCTCGGTCACCGGCACGGCGGTGTCGGCGGCGTCGGTCCACTTGCGGTTCAGGAACGGCATCCAGTCCACGGCGAACTTGTTCTTGAAGTTCGACAGGACGGGGTCGACCGTGTGCTTGCCCGCGTCCATCGCGGCACGGTATTCCTTGACCAGCTGGTCGCCGAAGTCGGCAGCCACCAGGTTCTGCGCGGTCAGCTTGTCAGCGTACAGCTTGCGCGTGCCCGGGTGCTGGGCGATCTTCTTGTACATCAGCGGCTGGGTAACGGCCGGCGTGTCCTGCTCGTTGTGGCCCAGCTTGCGGAAGCAGATGATGTCGACCACGACATCCTTCTTGAACTCCATGCGGAAGTCCACGGCCAGCTGCATGGCGAACACCACGGCTTCGGGATCGTCGCCGTTGACGTGCAGCACCGGTGCCTCGATCATCTTGACGACGTCGGTGCAATACAGCGTGGAACGCGAGTCGCGCGGGTCCGAGGTGGTGAAGCCGATCTGGTTGTTGATCACGATGTGCATCGTGCCGCCCGTGCCGTAGCCGCGGGTCTGCGCCAGGTTCAGCGTTTCCATCACCACGCCCTGGCCTGCGAATGCCGCGTCGCCGTGCACTTGCACCGGCAGCACTTCCGCATGGCCTGCGGGCTCGCCGCGGCGTTCCTGGCGGGCCTTGACCGAGCCTTCGACGACCGGGTTGACGATTTCCAGGTGGGACGGGTTGAAGGCGAGCGACAGGTGGACCGGGCCGCCTTCGGTGGAGACGTCGCTGGAGAAGCCCTTGTGGTACTTCACGTCGCCGGCCGGCAGGTCATCGACGTGCTTGCCTTCGAACTCGGCGAACAGGTCAGCCGGCATCTTGCCCAGCGTATTGACCAGCACGTTCAGGCGGCCGCGGTGGGCCATGCCGATCACGATTTCCTGCACGCCCTTGCTGCCGCTGTGCTGGATCAGTTCGTCCATGGCAGCGATGAAGCTTTCGCCGCCTTCCAGCGAGAAGCGCTTCTGGCCAACGTACTTGGTGTGGAGGAAGCGCTCCAGGCCTTCAGCCGCGGTCAGGCGGTCGAGCACGTGCTTCTTCTTTTCGAGGGTGAACACCGGCTTGGAACGCGTGGTTTCCAGGCGCTCTTGCCACCAGCGCTTTTGCGCCTGGTCGCTGATGTACATGAACTCGGCGCCGATGCTGCTGCAGTAAGTTTCGCGCAGGTTATTGAGCAGCTCGCGCAGGCTCATCGATTCCTTGCCGAAATACGTATTGCTGGCGTTGAAGACGATGTCGAGATCGCTTTCGGAGAAGCCGTAGAACGCGGGGTCGAGGTCTGGCAGGGGCGGACGCTCCTGGCGCTTGAGCGGATCCAGGTCTGCCCAGTGCGAACCGATGTTGCGGTAGGCGGCGATCAGCTGCGTGGCAGCGACGCGCTTGCGCCCCATATCGGAGTCGGCCGAGGCAACAATAGTCTTGATCGGACCCGCCTTGGCGCGCTCTGCGAACGAGGCGACGATGGGAGCGTGGGGGATATCGCGGGCGTTGGAGCCATCGACAGCCGGCACGTTCTGCATCGCGTCGAAGTACGCGCGCCAGTTATCGGGAACCGAGGAGGGATTTTCGAGGTAGGCCTCGTACAGCTCTTCTACATAGGGGGCATTGCCGCCGAAGAGGTACGAATTGCTCTGATACTGCTGCATCATGGGGCGCTCACTATTATCCGGGAATGCCGGAATAAAGCGGGTTCATCAACCTTCCGCGACACGGCTTGACCGGTTAGCGGATTGCAAACAACTCTTTCTGGGCAGCAACTGAAACACATTAAATGCATCATTATGCAAACGGCACCGCAGCGGGTGCCGATCTGTTCAGTCGCCCTAAAAGGGTCAGTTGTGCGTGGAAGGACCTAAGTCTTCACTCGCATAAGAATAGCACGTTTGCCGCGTGAGCCGAGGGAATTTTGCCGTAACGCGCGCGGGCCGATCCGCAGTGTTGCGAAGCGGCCAAGACCACCTCCCGAGGCAGATGACGAAACCCATGCGTTCGATAGCATGGAGCCGGAAACCAAAGGAGCGATTCGTGCATCTCTTGCCACACCCCCTGCGGGCCAGCGCCCGGCCCCGTCAATGATGCCCGCCCCCACCGCCGACGCCGCGGCGTCGGGCGCCGCTTCCGCCACATGGCGCGCGGACCTGGTGGCCGGCCTGGCCATCGCCGGGCTGCTGCTGCCCGAGGCCGTGGCCTATTCCGGCATTGCCGGGCTGCCGCCGCAAGCCGGCGTGATCGCGCTGTTCGCAGGCCTGCTGGTCTACGGCCTGCTTGGCAGCAGCCGCTTTGCGATCGTTTCGGCCACCTCGTCGTCTGCCGCGGTGCTGCTGGCAGCCACCACGGCTGCCGCCGAGGGCGACGCCGGACTGCGCATCGCCCTCGGCGCCGCCGTGATCCTGCTGGCGGGGGTGCTGTTCCTGCTGGCATCGCTGGCGCACCTGGGGGCGATCTCCAACCTGATCGCCAAGCCGGTGCTGCGCGGCTTCGCGCTGGGACTGGCGCTGACCATCGTGCTCAAGCAATGCCCGAAGGTCCTGGACGTGCACCCGGCGCACGGCGACTTCCTGCGCCTGGCCTGGGAACTGCTCGCCAGCTGGCGCCACTGGAACCTGGCAGGCGCGGCGGTGGCACTGGTTGCGCTGGCGCTGCTGCACGTGTTCGCGCGCTGGCGCGCCATGCCGGGCGCGCTACTGGTCATCGCCACCGGCATCATGCTCGACCTCAGCGGCTGGACCCAGGCGCATGGCGTGGCAGCCGTCGGCAACATCGCCCTGCAGTTCTCGGCGCCACGGGTGCCGGAACTGAGCACGGCCGACTGGATGCGGGTGGGCGAACTGGCCGCCGCGCTGGCCCTGATCCTGTACGCCGAGAGCTACGGCTCGATCCGCACCTTTGCCATGCGCCACGGCGACATCGTCTCGCCCAACCGCGACCTGGCAGCGCTGGGGCTAGCCAACCTCGCTTCGGGGTTGTTCCAGGGCATGCCGGTGGGCGCGGGTTTTTCCGGCACCTCGGCTAACGAAGCAGCCGGCGCGCAAAGCCGCCGTGCCGGCTTGATTGCGGGTGCCGTGGTCTTTGCCGCGGTATGCACCCTGCTCCCCTGGATCTCGCACACGCCAGAACCGGTACTCGCGGCCATCGTGATCCGCGCGGTCGGGCACAGCCTAAACCCGGGCAGCCTCAAGCCTTATTTCGACTGGCGGCGCGACCGCCTGGTCGCGGTGACCGCCTTTGCCGGCGTGCTGTTGCTGGGCGTGCTGCATGGGCTGCTGCTGGCAATCGGGGTCAGCCTGGCGATGCTGCTGCAGCGCTTGTCGCGCCCGCAGGTGAGCTGGCTGGGGCGTTGGGCCGATGGCCACGACTTCGTCGACACGGCGCGCCACCCCGAGGCCACCGCGCCCAAGGGACTGCTGATCGCGCGCCCGGAGGTACCGCTTTTCTTCGGCAACGTCGATAGCGTGCTGGGCACCGTGCGCCAGGCGCTGGCGCGCGAGCATCCCCAGTACGGCCTGATACTCAGCCTGGAAGAATCGTCGGACCTCGACGGCACTGCCCTTGAAGCCTTGGGCGAACTGGCGGTGTTCGCGAAGGCCCACGGCATGCCGCTACGGCTCGCGCGGGTCAAGGACGAGGTGCGCGACCTGCTGGCGCATGCGCGCAACCCCGCCCTGCCCGAGGAAATATGGCGCGGCTGGAGCGTGGACGATGCGGTGCGCGAAGCGTTGGCGCAGCCTGCATGAACAGGCGCGCCGGCACCACCGGGCGGACTAGCCCTGACGCGGTGCGATCAGGTCGACCGCGTCGGTAATCAGTGTGTCCAGCCCCCAAGTCAGCAGTTCCGTCGCGCGCACCGGGTCATTGACGGTATAGCAGGCCACCCGGAAACCGGCCGCATGGGCCGCCTGGATGACCTCGGCGGTAAGCTCGCGATGGTTGGCATCGAGCGCCACGCAGTCCAGCCGGCGCAGCCGCTCCAGCCAGTCGGGCGGCAGCTTGTCCAGCAGCAGCGCGCGCGGCAGGCCAGGCGCGGCCTTGCGGGCCGCTTCCAGCGACTCTTCCGAGAATGACGACAGCAGCGGCAGCACATCGCTGCCGGCCCACAGTGCCTGCGCGTCGAGGGCTACCGCCGCGCCGGTGCGCCATTCCGCGCCGGGCACGGGCTTGATCTCGATATTGACGAAGAAGCCGTTGGCACGGGTATAGCGAGCAATCGCCGCCAGCGTGGGCACTGGTTCGCCGGCATAGGCAGGGCTGTGCCAGCTGCCCGCGTCCAGCATGGCGATCTCGCCCAGCGTCAGCGCATCGGCCCGCCCCTGGCCGTTGGTGGTGCGGTCCAGCGTGGCGTCGTGCAGCAGCACCGGGCGTCCGTCGCCCGACAGCTTCACGTCGAACTCGAACATGCGGTAGCCAAACGATGCCCCGTGGCGGAATGCCGCCAGGGTGTTCTCGGGTGCGAGCTTGCCCGCGCCACGATGGGCGACATGGCGCGGATAGGGCCAGGCGGCTAGGGTCATGTCAGGCCTCGATGCGCTTGCCGGAATCGGCGTCGAAGAAATGCAGGTGCTCGGCCGTGGCCGTGATCGGCAGGCGATCGCCGCTGCGCACAGGCATATTGCTGTCCAGCCGCACCACTACCGGCTGGCCGCCCAGTGTGCCATACGCATAGGAGTCGGCGCCAAGCGCCTCGACCAGGCGGACCTCGATCTCGGCGATCGCCTCATGCGCCGCACACGGCTCGATATGCTCCGGACGCAGGCCGAGCAGCGCGCGCTCGGGCAGGTGCAGGCCCATTGGCAAGTGGCCGAGGGTGGCGGGTACGCCTTGGGCACCCGGCTTCTGCTCCACGCGCATCTGCGCTTCGCCCTGCCCGCCATTGGTCCGCGCCACCGGAACCAGATTCATCGGCGGCGAGCCGATAAAGCTGGCCACGAAGGTACTGGCCGGGCGTGCATAGACTTCCAGCGGCGTGCCGATCTGCTCCACGCGCCCGCCATTGAGCACCATCATGCGGTCCGCCAGCGTCATGGCTTCGACCTGATCGTGGGTCACATACATGCTGGTGGTGCGCAGGCGGCGGTGCAACTCCTTCAACTCCAGGCGCATCTGCACGCGCAGCTTGGCGTCGAGGTTGGACAGCGGCTCGTCGAACAGGAACACGGCAGGCTCACGCACGATCGCGCGGCCCATGGCCACACGCTGGCGCTGGCCGCCCGACAGCGCGCGCGGCTTGCGCTCGAGCAGCGGCGCCAGCTCCAGGATGCCGGCGGCGTGCTTGACGCGCTGCTCGATCTCGCTCTTGTCCATGCCGCGGATCTTCAGCCCGTAGGCCATGTTGTCGTACACGCTCATATGCGGGTAGAGCGCGTAGTTCTGGAACACCATGGCGATGTCCCGCTCGGCGGGCTCGAGGTGATTGACGACCTTGTCGCCAATATGCACCTCGCCACCGCTGATGGCCTCCAGCCCGGCCACCATGCGCAGCAGCGTGGATTTGCCGCAACCCGAGGGGCCGACGATGACGATGAACTCGCCGTCGTTGATTTCCATATCGATGCCGTGCACAACCTTGACGTTGCCGGCGTAAGTCTTCTGTACGTTGCGAAGCGACAGTTTTGCCATTGCTATTCTTTCTCGCTGGGCAAGCGTGGCGGGCACGTCATCCTATGAGCGCCCCGCCCCGCCCGCTTATTTTTCGGTTTCGACCAGGCCCTTGACGAACCACTTCTGCATCAGCACCACCACGATCGCGGGCGGCACCATGGCCAGCATCACGGTGGCCATCACCAGGTTCCAGTCGGTCGCGGCATCCCCGGAGCGGGAGATCATCTGCGTGACCCCCACCACCACCGGCGTCATCGACTTCTGCGTGGTGATCAGGAGCGGCCACAGGTACTGGTTCCAGCCGTAGATGAACTGGATCACAAAGAGCGCCGCGATGCTGGTCTTGGACAGCGGCAGCACCACGTCCTTGAAGAAGCGCAGCGGCCCCGCGCCGTCGATGCGCGCGGCCTCGGCCAGCTCATCCGGAATGGTCAGGAAGAACTGGCGGAACAGGAAGGTCGCGGTTGCCGAGGCGATGATCGGGATGGTCAGGCCGAAGTAGCTGTCCAGCATGCCGAGATCGGACACCACCTTGTAGGTCGGCAGGATCCGCACTTCCACCGGCAGCATCAGCGTGATGAAGATCATCCAGAAGAAGGTCTTGCGCAGCGGGAACTTGAAGTACACCACCGCGAAAGCCGAGATGATCGAGATCGTGATCTTGCCCAGCGCGATGCCCAGCGCCATGATCAAGCTGTTCAACATCATGGTGGAGACAGGCGAGGCGGCATTGCCCACGCCGGCTATCAGCACGGTGCGATAGTTCTCCAGAAAATGGCTGCCCGGCAGCAGCGTCATCGGTGCCTGCAGCACCTCCTCGGCGGTCAGCGTCGAGGCAACAAACGTGACATAGACGGGGAAAGCCACTACCACTACGCCCAGCACCAGCATCAGGTGCGAGAGAAAATCTAGAAAGGGTCGTCGTTCTACCATTTTGCCAATCCTTCAGTACTGCACCTTGCGTTCCACGTAGCGGAACTGCACCACCGTGAGAACAATCACGATCCCCATCAGCACAACCGACTGCGCGGCCGAGCCGCCGATATCGAGTCCGCGGAAGCCATCCTGGTAGACCTTGTAGACCAGCGTGTTGGTAGCGTTGACGGGGCCGCCATGGGTCACCGCGTCGATAATGGCAAAGGTGTCGAAGAAGGCGTACACCACGTTGATCACCATCAGGAAGAACGTGGTCGGCGACAGTAACGGGAATATGATCGACCAGAACCGGCGCCAAGGCCCCGCGCCATCGATGGCGGCTGCCTCGATCAGCGATTTAGGGATGCTCTGCAAGCCGGCCAGGAAGAACAGGAAGTTGTAGCTGATCTGCTTCCACGCTGCAATCAGCACCACGAGCAGCATGGCCTGGTTGCTATTGAGCAGGAAGTTCCAGTCCACACCGAACCGATGCAGCGCGTAGGACACCACGCCCAGCGTCGGGTTGAACATGAACATCCACAGCACGCCCGCCACCGCCGGCGCCACGGCATACGGCCAGATCAGCAGCATCTTGTAGCCACTGGCGCCCCGCACCACGCGATCGGCGAAGTAGGCAAGCATCAGCGAGACCGTCAGCCCGACCAGCGTCACCCCGACGGCGAACACCCCCGTGACGCGAAACGAGTTCAGGTACTGCGCATCACTGAACAGATCGCGGAAGTTCTCCAGGCCGACGAACTGGAGATCAATACCGAAGGCATCCTGCCGCAGCACAGACTGGTACAGCGCCTGCCCGGCCGGCCAAAAAAAGAAGATCAGCGTCACCGCCATCTGCGGAAGCACCAGCAGATAAGGCAACCATGAAGATCGGAATACGACCCGTTTTTCCATCACGCATCCAAGCCACCGCTATGCGCGGCGCGTCATCAGTCATAGCCAGTGCGGCGAGGCTGCCGCACAAACCAAAGACGGAGGCACAGCCTCCGCCTCCCAAACACTCAAGAAGCCGCAGCGCTTATTCGCGGACCGTCTTCTGGAAACGCTCCAGCAATTCATTGCCGCGCGCAACCGCCGAATCCAGTGCTTCCTTAGGTTGCTTCTTGCCGGTCCACACCGCTTCAAGTTCTTCGTCGATCACCGTACGGATCTGTGGGAAGTTGCCCAGGCGGATGCCTCGCGACTTGTCGGTGGTCTTGACAATCATCTGCTTGACCGCCACGTCCGCGCCGGGGTTCTTCTCATAGAAGCCCGATTTCTTGGTGAGTTCGTAGGCTGCCGTCGTCACCGGCAGGTAGCCGGTCGACTGGTGCCAGTCGGCCTGCACCTCGGGGCGCGACAGATAGGTGAAGAACTTGGCTACGCCCTTGTATTCCTCGGCCTTCTTGCCGCCCATCACCCACAACGAAGCCCCGCCGATGATGGTGTTTTGCGGAGCGCCCGGCACGCCTTGCTCGTACGGCAGCTGCGCCACGGTGAAATCGAACTTGGCGTTCTTGCGGATATTCGCCAGCGCCGCCGAGGAACCGGTCAGCATCGCGCACTGGCCGGCAATAAACTTCGCCTTCGGCTCGTCCTTGCGGCCGCCATAGACAAAGTAGCCCTTCTGCTGCATGTCGAGCAGGTTGGCAATATGCTTGACGTGCAGCGGCGAATTGAACACCAGGCGCGCGCCCGTGCCACCGAAGCCATTGTTCTCGGTGGCGAACAAGACGTTGTGCCAGGCCGAGAAGCTTTCCAGCTGCACCCACGACTGCCAGTCGGTGGTGTAACCGCAAGAGATGCCGGCAGCCTTGAGCTTGGCGGAATCGGTGGCCACCTCTTGCCAGGTCACGGGCGGCTTGTTCGGATCCAGCCCGGCCTTCTTGAAGGCGTCCTTGTTGTAGTACATCACCGTGGTGGAGCTATTGAACGGGAACGACAGCATCTCACCCTTGTTCGAGGTGTAGTAGCCAGCCACCGCCGGGATGTACATCTTGGCGTCGAACTTCTCGCCAGCGTCCTTCATGACCGTCGCCACCGGCTTGATGGCACCCTTGGCGCTCATCATGGTAGCCGTGCCCACCTCGAATACCTGCAGGATCGCCGGCGCGTTGCCCGAGCGGAAGGCAGCGATGCCCGCGGCCAGCGACTCGTCGTACTGGCCCTTGTAGATCGGTACGATCTTGTAGTCGGACTGGCTGGCATTGAACTGCGTGGCGATCGCGTTCACCTTCTCGTTGAGCGCACCTTCCATCGAATGCCACCACTGGATCTCGACGGCGGCATTGGCCGATCCTGCGCCGGCCAGCATGGCAAAAGCGGCCAGGGTCAACGCGGTACGTTTTACGGTCATGGAAATCTCTCCTGTTCTATCTTGCGGCATTGGACAAAAATCGTCCGACTGTATGCAGTTTTTGTGACAGGCGGATGTTACCCCGCCTTGTTGGATTGGAAAACCGGGCATTTCTACTAAATTACAATAATATGACAACGATTTATCGGCAGCTTGACAGGGTAGAATCTCGCGCTATGCAAGCCATACAAAGCCTTCCCGCCCCGGCGTTGCGCCGGATTCGCGGCGTACTGACCGATATCGACGGCACCATCACCACCGACGGCAGGCTGCCGGCGGCCACCTACCTGGCGCTCGACCGCCTCAAGGCAGCCGGGCTGCACGTGATCCCGGTCACGGGACGCTGCATCGCCTGGGCCGAGATCCTGACGCGGTTATGGCCGGTGGACGCCATCATCGGCGAAAACGGTGCGTTCTACTCCCACCTGCGCGCGGGCAAGCTGGTGACCCGTTACCTGGACGACGCCGCCACCCGAGCCGACAACCTGGCGCGCATCCACGCGCTTGGCAAACGCATCGTGCAAGAGGTGCCAGGCTGCGCGCTGGCCTCGGACCAGGCCTGGCACGCCGCCGACCTGGCCGTCGACCACGCCGAGGACGTCGCGCCCCTGCCGCCCGCCGCGGTCGAGCGCATTGCCGGGCTGATGCGCGAAGCGGGCATGACCGCCACGGTCTCGTCCATTCACGTCAATGGCTGGTTCGGTGATCACGACAAGCTCAGCATGAGCCGTTTGTGCGCCGCGGAATTACTGGGCGCCGACCTGGATGCCGAACGGGAGGAATGGCTGTTTATCGGCGACTCAGCGAACGACGCCAGCATGTTTGCTCATTTCCCGCTGTCGGTCGGGGTGGCCAACATCCGCGACATCCTGCCTCAGCTGCCAGCCAAGCCGGCCTATATCACCGAGGCGGCCTGCGGCGAGGGCTTTGCGGAAATGGCCGAACTTCTGCTGGCCGCGCGCGGCTGACCTGCCAAGAGCGCGCCGACAATAAAAAAACAGCCGGGCAAGCCCGGCTGTTTTTTTATTGCGCTGCAACGACGACCATGACCCGATTCAATCGAAGCCCAGCTCCTGCAGCTTGCGCGTGATGGTATTGCGGCCGATGCCCAGGCGCGTGGCCGCCTCGACGCGGCGCCCGCGGGTAACGCCCAGCGCAGCCTCCAGCACTGCCTTCTCGAAACGCCGTGTCAGTGCGTCCATGACTTCCGGCTGGCCGGACTCCAGCATGGCGCGGGCTTCCCCCGCCAGCAGGTGCTCCCAGCCGGCCAGCGCGCTGGCCGCAGCCGAGCGGCCAGCGTAAGCCAGCGCGGTGTCTGGCTCCCCGCCCAAGGTGGAAGGCGCAGCGCCGTAGTCGACGGCGTCATGGCCGTCGGCATCGTCCGCCCTGCCCTCTGCCCGGAACTCCGCCTGGCGCGCCGCGCCGGCACCGCCACCCGGCGCCGTGCCGGTGCCGATCATCTCGGCTGGCATGTCCTTGACCTCGATGGTCTGTGCGGGCGCCATCACGGTCAGCCAGTTGCAAAGGTTCTCCAGCTGACGCACGTTGCCAGGGAACGGCAGTGTGCTGACATAGGCCAGGGCCTCGTCCGACATGCGCTTGGGCTCCACGCCCAGTTCCTTGGCACTCTTTTGCAGGAAATGACGCGCCAGCAGCGTGATGTCTTCCGGCCGTTCGCGCAGCGGCGGCAAGCGCAGGCGGATCACGTTGAGGCGGTGGAACAAGTCCTCGCGGAACAGCCCTTCCTTGACGCGCGTTTCCAGGTTCTGGTGGGTGGCGGCAATCACGCGCACGTTGGCGCGCAGCGGATTGTGGCCACCCACGCGGTAGAAGTTGCCATCCGACAGCACACGCAGCAGGCGCGTTTGCAAGTCGAACGGCATGTCGCCGATTTCGTCGAGGAACAGCGTGCCGCCCTCGGCCTGCTCGAAGCGGCCGCGGCGCATGGTCTGCGCGCCGGTAAAGGCGCCGCGCTCATGGCCGAACAGCTCCGACTCCAGCAAGTCCTTCGGAATGGCCGCGGTATTGAGGGCGATAAAGGGCCCGTTGGCGCGCGGGCTGTGCTTGTGCAGCGCTTGCGCCACCAGTTCCTTGCCGGTACCGGACTCGCCGGTGATCAGCACTGTCACGTTCGATTGCGACAGGCGGCCGATGGCGCGGAACACGTCCTGCATGGCCGGCGCCTGGCCGAGGATTTCGGGCGCGTCGACCAGGCGGTCTTCGAGCTCCTCCTCGCGCAGGCTTTCCTGCAGCGCGCGGCGAATCAGCTCGACCGCCTTATCCACATCGAAGGGCTTGGCCAGGTACTCGAAGGCGCCGCCCTGGAAGGCCGCTACCGCGCTATCCAGGTCGGAGTATGCCGTCATCACGATGACGGGCAGCCCCGGATGCCGCGCCTTGAGCGCTTGCAGCAGGTCCAGGCCCGAGCCACCCGGCATGCGGATATCGGAGATCAGGACCTGTGGCTCGTCGTCTTCCAGTGCGGCCAGTACGTCGCGCACGTTGGTGAAGCTGCGTGAGAGCAGGCTTTCGCGGGCGAGGGCCTTCTCAAGAACCCAGCGGATTGATTGATCGTCGTCGACTATCCAGATCGGCTTCATGTGCGTCGCTTGTCTGCTCGGTGTCATTTGGTCTTCCGTGAACCTGGCCGCACACCGCCGGCAAGCCGGTCGGCAGCAATCATTGGGGCAGTTCCAATTGCTGTCGCCGATGCGATCAATGCAGGGGCAGCAGGATACGGAAGTCGGTACAGCCCGGCCGGCTCTCGCATTCGATCAAGCCCTCGTGCTGCTGCACGAAGGTTTGAGCGAGTGTGAGACCGAGGCCGCTACCGCCATCCCTGCCCGACACCAGCGGGTAGAAGATGCGTTCGCGGATATCCTCGGGGATGCCCGGACCGTTATCAATGACATGCAAGTCCAATGCCAGCTTGAACAATCGCTTCGCTATGGTTACCTGGCGGGCCACCCGGGTCCGCAGGATGATCTGCGCATCGCCCCGCGCCACGCGCTCCGCGAGTGCCTGGGCCGCGTTGTGGACGATGTTGAGCACGGCCTGGATCAACTGCTCCATGTCGCCGCGCAGGTCGGGCAGGCTCGCGTCGTAGTCGCGCACGATATCCAGCCCGGAGGGGAATTCGGCCAGCACCACCGAGCGCACGCGCTCCAGCACCTCGTGGATGTTGAGGTCGGACACGATGTGCGGATGGCGGTGCGGCTCCAGCAGGCGGTCCACCAGCGTCTGCAGGCGGTCCGACTCCTTGATGATGACCTGGGTGTACTCCCGCAGCGAACGGTCAGGCAACTCGAACTCGAGCAATTGCGCCGCGCCGCGGATGCCGCCCAGCGGGTTCTTGATCTCATGCGCCAGATTGCGGATGAGCTCCTTGTTGGCCGAGGTCAGGTCGAGGATGCGCTCCTCGCGGTCGCTGCGGACCTTTTGCTCGTTGGGCAGCACTTCCACTAGGACCGTGTCGGCCGTGGCATCCAGCGCGCCGATCACCACGTGCGCGTGCATCGGCTCCTGCAGGGGCGGATGCAGTACCACATCCTGCCTGCGCGCATCGAACTGCCGTGAAATCACGGTCTCGATCATGCTGCCGAGCTCTTCCGAAGCGCCGAACAGGTCTGCCAGCGACAACTCCACCATGGCTTTGCGCGACACCGCGAAGCTGGCCTCGGCGGCGGGATTGGCGTAGACGATGCGCAGGCCGGGCTGGCGCACCAGCAACACGGGGTTGGCGACCACGTCCAGCCCCTGGTGGTAGGACACATCGCCCAATGGCAGCACCATGGCTCCACCCTCGGCCGGCGTGCCAGCCCCGGCCGAAGCCACCTTGCGCGAGACGCTGCGAATCAGGCGACGCATAGTGCTAGTCCTTCAAATTGGAGAGTTCGCGCCGCAGCGAAGCGGCATTGGCCTCGCCACGCGCGATGTCGTCGCGCAGCGTGGCGGTGCGGTCGAGGTACTTCTGGTAGTTACGTTCATTGCCCTGGCGCTCGGGCTGGCCGTTGTTGAACTCGGCGCGCAGCGCGGCCAGCTTGGCCTCCTCGCTTTGCAGCTCCTGCTCAAGCACCGCGCGGCGCTCGCCATCGCGGCTTTTCTGGGTCGCGCTGTCCACGCGCGGAAACGCGGTGGGCGCCATCGCGGGCCCGGCGCCCTTGCCCGCCGAAGGGGCGCTCACGCGCCCGCCCGGCACCGTCGTGACTTCCGGCAGGCTGAGCCGCTTGCAGCCCTTGCCCCCGTTGCCGTTGCGGTATTCAGGCACGCCGTTGGGGCCAGCGCAGACATAGATATCCGACTGCGCCGGGGCCGGCCGGCTCCAGCACACCAGCACAAGCGCCAGCATGGCGCAGGCAGCCGCCGATACGTGCATGGAGGCACTGAACCGGTGCATCGGTCGAAGCGAGGAAAGCGGGAATTCGAGCGCGTCCATTGACATCAGCAGGGATGGTGGGAAAGGAGCCCCATTCTAGCGATCAAACCGGCGAACAAAACAAAAAGGGACAGCCGAGGCCGCCCCTTCCTGGTGCAACTGTTGCCCGGTCACAACCTGGCAACGCCTCGCCTTACAGCGAGTAGTACATATCGAACTCGATCGGGTGCGTCGTCATGCGGAAGCGGGTCACTTCTTCCATCTTCAGCTCGATGTAGGCATCGATCATGGAGTTGGAGAAGACGCCGCCGCGCGTCAGGAACTCGCGGTCGTTGTCGAGGTATTCCAGAGCCTGGTCGAGGCTGTTACACACGGTCGGGATCTTTGCATCCTCTTCCGGCGGCAGGTCGTACAGGTTCTTGTCGGCAGCTTCGCCCGGGTGGATCTTGTTCTGCACGCCGTCCAGGCCAGCCATCAGCAGCGCCGAGAAGCCCAGGTACGGGTTCATCAGCGGATCCGGGAAGCGGGTCTCGATACGACGGCCCTTCGGGTTGGCAACGTACGGAATACGGATCGATGCCGAACGGTTGCGAGCCGAGTAAGCCAGCTTGACCGGTGCTTCGAAGCCCGGCACCAGACGCTTGTACGAGTTCGTGCCCGGGTTGGTCAGGGCATTCAGCGCGCGAGCGTGCTTGATGATGCCGCCGATGTAGTACAGCGCGAACTCCGACAGGCCGGCGTAGCCGTTGCCCGCGAACAGGTTCTGGCCATCCTTCCATACAGACTGGTGCACGTGCATGCCCGAACCGTTGTCGCCAACGACCGGCTTCGGCATGAAGGTGGCGGTCTTGCCGTAGGTGTGGGCGACGTTCTGGATCACGTACTTTTGCAGCTGGGTCCAGTCGGCGCGCTGCACCAGCGTGCTAAAGCGGGTGCCAATTTCGTTCTGGCCCTGGCCGGCGACTTCGTGGTGGTGCACTTCCACGGGGATGCCCAGCGATTCCAGAATCAGGCACATTTCCGAACGGATGTCCTGGAACGTATCGATCGGGGCAACGGGGAAGTAGCCGCCCTTCTTGCCCGGACGGTGACCGCTGTTGCCGTGCTCGAATTCCTTGCCCGACGACCACGGTGCTTCTTCCGAGTTGATCTTGACGGAGCAACCCTGCATGTCGATGTTCCAGGTCACGCCGTCGAAGATGAAGAACTCGGGTTCCGGGCCAAAGTAGGCGGTGTCGCCCAGGCCGGTGCTCTTCAGGTAAGCCTCGGCGCGCTTGGCGATGGAACGCGGGTCGCGGTCGTAGCCCTTGCCATCCGACGGCTCAACCACGTCGCAGGTCAGGATCAGGGTCGGTTCTTCGTAAAACGGATCGACGTTAGCGGTATTCGGATCCGGCATCAGCAGCATGTCCGAAGCCTCGATACCCTTCCAGCCGGCGATCGACGAACCGTCGAAAGCGTGGCCGCTTTCAAACTTGTCTTCATCGAAGTGCGACACGGGTACCGACACGTGCTGCTCTTTGCCTTTGGTATCGGTGAAACGGAAGTCGACGAACTTGACGTCGTTTTCCTTCACAAGCTTCATCACATCTGCAACGCTGTGGGCCATGCCTATCTCCTGGAAATTCGGCTGAATCTAGAAAAGCCATTCTTGCGTCGATCCCCGCTGTGCAACGCATCAAAGACGTTTGCATCAATACAAAGATCGGCCACGAAAGGGACGAGGAATGTTAGCAGAAAGCATGCCAAGGCAACCCCCTAGTTACCCCTGCGTTCCCGAAAAAAGTGCAGCCAGACGGCGCGATACGGGGGCCCAGGCGCGTTTCGGGTGCCGCATATGGCATACGCATAAATCCGTTTGGCTTCCGCCTCATTCCGGGAACGCCAGCGGCTCTCCCCGCCCTCCATGAAAATCACCAAAAACGTGCATACGCACGCCTCATTGCCCAATTTTGGTGCCTACGCACCAGATTAGAACATTTTGGTGCAAACCGAATGCCGTTGCCTGCTTGCGGTGCAAGATCCTGCTACCAAGGTACCCGCAGCGCGCGACCAAGCCGGCGCAACTCCGGCACAACCGATGCCGCTAGCTGCCCTTCACATCCAAAGGCCGCCGGCGAGCACGCCCGCCGCGCTAGAATATCCCGCAGCCTCTGCCAGATGCCATTTCACCCACCGATTTTGTCACCCAGATGACCACCCGAGACGATCTACTCCAAGCGGCGCGTGAGCGCCAGCAGCAAAACCAACTGCCGTACTTCGGCGCCCTCTCCCCGCAGGAAGCCTTTGCACTGCTGCAGGGCGACCCGACCGCCGTGATGGTGGACGTGCGCACGCAAGCTGAGCTCGACTGGATCGGCGGGCCGGACCTGCCGGAAGCCCAATCGGCGCATGTGGAATGGAGCAGCTATCCGGGCGGCGCGCAGAACGCCGCCTTTATCGCGCAGCTCAAGGCTCGCGTGCGCGCGGATGTGCCCGTGCTGTTCCTGTGCCGCAGTGCGGCACGCTCCAAGCACGCTGCCCGCGTCGCCACGGAAGCCGGCTATCAGTTCGCCATGGACGTGCTGGAAGGCTTCGAAGGCGCTCGCGATGAACAGCACCACCGCAAGACGGTGGAAGGCTGGTGCTTCCGCGGCCTGCCCTGGCACGGCGCCTGAAGCTCGGGAACGCGTAAATCGCGTAAATCACCTGCATCGTGCAAGAAAAAGCAAAACGGGACAGCATGGCTGTCCCGTTTTTTCATTGCACCGGCCACGCCCGCCCTGCGGCTCAGTCCCCTGCCGGATCTCCCGGGCGCCGCGCCGCAACCTCCACCAGCTCGAAGCCCATCGCCTGCACGCCTTCGCGCAGCATGGCATAGGCTGGCTCGACCAGGTCGGCCAATCCCTTTACACCCAGGTCGATGTGGCGGCGCGCATAGAGCTCGCCGCGCTTGGCGTCGCCCACTGACGGCAGGCTGAACACGCGGACGCCCTCGAAGGCGGCCTCGACCCGCTCCATCAGCGGCGTCAGCGTGGATTCCGGCGCCTCGAACACCAGGAACGACCGCTCCACTTGCACCGCCTGATGGAACAGGTGGGAATAGTAGGTATCCAGCACCCATTCCATCATCGGCCACGCCATGACCGGGAAGCCAGGCATGAAATGATGGTCCGCCACGGAAAAACCCGGGATGCGGTTGTAGCTGTTCGGGATGATGCGCGCCCCGGCGGGGAATTCGCCCATCTTGAAGCGATGCTGGTTCTCCGGCAGGTTCAGGTCGGCCTTGGCGGGATCGCCCGCCGCGGTCTCCGCGATCCGCAAGGCGATCTGCTCGCGGGCGTCCGGATGCAGTTCCAGCGGCACGCCGAGCGCGGCCGCGGCGCACTGCCGGGTGTGGTCATCGGGCGTGGCGCCGATGCCGCCGGTGCAGAAGACCACATCATTGCCCGCGAACGTGCGGCGCAGTGTGGCGGTGATGCGCGCGCGCTCGTCGCCCACGTACTCCGCCCAGTCCAGCGCCAGCCCGCGCGCCGCCAGCAGTTCGATGGCACGGCGCATATGCTTGTCTTCGCGCCGCCCCGACAGAATCTCGTCACCAATGACGATCAGGCCGAAACCCATGATGCCCTCGCTTCAGGATTGTTCAATGCGCCGTACATCGGACGGCGCCAGGTCGATAACGTCCACCACCGGCGCCGCCGCGGCTGCCGCGGCAGCGCGCTCGGCGCGCAATTGCTCCAGCGCGCGCAGGCAGAAATGGCCAAACCACAGTGCCGAGAAAATAAAGATCAGCACATACAGCCACAGCGTGCCCGCGAGCACGAACGGGAACAGGAAAATCAGCGCCGCCGAAGCCACCCAGATCAGCGTCGGCGCCGAGCCCAGCAGGCCCACTGCCACGCCGATGGAGAGCAACGCCATGCGATGGCGCTTCATCAGCGTCTTGCGCTCCTCTGGCGTGGCATGCTGCGCGAGCGCGTCGTAGGTCATCACGCGATAGGTCAGCCAGCCCCACAGCAAGGGTGGGATCAAGGCAAAGAAAGGCGGGATCAGCCACAGCGGCAGCGTCACCAGCGCCAGCAACAGGAACACCATGGTGCTGCCCAGCGCCTGAAACACGCTGCCCACCATGCTGCCACCCTTGGCCTTCACCAGGTCCGGATAGCTGCGCTCCAGGTGCCGCACCGCGGCTGGCACCGAGAACAAGCTGATAAACACCAGCATGGAGGCAATCACCAGCGGGATCATCAGCGCTATCACGAACAGCGGCGCCACCACCGTGCGCAAGGACTGCAGGCCGAACCAGTCGAGCGCGCCGTAGATCCAGCTGGTCAGCACCGACGTCTCGAGCACGCCGCGCGCGGCCGTCATGATCGGCTCCCACCCCCACAGCAGCAGGCCACCCCACAGCCCGGTGGCGAGCAGGAAAGGAATGACGGTAAGCATCAGCATGCGCGGATGCAACTGGCTGATCAGGGCACGGCCTAGCGCGCGAAAAATATCGTTCATGCAGTAAATTGGGGTTCCACAAAGGCGGGGATAACTAGACTAGCACACGTCATAAGTGCCGCGGGGGACGCGTGCGCCGCTAGCGCAAGACGGCAGGGCGCGGGGCGCGCACCTTGCGAGGAAATACGCGCTCACGGGGCTGCCACGGCAGGCGCCCCGCCGCTTCAGCCGAGCCGCAACAGGCGCTTGATCCCGTACCACTGCTGGGACAGGAAGCCAGCGCCGTAGTCGCGCCCCTTGCCGGCCGGTGGCGGCATCTGGTCGCGCACACCGGTGGGGTAGTAGGCGTCGGTGAACACGGCGGTGCGGAACAACATGTCCCACCACGGAAAGATCACCCCATAGTTGCATCCGCCCAGCTTGGTGGGCCGGCCGATGGCTTCGTGGCCGACGCCAACCGCATGGTGGGTGCGGTGAAAGCGCGGTGAGACCAGCAGCCGCTCGCCCAATGTGCCAAAGTGCAGGCGCAGGTTGGCATGCTGCAGGCTCTGCAGCAGTTGCGACAGCGCCACCAGCAGCACGTACTGGGAAGGCTCCACGCCCACCGCGAGCGCCGCCACCGCAAACACCACGTCGCGCAGCATGTCGTCGAGCAGGTGGTTGCGGTTATCGCTCCATAGCGTCATCTGGCGCTGGCTGTGATGCAGCGAATGCAGGCTCCACCACCAGCGGTAGGTATGCGAGAGGCGGTGGTACCAGTAGTCGAGCAGGTCGAACAGCAGCAGGTAGATAAAGAAGCTGACCAGCGGGATCGACGTCACCGCCGGCCACCAGTCTTCCACATTGACCCGCTGCCAGCCGAGCAGGCGCAGATGCCCTTCCACACCGTCCATCAGCGGACCGAGCAGGAAGAACATGGCCAGCCGGAACAGGCCGAGGCGATGCACGACGGTGTAGAGGATGTCGGTGCGAATGGCGGCGCGGTCGGTCACGGCTTCGACCGGGCGCAGCTTTTCCAGCGGCCCGAGGATCAGCACCATCACCACGATCTGCACCAGCCCGACCAGCAGCCATTCGGTGCCGGTGAAGGCGTCCTCGGCATAGCCGCCCAGCCCAAGCTGGTAGACCACCGGCAGGATCACGTCCTGGAACAGCGTGGCTTCAATCTGGCCGATCCAGCCGTTGAGCAGGTCGAGCATCAGCGGCTCCCGGCTGGTTGTCCGGCCACCGTGGCGGACTGCCCGCGCAGCCAGTCGCGATAGGCGGGATGCTCGCGCAACGTGGCAAAGCAGAAACCCTTGCGCTCCAGGCCGCTGATCAGCGGCTCGAGCACGCCGGGCGCCCAGGGGTCCTTGCGCGACCAGATCCCGAGGTGCGCCATGGCGATGTCGCCATCGCGCAGGCCGCTCAATGCGCGCTCCAGCAGCGCCTTGTTCGGGAAACGCTCGGACGAAAGCTCGTCACCCAGGAAGCCGGCTGGCGCCCAGGCCACGTGCTTGAACCCGCATTGCTCGGCCCATTGCAGCGTCTGCGGCGCGGTATGGCCGCCCGGCGCCCGCCACAGCGGCGACATGGTCGCGCCGCTGAGGTGCTTCAGCGCCTGCGCGCTGCGGTTCAGCTCGCTGCAAAAGCTTTGCTGGTCCATCACCACGTCCTGCCCCGCATGCGCGCCGAACTGCGGCCGCATGGTGACCTTGCCGTCGCGTACGCCGCGCAGGTAGACATGATCGAACGTGTGGCTGCCAAAAACATGGCCATCGGCGGCCAGCGTCTTCCAGTACGCCGCCCAGCCCGGATCGAGCGAGCTGTCCTTGTTGATGGTGGGTTCGTTGGCGAGGAAGAACGTGGCCTTGATATGGTGCCGGCGCAGCGTATCGGCGATCAGCGCCGCCTGGCTCATGCTGCCGGTGTCGAAGGTCAGGTAGAGCGTGCCGGCGCGGCAGGCCTGGGGCGCGCCGGCAGGCACCGGGCCCGCCGAACTGGCCGGCCCGGCGGCCAGCGCCAGTCCGGTGGCTGCAAGCCCGGCAGCCACCGCGCGGACCAAAGCGCGGGGCAACCGGGGCTGCGAATGCTTGCTCATGATGCCTGTCCTGATTTCCTGTGACTGCATTGGAGTGGCGGCGGCCATACTAGTTCGATGCCGCGCCCGCCATGGCGTTCCCGGACGGGCGCCCTCTCTCAATAAAGCGGTGCGCGGGTACGGAAATAAATGCCGTGCGGCGAGCGGCCCACGCGGATGGTCTTGACCAGCTTGCGGCTGGCCACGTCGATCAGGCCCACCGAACGCGCCCAGCGGAAGCTCACCCACAAGGTCTTGCCGTCGGCGGTCAGCTCCATGTCATCGGGGCCAGCCGGCAGGCCGGTGATGTCGCCAACCTTGGTCAGGGTCTGCTGGTCGATGATGCTGATGGTGCCGGAGACCCGGTTGGACAAGAACAGATGGCGCTTGTCGCCCACCGCGCGGAAATTGTGCGCGCCCTTGCCGGTCTGGATCTGCTTGACCACGGTGCGGGTATGCCAGTCGATCACGGCGACATAGTCGGCACCGGTCATGCCCACCAGCAGGTATTTCTGGTCCGGCGTAACCCACACGCCCGCCGGCGCCGAACCGGCGTTCATGCGCCACATCACGGTCTGCGTGGGCAGGTCGATGGCGACCACTTCGTTGGAGTCCTGCAGCGTGACGAAGGCAACACGGCTGTCGGCGGTAAAGGCGATATGGCTCGGCGTCTTGGCCAGTGGCAGTTGCTTGGCGATCTTGAGCGCCTTGCCGTCCCAGCGATACACGTCGACGCGATCAAGGCGGTTGCCCGTGGTCAGGAACCACTTCTGGTCGGGCGAGAAGCCGATCTGGTAGGGATCGTCGATATTGGCCACGCGCTGCTGGACCTTGCCGGTAACCGGGTCGAGGAACACGAGGTCGTTGCCGACCGCATTGGCAACGATCAGCGATTTGTCGTCGGGCGTGGCGATCAAGTGGTGCGGCTCCTTCCCGACCGGGAACGTCTCCAGCACCTTCTGGGTGTCCTTGTCGATCAAGGTGACGGTAGCATCACCCGAATTGAGCACCACCACCACTTCCGCCAACGCCGGCGCCGCTACCATCCCCAGGGCCAGGGTGCCGATGGCGGCAAACCCGGAAACTACACGACGCAATGCGAGCATAAGACTGTTAAACAATGACTTAATCGACCATTCTAACGTTTTCGGACTGCGATCCGATGACCTAGCGCAACAAACTAACATTTGGTCACAATCTCCGCGCGGGGTAGCGTTCGCGCGAAAGGCCGGCACCCCTGGCTTCAGCGTTGCATCGCTTCCCACACCTTTTGCAGACGCTTGACCGACATCGGCACGGGCGTGCGCAACTCCTGCGCGAACAGCGCCACACGGAGTTCTTCCAGCATCCAGCGGAACTCGTCCAGGCGCGCGTCTTCCACGCCCCGCCCCTGCTGCCGCAACTGCGTCTCGGCCCGCTGCCATTGCTGCAGCAGCGGCGTGATTTCCTGCAACCGCTGGGTGTCGCGCGCGGGATCGCCCTTGATCTTGTCGATGCGCATGGCGATGCCCTTCAGGTAGCGCGGGAAATGCACCAGTTGCAGGTAAGGCGTATCGGCCACAAAGTGCTTGCCCATCAGCCGCGTCAGCTGCGCCTGTATGTCGGCGTGCGCCGCGGCGAACGGCTTGGCCTGGATCAGCTTGCGCGGCAGCGTCGCGTACTCGGCCAGCACTGCCCCTACCAGCCGGGCAATCTCCTGCGCCAGCAGGCTCAGGCGCGAGCGCCCTTCTTCCTTGCGGGCGGCGAACTCAGCCTCGTTGCGCGGCAGCGGCGCCTGCAGGCAGGCCCGCTCCAGCGCCAGCATCACGATCTGGTCGCGCAACATTTCCTGCGTGCCCAGCGTCATGTACTGCATCGCCATCTGCTGCATGCCGGGGATGTTCTTCTCCAGGAACTTCACCTGCTCGCGCAACTGCAACGCAAACAGGCGGCGTAGCCCGGCTTGATGGATGCGCGCAGCTTCCTGCGGATCGTCGAACACCTCCACGTCGCAATGCGTGGCGTGGTCGACCAGCGCAGGATAGCCGTACAGCGTCTGGTTGCCCTTGCGGACCTCCAGCAGCTCGGGCAGTTCGCCGAAGGACCAGCTGGTCAGGTTTTCGTATTGCCCCGCCTCGGCCGCCGGCACATCGCGCGCGGCGATGTTCTGGAACGACTGCTGCGCCTGCCCGCCAAACTCGGCGCGCAACTGCGCCAGGTTGCGGCCCATGTCCAGTTGCCGGCCGTGCTCGTCCACCACCTTGAAGTTCATGGCGTGGTGGGCGGGCAAGGTTTCCAGCTTGAAGTCGGCGCGCTTGACCATGGTGCCAGTCTGCTCGCGGATGTCGGCAATCAGCACATCCAGCAACTCGCCCTCGCCAAAGGCATTGCGATCGACGAAGCCCGCCGCGTAATCCGGCAGCGGCACGCAATGGCGGCGCAGCTTCTGCGGCAGCGACTTGAGCAGCAGGTGCACCTTCTCCTTGACCATGCCCGGCACCAGCCAGTCCGCACGCTCCTGGCGCACCTGGTTGAGCGCATACAGCGGCACCGTCAGCGTCACGCCGTCGCGATGGCTGCCGGGCTCGAAGTGGTACGTCAGCGACATATCCACGCCCGCCACCGGCATCAGCTTGGGGAACAGGTCCGTGGTGATGCCGGCCGCCTCGTGGCGCATCAGCTCTTCGCGGTTCAGGTAAAGCAGCTTGCGCTCGCGCGCGCTCTCGGCCTGGTACCACTGCTCGAAGGTGGCCTGCTGGTGAATCTCGGCGGGGATCAGGCGATCGTAGAACGCGAAGATCAGCTCATCGTCGACCAGAACGTCCTGGCGGCGCGCCTTGTGCTCCAGGTTTTCGATCTCGCGCGTCAGGCGCTGGTTATGGGCGAAGAACGGCAGCTTGGTATCGAACTCGCCTTCCACCAGCCCGCGGCGGATAAACAGCTCGCGCGCCTCGGCCGGGTTCATCGGCCCGTAGTGCACGCGCCGGTGCTGGTAGACCACCAGCCCATACAGCGTGGCGCGCTCCATTGCCATCACCTGGCCGGATTTCTTCTCCCAATGCGGATCGCTCCAGCTGACGCGGAGCAAATGGCGGCCGACCTGCTCCAGCCATTCCGGCTCGATCTTGGCCAGCGTGCGCGCAAACAGCCGGCTGGTTTCGATCAGCTCGGCGCCGATGATCCAGCGGCCGACCTTGCGCGCGATCAGCGAGCCGGGCCACAGGTGGAACTTGATGCCGCGCGCGCCCAGGTACTCGCGCCCGCGGCCGTCGGCGTCTTCAATCTTGCAACCTACGTTGCCGAGCAACCCCGTGAGCAGCGCCTTATGCACCTGCTCATAGGTGGGCTCGCTCTCGTTGAGCTTCCAGCCCTGCTCGGTGACGGTAGTCAGCAGCTGCGAATGCACGTCGCGCCATTCGCGCAGGCGCACATGCGACAGGAAACTGGCGCGGCACTGGTCCTGCAGCTGGCGGTTGGTCTTCTTGTGCGCCACCGCGTCCTCGAACCACTTCCACATCTTGACCCAGCCCAGGAACTCGGAGCGTTCGTCCATGAACTTGCGGTGGGCCTGGTCGGCGGCTTCCTGCGCCTCCTGCGGACGATCGCGCGGATCCTGCACCGACAGCGCGCTGGCAATGATCAGCACCTCGCGCAGGCAATGGTGCTCGCGCGCGGCCAGCGTCATGCGAGCCACGCGGGGGTCCAGCGGCAGGCGGGCCAGCTGGCGGCCGACCTGGGTCAGCGCGTTGGCGTCGTCGCCCACGCTTTCCACCGCGCCCAGCTCCTGCAACAGCTGGTAGCCGTCGGCAATGGCGCGGCCCAGCGGCGGCTCGATAAAGGGGAATTCCTCGATCGCCGTCAGCTTCAGCGCCTTCATGCGCAAGATCACCGCGGCCAGCGACGAGCGCAGGATCTCCGGATCGGTAAAGCGCGCCCGGCTGACGAAATCGGCCTCCTCGTACAACCGGATACACACGCCGTCGGCCACCCGGCCGCAACGCCCGGCACGCTGGTTGGCGGCGGCCTGCGAGATCGCCTCGATCTGCAACTGCTCGACCTTGTTGCGGTAGGAATAGCGCTTGACCCGCGCCATCCCGGTATCCACCACATAGCGGATGCCCGGCACGGTCAGCGAGGTTTCTGCCACGTTGGTGGCCAGCACGATGCGCCGCGCGTTGGAAGGCCGGAACACCCGTTCCTGCTCCTGCACCGACAAGCGCGCGAACAGCGGCAGGATCTCGGTATGCGGCGGATGGTGCTTGCGCAGCGCCTCGGCAGCCTCGCGAATTTCGCGCTCGCCGGGCAGGAACACCAGCACATCGCCCGGGCCGAGGCGGCACAGTTCGTCCACCGCCTCGACGATGCCGTCGAACAGGTCGCGATCTTTCGATTGCGCGGACTTGGGCGCGCCCTCGCCGGGCGCCGGCTTGTCCTTCTCGATCGGCCGGTAGCGGATCTCCACCGGATACAGGCGCCCGCTGACCTCGATCACCGGCGCGGGCTTGCCGCCCTGCGCAAAGTGCTCGGCAAAGCGATTGGCGTCGATGGTGGCCGAGGTGATGACCAGCTTGAGGTCTGGCCGCTTTGGCAGGATCTCCTTCAGGTAGCCGATCAGGAAATCGATATTGAGGCTGCGTTCGTGCGCCTCGTCGATGATGATGGTGTCGTAGGCGCGCAGCAACGGATCGTTCTGCGTCTCGGCCAGCAAGATGCCGTCGGTCATCAGCTTGACCGACGCGCCCGCCGACATGGTGTCGTTGAAACGCACCTGGTAGCCCACGTGCTCGCCGAGCGGCGTGCCGATCTCCTGCGCGATGCGCTTGGCCGTGGAGGTGGCGGCAATCCGGCGTGGCTGCGTGTGGCCGATCAGGCCGCCGGTGCCGTCGGCACCCGGGCCGCGCCCGATCGACAGGCAGATCTTGGGCAACTGGGTGGTTTTGCCGGAGCCGGTCTCGCCGGAGACGATCACCACCTGGTTGGCCAGCAGCGCCTGTGCGATCTCCTCGCGGCGGCCGGATACCGGCAGCGCCTCGGGGAAGGTGATGGGCGGGAGCAGGTTGGCCTGGCGCACCGGGCGGCGTGCCTCGCGGGGCGGGCGTTCGGTGCGCTCGGTGCGCTCCGGGCGAGGCGGCCGGGGAGGCCGGGGCGTGCCGTTTGCCGGCTGCGGCCTGGCTTGCCGGGCCTGGCCCGGCTGCCGAGGTTGGCGTTCGGCCGGCGGGCCGGCGGCCGGCGTGGTGGACACGGCCGGCGCGCGCGCCGGCCTGGCGACAGGCTGGACAGCAGGCTGGGCTGGCGAGGGGGCGGCCTTGGGCGCGGGGCGGCCGGCATCGGTTTTCCGATCCGGCGACAAAGGTTTGGCGGGGCGTTGTGCTGACATTGGCCGGGATTATAATCCGCGGCATGAATGCAAGAACCGACACGCCAGCCGACGCGCCCGCGCCGTCCGAAATGGACGAGCCCCTGCCCGTCACCGCCCCTTCCACGCTGCCCGCGCACGCTATCGGCGCCGACCCCGTCGAGCGTGGCGCCCCCGACCACCAGCAGTTCGTCGACTGGCTGCGAGCGGTTGCGCCCTATATCCACGCCTTCCGCGGCAAGACCTTCGTGATCGCCTTCGGCGGTGAGCTGGTCAAGGCCAACATCCTTAACGCCCTGGTCAATGACGTGGCCCTGCTGCACGCCATGGGCATGCAGATCGTGCTGGTGCACGGCTCGCGCCCGCAGGTGGAAGAGCAGCTGGCTCTGCGCCATGTCGAGTCGCAATTCGCCGACGGCGTGCGCGTGACCGACAACGCGGCGCTGGAGTGCGCCAAGGAAGCCGCCGGCGAACTGCGCCTGGATATCGAGGCCGCCTTCAGCCAAGGCTTGCCTAACACGCCCATGGCTGGCGCCCAGCTGTCGGTGATCTCCGGCAACTTCGTCACCGCCCGCCCGCTCGGCATCGTCGACGGCGTGGATTACCAGCACACCGGGCTGGTGCGCAAGATCGACGGCGAGTCGGTTCGCATGTCGCTGTCGCACGGCAAGATCGTGCTGCTCTCGCCGCTTGGCTTCTCGCCCACAGGCCAGGCCTTCAACCTGTCGATGGAAGACGTGGCCAGCGCTACCGCCATCGCCCTGAAGGCCGACAAGCTGGTATTCATCACCGAAGTGCCAGGCGTGCAGGACCCCGTTGGCAAGCTGATGCCGGAAATGTCGCTGCGCACCGCCATCGAGCGGCTGCAGAACAACCACCTGCCGCCCGATGTCTCCTACTACCTGGAACACCTGGTCAAGGCGCTCAAGGGCGGCGTGCCGCGCGCCCACCTGATCCCCTTCCAGCTGGACGGCTCGGTGCTGCTGGAGCTGTTCCTGCACGACGGCGTCGGCACCATGATCTCCGACACCGACCTGGAAAGCCTGCGCGAAGCCACGCTGGACGACGTCGGCGGCATCCTGCAGCTGATCGCCCCGCTGGAGCAGGACGGCACGCTGGTGCCACGCGGGCGCCACCTGATCGAGCGCGACATCGCCAACTTCTCGGTGATCGAGCACGATGGCGTGCTGTTCGGCTGCGCCGCGCTCTACCCCTACCCGCGCGAAGGCATGGCCGAGATGGCCTGCCTGACTGTGTCATCCGAAGCCCAGGGCACCGGCGACGGCGAGCGCCTGCTCAAGCGCATCGAGCGCCGCGCCCGCAGCCTCGGCCTTGACCGCCTGTTCGTGCTCACTACCCGCACGGAGCACTGGTTCCTCAAGCGCGGCTTTGTCCACGCCACCGTGGACGACCTGCCGGAAGACAAGCGCAAGCTCTACAACTGGCAGCGCAAGTCGATGGTGCTGATGAAGAAACTGTGACGGCGGTGGGGGTAGCCTGAAGGCCGGCCCCCGCTTCGTTACAATAGCGGCACCGCAACGGTCGGCCCCTCGCCGCGCCGGCTACATCACACGACAACAAGGAGTTCCCATGGCCCGCATGGTTCAATGCGTCAAGCTCAACAAAGAAGCCGAAGGGCTAGACCTGCCGCCGCTGCCGGGCGAACTTGGCAAGAAGATCTGGCAAAGCGTGTCGAAGGAAGCCTGGGCCGGCTGGCTCAAGCACCAGACCATGCTGATCAACGAAAACCGCCTGAACATGGCCGACACCCGCGCTCGCCAGTACCTGCTCAAGCAGACCGAGAAGTACTTCTTCGGCGAAGGCGCGGACCAGGCACAGGGCTACGTGCCGCCGCCGGCTGCCTGATCTGGCTGAGCGCGGCTTGGCGCCGCGCGGTGGAAAACAAAAAGGGTGCCTGTTACGGCACCCTTTTTCATGTAACGATCCTCCAACGGGACCGGCAAACTCAATAATCGCTGCGCTTCACGCCCTCTGGCGTGCCCAGCAACAGTACGTCCGCGCCGCGCAGGGCAAACAGCCCCACCGTGACCACGCCCGGCATGTGATTGATGGCTTCTTCCATCGACTTCGGATTGTTGATCTTCAGGCCTGCCACATCCAGGATCACATTGCCGTTGTCGGTCTTGAAGATACCGCCTTCCTTGGTCATGCGCAGGCGCGGCTGGCCGCCAAATGCGGCCAGTTGGCGTGCGACCGCGGCGCGTGCCATCGGAATCACTTCCACCGGCAGGGGAAACGCGCCCATCACATCCACCAGCTTGCTGCCGTCGGCGATGCAGACAAAGCGCTTGGCCACCGAGGCCACGATCTTCTCGCGCGTCAGCGCGCCGCCGCCGCCCTTGATCATGGCGCCGCTGGCATCGATCTCGTCCGCGCCGTCGACATACACGGGGATCTCGTCGACCTCATTCAGGTCCAAGACCTGGAAGCCGTGCTGCTGCAGGCGGCGCGTGGACGCCTCCGAGCTGGAGACCGCGCCGGAAAAGCGTTCCTTGAACGCCGCCACCGCATCGATAAAGAGGTTGGCCGTGGAGCCCGTACCCACGCCCAGCACCGCGCCCGCCGGCACTACCTCTTTGACATAGTCGGCCGCGGCTTGCGCCACCAGCGCCTTGAGTTCATCCTGTGTCATGACAACAGCCCATCTGCTTTGGGGGAAACCGCATAGTGTACCGGAATGCCGTGACATCCCCGGCGTAGGCGCGAGCCGACGGTACAATGACCCGAGGCATGCATCAGCGCGGCGCCCGGGGCCTGCCGTTTTGGTCCTGCGCCATCACCAACCCTTAAAAGCAACTCACTGACCATGAACCAGCTCGATCAGCTCAAGCAGTTCACCACCGTGGTGGCGGACACCGGCGATTTCCAGGTGATGAAGCAGTACACGCCGCAGGACGCCACCACCAATCCTTCCCTGATTCTGAAGGCCGTCCAGAAGGCCGAGTACCGTCCCCTGCTGGAAAAGGCCGTGCGCGGCAATGAAGGCACCGACGCCGTGATGGACGCCCTGCTGATCGCCTTTGGCTGCGAGATCCTGGCCATCGTGCCGGGCCGTGTGTCAACCGAGGTCGACGCCCGCCTGTCCTTCAACACTGAAGCCACACTGGCCAAGGCCCGCCACCTGATCTCGCTGTATGAGCAGCGCGGCGTGGCCCGCGAGCGCGTGCTGATCAAGATCGCCTCCACCTGGGAAGGTATCCGCGCAGCTGAAGTGCTGCAGCGAGAAGGCATCAACTGCAACATGACGCTGCTGTTCTCGCTGGCCCAGGCCGTTGCCTGCGCCGAGGCCGGCGCGCAACTGATCTCGCCCTTCGTTGGCCGCATCCTGGACTGGCACAAGAAGCAAGCCGGCGACAAATGGGACACTGCCGCCAACGCGGCCGACAACGATCCCGGCGTGCGTTCCGTGCGCCAGATCTACGACTACTACAAGAAGTTCGGCCACCCCACCGAAGTGATGGGTGCCAGCTTCCGCAGCACCGAGCAGATCCTGGCGCTGGCCGGCTGCGATCTGCTCACCATCAGCCCGGACCTGCTGGAGAAGCTGGCCGCCAGCGAAGGCACCGTGGAGCGCAAGCTGTCGGTCGACCAGGCGCAGGCCGGCAATATCGCCCGCATCGAGTGCGGTGAGGCGGCTTTCCGCTGGCAGCTCAATGAAGACGCGATGGCGACGGAAAAGCTGGCTGAGGGGATCCGCGCTTTTGCGGCGGATGCGGTCAAGCTGGAGGCGTTGATTACGGCTTGAGAGGGGGGAATTGAGAGGGAGAAAACAGAAGCCGCCCGGGGAATCCAGGCGGCGAGCCGGTTCAGGCTGGCGTCGCGCTTACGCCGTCCCACAGCAAGGGCAAGACCACGCCCGCCGGGCCGCGCAGCACGATGTCAGCAGTCTGGTCCAGCGCCGAAGGCTCGGGATTGACCACGATGACATGCGCGCCCTGGTCCTTGGCAGCGCCGGGCAAGCCGGCTGCCGGATAGACCAGCCCGGAGGTGCCCACCACGATGCACAGATCGCACTGCTCGGCCGCGTGCTCGGCGCGATAGCGGGCCACGCGCGGCAGTTCCTCGCCGAACCACACCACGCCGGGGCGCATCATGGCATTGCAAAGGGAGCAGCGCGGCGGCATGCCCGGCACGGCGGTCGCCGGGTCGCAACGGCCGCAGCCGTCAAGCCACTTGTTGGCGAACAGGTTGCCGTGCAGCTCGATCACATCGCGGCTGCCGGCGCGCTGATGCAGGCCATCCACGTTTTGCGTGACCAGGGTCACGGCCTTCTGCGCGGCGAGCGCCGCCAGGGCGATATGCGCCGGGTTGGGATCGGTGGCCGCCACCAGCTCGCGCCGGTGCAGGTACCACTCCCAGACCAGTGCGGGCTGGCGCCGGTAGGCGTCTTCCTGGGCCAGCTCCTCGGGATTGAAGCGCGACCACAAGCCGGTCATGGCATCGCGGAACGTGGGCACGCCGGACTCGGCGGATACGCCCGCGCCGGTGAGCACCATGACATTGGTGGCTTCGCCGATCAGGCGGCGCGATGCCGCGAGCGCCTGCGCGTCGATATCCGCCATCACGGATTCCTCCCCAACGTTCAGCGCTTAATGCGGCGCTGGCGCACCGCCTCATACAGGCACACGCCGCTGGCCACGGAAACGTTCAGGCTTTCCACGCCGCCGGCCATCGGGATGCTCACGAGCTCGTCACAGGTTTCGCGGGTGAGGCGGCGCATGCCCTCGCCTTCGGCGCCCATCACCAGTGCAACCGGTCCCTTGAAGTCCACGTCATAGAGCGTCTTTTCCGTGCCGTCGTCCGTGCCGATCACCCAGATGCCGCGTTCCTGCAGCTCGCGCAGCGTGCGCGCCAGGTTGGTGACAGTGATGTAGGGGACGGTTTCCGCCGCGCCGCTGGCCACCTTGGCCACCGTGGTGTTCAAACCCACGCTGCGGTCCTTCGGAGCGATCACGGCGTGCGCGCCGGCGCCATCGGCCACGCGCAGGCAAGCGCCCAGGTTGTGCGGATCGGTGACGCCGTCGAGCACCAGCAGCAAGGGTGTGCCCTCGATGCCATCGAGCAGTTCGTCAAGATTGAGGGCCAGCGCCACATCTTCGGCGCGGGCGACCACGCCTTGGTGGCGGTCGGTGCCGGCCATGCCGCGCAGGCGCTCGGCATCCACCGGATGCAGGCGCACTTTGAGGCTTTCGGCAAGGCGGATGAAGTCCTGCATGCGGCGGTCACGCCGCGCGGATTCTACGTAGACATCGGTGACGCCAGCGGCGTCCTGGCGCAGGCGCGCGGTGACGGCGTGAAAGCCGATCAGGAGTTTTTGTTTAGCCATGGCGAGATTGTACATTCCCGCCGGAGCTTGCCCCGTGTCCGCAGCCATGGCGCCGGAACCGGGCAAGCCGGCGCCGGCGCCATGGCCGTCAGGTGCGCTTGCGCGAAGCGCGGCTGCTCTTGCCGGCCGGCTTGGCGCCGCCCTTGTGCGTCGAGCCCAGATGCTGCGGCTTGGGCTTGGCGGCGCGCTTGGCCGGCTTGCCGCCGGCCTTGGCGCCCTGCCCCACGTGCGGCTTGACCGGCGTCATGACAGCTTCGAACACCGGCTGCTCTTCGATCACGCGGTCCAGCGTTTCGTCGAACGACTCTTCCGGCTTGGAGCTGCCACCCAGCAGCGCGGCCAGCTGACGGCCCTTCTTGCGCGCGGGCACGGCGTGCGCGGCGGGCACGCGCGGCGCGGCATCGACGGTCGGGGCGCGGCCACGCAGGTTCTTGGCTGAGGGCTCCTGCACCAGGCGGAAGTCGATCTTGCGCGCATCGAGGTCCACGCGCGAAACCTGCACGCGAACGCGGTCGGTGAGGCGGTAGCGGATGCCGGTACGCTCGCCGCGCAGTTCATTGCGCGCCTCGTCGTACTGGAAGTAATCGCTGCCCAGCTCGGTGACATGGACCAGGCCTTCGACATAGAGCTCGTCGAGCTGCACGAAGATGCCGAACGAGGTGACCGAGCTGATGGTGCCCGAATACTCGCTGCCAAGCTTGTCGCGCATGAAGTAGCACTTGAGCCAGGCCTCCACATCGCGCGAGGCTTCATCGGCGCGGCGCTCGTTGGCCGAGCAGTGCAAGCCGAGCTCGTCCCAGATGGCTTCGTTGCGCTGGGCGCGCGCGGCGCTTCGCTCTGCCTTCTCGGCGGCGTCCTTGGCCTGCATGCGGCGTGCCTTGGGCGCGATCGCGGTGTTCAGCGCGGTGCCCGGCGCAAATGCCGGCCGGTACTTGGTATGGGCCAGCACGGCCTTGATGGCGCGGTGCGTGAGCAAGTCCGGATAGCGGCGGATCGGGCTGGTGAAGTGGGCGTAAGCCTCATACGACAAGCCGAAGTGGCCGATGTTGTCCGGGCTGTAGACCGCCTGCTGCATCGAGCGCAGCAGCATGGTCTGCAACATCGGCGCGTCGGGACGGCTCTTGATCTTGTCCATCACGTCGGCGTAGTCGCCCGCTTGCGGCTTGTCGCCACCGGCCAGCGAAAGCCCGACGGTGCGCAGGAACTCACGCAGGTTCTTCAGCTTTTCCTCGCTCGGGCCGGCGTGGATCCGGTACAGCGTGGGATGCTTGAAGCGTTCGAGAAAGTCGGCGGCGCACACGTTGGCGGCCAGCATGCATTCCTCGATCAGGCGGTGGGCGTCGTTGCGGGTGCGCGGCAGGATCTGCTCGATCTTGCCCTGCGCATTGCAGACGATATAGGTCTCGGTGGTATCGAAGTCGATCGCGCCACGCTCGCGCCGCGCCTTGAGCAGGACCTGGAACAACTCGTACAGGTTCTGCAGGTGCGGCACCAGGTCGGCACGCTTGTGCGCCTCCGGGCCCTTGGTGTTGGACAGCACCGACCAGACCTCGTTATAGGTCAGGCGCGCCGCCGAATGCATCACGGCGGGATAGAACTGATAGCCCTTGAGCTCGCCCTTGGCGGTGATCACCGCATCGCACACCATGCACAGGCGGTCGACTTGCGGGTTCAGCGAGCACAGGCCGTTGGAGAGCTTTTCCGGCAGCATCGGGATGACGCGGCGCGGGAAGTACACCGAGGTGGCGCGATCCAGCGCATCGGCGTCGAGCGCCGTGCCAGGGCGCACGTAGTGCGACACATCGGCAATCGCCACCACCAGGCGCCAGCCCTTCGAGCGGCCGATCTTGACGGGTTCGCAGTAGACGGCGTCGTCGAAGTCGCGCGCGTCTTCGCCGTCGATCGTCACCAGCGGCACGTCGCGCAGGTCGATGCGGTGCTCCAGGTCGGACTCGCGCACCTCGTCGGGCAGGCCGGCGGCTTCTTTGGCGCAGGCATCCGAGAATTCATGCGGCACGCCGTACTTGCGCACGGCGATTTCGATTTCCATGCCGGGGTCGTCGAAGTCCCCCAGCACTTCCACCACTCGGCCCACGGGCTGCACGTAGCGATCGGGGTAGTCGATGATCTCGACGCTGACCACCTGGCCGACTTGCGCCTTGCCTTGCGACTTCGGCGGGATCAGGATGTCCTGGCTGATGCGCTTGTCTTCGGGCGCCACCACGAGCACGCCGCCTTCGCTCAGCAGGCGGCCGATCACGTAGCGGTTGGCGCGCTCAAGGATCTCGACGATCTGGCCTTCGGGCCGGCCGCGCCGGTCGTAGCCGATCACGCGCACCTGGGCACGGTCGTTGTGCATGGCCTTCTGCAGCTCGCGCTCCGGCAGGAAGATGTCGTCATCGCCATCGTCGCGGATCAGGAAGCCGAAGCCATCGCGGTGGCCCTGCACACGGCCGACCACAAAGTTAGGCTGGTTGGCCAGCTCGTAGCGACCCTTGCGGTTGAGTTCGATCTGGCCATCGCGCTCCATGGCGGCGAGGCGTTTCTGGAAGCCGTCGTGTTCTTTGCGCGTGACAGCGAGCGCCTTGGCGATATCGCCGCCCGACAAGGGCGACCCCGACGTCCGCAGGACGCCAAGGATTTCTTCCCGACTAGGGATCGGATAGTTATTCTGATTCAATTTTTTCTAGAATTATTTGACAAACGATTTGCGGTCGCTATAATGAGCGCTTCGGTTGTTTCGACGCCCGCCCAGGTGGCGAAATTGGTAGACGCACTAGGTTCAGGTCCTAGCGGTGGCAACACTGTGGAGGTTCGAGTCCTCTCCTGGGCACCAGATCAAACGGAAAACCCGCAGCGCTTTCGAGCCCTGCGGGTTTTTTGTTTTCCGGCGTCTGATCTTGCAACTTGGCACTCCCGATTCGATATTGGCGCGACTGCGCGACTTAACTATTAACTATTGACTAAATACCAGTCGCAGCAACGACCGCTCCGGGGCGTGGAGTCCGCTCTTGCCTGTTGAGGCAGAGGCATCCACACAGCCTGGCGCTCACACGAACTGCCAGGGCGCGACCGGAGCAGCAGCCGACTGCTGCGCTGCGGGTGAGTGTATCAGTTTCAGTGGCGCTCCCGGCATTCTTCCGCCATTCACACGCTGGAATGTCGCGTTTTCCGACGTATTCAGGCGCAAACCACCCTATTGCTGCAGGCGTATGCCACACCGGCATGCCTGCGTGGCCCGCCAGTCGCTTGACAGCGACGGCCATCTGTAACTAATATAGTTTCACATCGCCTCACCCACCATGACCACCAGCAGCCGATTCGCCGTCGCCGTCCACATCCTCACCTTGCTGGCCAGCGCCGCGGAGCCCTTGCCGTCGTCATTGATCGCGGGCAGCGTGGGCACGAACCCGGTCCTGATCCGCCGCCTGGTCAGCCAGTTGGCCGAGGCGGGGCTGGTGAGCACGGTGATGGGCAGCAACGGCGGCGCCTCGCTGGCGCGCGCGGCGGCATCGATCACGTTGCTCGATGTGTTCCGTGCGGTGGAGTCGGCCACGCTGATCGCGCCGCACCACAGCGTGCCCAATCCGGCGTGCATGGTGGGACGGGAAATTACCGGTGCGCTGAAGCACGCCGCGGACCGCGCCCAGGCCGCGATGGATGGTGCGCTGGCCGAGATCACGATTGCCGGCATGCTCGCCGATGTGGAGCGCGCGGCCCGGCAACGCAAGCCGTAAAAATTTTTATCCCGATATGTAACTAAATTAGTTTCATATCGATATTCAACAGCGCAACAAAGGAGTCAACATGAAGATCGCAATCATCGGCGCCACCGGCCGTGTCGGCACCCGCCTCATCGACGAAGCCCTGAGCCGCGGCCACACGGTCACCGCCATCGCGCGCCAGGCCGACAAGCTGGCCACGCGGCCGGGCCTCGCCACGATCAATGCAGATGTCGCGGACACCAAGGCCCTGGCGGCCGCCCTCGCCGGCCACGACGTGGCAATCAGCACAGTACGTTTCCTGCAGACCACGGCCGAACAGATCACCTCCGCGGTCAAGGCCGCCGGCGTGCCTCGCCTGCTGGTGGTGGGCGGCGCGGGCAGCCTCTTCGTAGCACCAGGCGCGCAACTGGTCGATACGCCGCAGTTCCCGCAAGCCTATAAGGCGGAGGCCCTCGCTGGACGCGACTTCCTCAACGCCCTGCGCAACGAGACAGCGATCGACTGGACCTTCCTGTCCCCCGCCGCCCTGTTCGAGCCGGGCACGCGCACGGGCAAGTTCCGCGTGGGCGAGGAGACGCTGCTCTCCGACGCCAGCGGCAAGAGCTGGATCTCGATGGAGGACTATGCCATCGCCATGATCGACGAAGTGGAAAAACCGGCGCACTCGCGCCAGCGCTACACGGTCGCATACTAAGCAGGAAACAGGCAGGTGCCTCCGAAACATGCGTGCCATGGCGCGTGGCCATCGCGGCAAGCACGACGGAGGGCATAAAGAATAATGGCCGCCCTGCTGGCGGCCATTTGCGGCGAGCCGTGAAAGCGCAGGTTAGCCGAAGCGCCTGCGCCGCGGCGGTGCATTGCGCACTGCCTGCACGATGGGGGCACAAGGATGGGGCGAGCCCGCTCACCTCGGCGGCCATCTTCGATATCGGGCCGCCCGGGAATCAGGCCTGCGAGCTGCCGGCGGCGTGCTTGCCGCGCTTGAGCCAGGCCGCCAGGTTATGCGGACGCAGCGTGTCGTACTCTTCGAACGGCTGGTGAATCCAGGGATTCGTCGGCAGGAAGGTCACGTGGTAGTCCGGCTTGACCTTGGAGCAGGCCTTGTACCACAGCACGGACGAACGCACTTCCGTCACGGCGGGATAGCGCTCCTGCAAATGGCGGCCCACGCGCTCCAGCGTGACGCCGGAATCCACCAGGTCATCGACCAGCAGGATCTTGCCGGAGAGGTCGCCCTTGGTCATGGTGATGTACTGCGCGATATCGAGGTCGCCCTGCTGTGTGCCCGCTGCCTCGCGGTAGCTGCTGGTGGCCAGGATGGCGAGAGGCACGTCGAAGATACGGGACATCTGGTCGCCGACGCGCAGGCCACCGCGGGCCAGGCACAGGATCTTGTCGAACTTCCAGCCCGACTCGTGGACGTTCAGCGCCAGGCGCGCGATCAGGCTGTGGTAGTCGTCCCACGAGATCCACAGGTTCTCTTCGTCGTTCGATGGCAGGGTCATGATTGTTTTAGCTCTTCGGCTTTAGGCATAAGGTCTGTCGACCGATAAAGTTTCGGCCCGCTTGCGCGGGCCGATTTGCTCTTGTGCATCTGCCGTCTTTTTGCCTGCGCGGCTTCGTTCAGCCGCGCGGCGCCCTTACGGGCAAGACAGCATCAGGCTACGTAGGGGTGACGCAGCAGGATGGTTTCGTCACGGTCAGGGCCGGTCGAGATCATGTCGATCGGGATGCCGACCACTTCCTCGACGCGCTTCAGGTAGGTGCGAGCCTGTTCCGGCAGCGCATCCCAGGCCTTCACGCCGAAGGTGGATTCGTTCCAGCCCGGGAATTCCTCGTACACCGGCACGCAGCGCGCCACGGCATCCGAACCACGCGGCAGGATGTCGACGGTCTTGCCGTCCAGCTCATAGCCCACGCACAGCTTGAGGGTTTCAAGGCCATCCAGCACGTCGAGCTTGGTCATGCAAAGACCCGACACGCCGTTGATCTGCACTGAACGCTTGAGCGCGGCGGCATCGAGCCAGCCGGTACGGCGGGGTCGCCCGGTCACCGAGCCGAATTCCTTGCCGACGTTGGCCAGGCGCACACCCACCGGGTCCTGGCGCTTGGGGTTGTCGTTGTCGTACAGCTCGCTGGGGAACGGGCCTGCGCCCACGCGGGTGCAGTACGCCTTGGTGATGCCCAGGATGTAATTCAGGCGGCCCGGGCCAACGCCAGCACCGGCGGCGGCCGCACCGGCCACGCAGTTGCTGGAGGTGACGAACGGATAGGTGCCGTGGTCGACGTCGAGCAGCGTGCCTTGCGCGCCTTCGAACATCAGGTTGCCGCCGGCAGCGTTGACCGCGTAAAGCTCCGCCGACACATCGGCCACCATCGGGGCCAAGCGCGGCGCGTAGGCCAGCATTTCGTCCAAAGTCTGCTGGAAGTCGACTGCTTCCGCGCCCAGGTACTGGGTCAGCATGAAGTTATGCAGGTCGAGGTTCTCGCGCAGCTTCTCGGCGAAGCACTTGGGATCGAACAGGTCCTGCACGCGCAGCGCGCGGCGGGCCACCTTATCTTCGTAGGCCGGGCCGATGCCGCGGCCGGTGGTGCCGATCTTGTCGGCGCCACGGCGCACTTCACGGGCCTTGTCGATGGCCACGTGGTACGGCAGGATCAGCGTGGTCGCTTCGGAAATGCGCAGGCGGTTCTGCACCTGCAGGCCGGCGGTTTCCAGTTCCTCGATCTCACGGAACAGCGCCTCCGGCGACAGCACGACGCCGTTGCCGATGTAGCAGATCGTGCCTTCACGCATGATGCCCGAGGGGATCAGGCGCAGGATGGTCTTCTTGCCGCCGATGATGAGCGTATGGCCGGCATTGTGGCCGCCCTGGAACCGCACCACGCCCTTTGCATGATCGGTAAGCCAATCGACGATTTTTCCCTTGCCTTCGTCACCCCATTGGGTGCCGATCACGACGACATTGCGTCCCTGGCTTACTGCAGAAGCGGACATGTTGATTTTGGTCAGTGGGTTAAAAACGTATTTTACTCTCGTTGCAGGTCAACTCCCCGATTTTGGGGAGATCGGCCTGCAACGCGGGGGAATTCCGCGGCCTGGCGCTTGCGCTCAGGCCCCGGCGCTGCGTGGAATCACCGTCCAGCCGCCATCCTGGCGGACCAGTTGGCGATCGCAGTTGAACTCGTCGAGCTGGTGCGTGTGCCCCGGCAGCGACTGGATGACGATCTCGCCGGCGGCGCGCAGCGCGGTAATCGCGGCACGCAAGGCAGGATCCGCATCCCACGGCGCGAAAATGGCAAAAGCACGCACTTCCAGCGGAGAAAGCGAGGCAACTTCGCGCAAATCCAGCGAAAAGCCGGTTGCCGGCCGCGCGCGGCCAAAGGCCTCGCCGACCTTGTCGTAGCGGCCACCGCGCGCCACGTAGTTGGGCAGGCCAGCCACGTAGGCAGTGAACATCACGCCACTGTGATAATGGTAGCCGCGCAGGTCGGACAAATCGATATTGACGCTCGCCCCGCTCACTTCCGCGGCCAGTGCAGCCAGTTCGTCCAGCGCACGGCCAATCGCCGGGCTCGCCGGCAGGGTCGCGCGGGCGCGCTCGATTACCTCCACGCCGCCGTACAGCGTCGGCAGCGCCAGCAGCGCGTCGCGCTCGGCCTGCGGCATGCCTTCGGTCAACTCGCGCAGCGCTGACACATCCTTGGTCTCCAGGGCCGCAAACAGCACGTCCTCGATCCTGCGGCTGGACGGCAGGCCGTCCAGCAAGGCTTCCAGGATGCCCGCGTGGCAAAGGTCGAGGCGGATCTCGGTCAGGCCGGCAACCTGCAGCGCGGCCAGCATCAGGGCCTGGATTTCCACATCCGCTTCCAGGCCGGCATGGCCGTAGATCTCCGCGCCAACCTGGATCGGCTCGCGGGTTGCGCGAAAGCCGGCCGGGCGAGCGTGCAGCACATTGCCGGCGTAGCACAGCCGGGTCACGCCGGAGCGGTTCAGCAAGTGGGCATCGATGCGGGCGACTTGCGGCGTGATGTCGGCGCGCAGGCCCATGGTGCGGCCGGAGAGCTGGTCGACCAGCTTGAGCGTGCGCAGGTCGAGGTCATGCCCGGTCCCGGTGAGCAGCGATTCCAGGTATTCCAGCATCGGCGGCATGACCAGCTCGTAGCCGTAGGTGCGGAACAAGTCCAGCATGCGGCGGCGCAGTTCCTCGATCTTGCGGGCCTCCGACGGCAGCACGTCGGCGATGTTTTCAGGCAGGAGCCAGTGATTGGACATGGTAAATCTCTTCACTTCACACAGTTGCCGGGGGCCTTGAGCCACCCGTTGAAATTCGATCCCGCCACGCGCTGTGCCGGGAGCGCCAGCCGCAAGCGGGGAGCCAGTCACCTGGCATGGCGGATGAGACGGCAGCGACGCCCCTCAGGAGCTTCTCTTGCCGCCCCTCCAGCCGGACAAAACCCCGGCAAGCCGGGGTTTTGTCGAAGCGCCTGGCGGACGGAACCGCCTAGCTTAGCGACGGCTCGCCGGAGGCGCCGCCGCCGGCGCCGCTGCGCCGCCCGACGACCGCATATAGCGGAAGAACTCGGAATTGGGCTCCAGCACCAGCACGTCGCGCTTGTCGCGGAACGTATTGCGGTAAGCCTCCATGCTGCGCCAGAACTGCGCGAACTGGGGATCTCGGCCAAACGATTCGGCGTAGATCTGCGAGGCGCGGGCATCGCCCTCGCCCTTGATCTTCTGCGCATCGCGGTAGGCCTCGGCCAGCACGACTTCACGCTGGCGATCGGCATCGGCGCGGATCTTCTCGCCCTCGGCCGCGCCGGTGGAGCGCAGCTCGTTGGCCACACGCTTGCGCTCGGCTTCCATGCGGCGATACACCGATTCGCTGATCGCGGGCAGCAGGTCGACACGCTTGAGGCGCACGTCGATGATCTCGACGCCCACGGACTGCGCATAGTCGGCCATCGCGGAGCGGATATTCTGCATCACCTTCTCGCGCTCGCCGGCCACCAGCTCCGCCACCGTGCGCTTGCCGAATTCCTCGCGGGCGACGGAGTCGATACGCTGGGTCATGCGGTCCTGCGCCCCGCGGATGTTGCCATTGAAGGCCACGTAGAACTTGCGCGGATCGGTGATGCGCCACTTGACGAACCAGTCCACCACCATGCTCTTCTTCTCGGCCGTCAGGAAGCGCTCCGAAGCGGCCACGTCGATCGTCAGCAGGCGGCGATCCATGAAAATCACGTTCTGCAGCGGCGGCGGCAACTTGAAGTGCAGGCCCGGCTCGTTCACCACCTGCTTGATCTGGCCAAAGGCAAACACCACGGCGTACTGACGCTGGTCCACCACGAACACCATCGAGGAGCCAATCGCCAGCACGATGAAGAGGCCGATTACTACGGAAATCAGTCGGTTCATGTCGGGTCTCCTCAGCGCGAATCGCGGTCACGGTTGCGCAACAGCTCGCGCGACCGGTTATCGCCGCTGGCATCGGGCGCGGGAGACGTGCCGCTGCCCGCGGCAGGGGCCTGCGCGGTGCCGGAAGCCGGCGCGCGCGCATCCACCGCCGATTGCGACATCAGCTTGTCCAGCGGCAGGTAGAGGAGATTGTTACCCTGGCGTGAATCCACCAGCACCTTGGTCGAATTGGTATAGATCTGCTGCATGGTCTCGATATAGATGCGATCACGCGTCACCTGCGGGGCCTTGGCATACTCGGCCTGGACCTGGCGGAAACGCGAGGCATCGCCTTCGGCCTGGGCGATCACTCGCGCCTTGTAGGCTTCAGATTCTTCGTTCAGGCGCGCGGCGGTACCCTTGGCACGCGGAATCACGTCATTGGCGTAGGCCTGGCCTTCGCTGATGGCGCGTTCGCGGTCCTGGCTGGCCTTGTTGACATCGTCAAAGGCCGCCTGGACCTGCTCGGGCGGCTGCACGCTCTGCACGTTGACGGAAATCACGCGGATGCCGGTCTTGTACGCGGTCAGGATCGACTGGATCGACTTGGCCAGGTTCTGGGCAATCTGTTCACGGTTCTCGTAAAGCACCGCGTCCATCTTGTTGCGCCCGACGATTTCGCGCACCGAGGTCTCGGCAGCCTGGGTCACCAGTTCTTCGTCGCCACCTCGGTCGGTCTTGTTGTAGAACAGGAATTCGCTCGCGTCCTGGATGTCGTACTGCACCGTGAAGCGGACGTCGATGATGTTCTCGTCCTGCGTCAGCATCGACGCGTCCTTCAGGTTGCTGTCCTTGATCGAGGTGGAACGGCCCACTTCAACCGAGCGCACGCCCGACAGGTTGACGATTTCGGCGGACTGGATCGGGTACGGCAGGCGCCAGTTGATACCCGGGCCCGTGGTGTACTTGAACTTGCCGAACTGGAGGATAACGGCCGTCTGGCCTTCCTGCACCATGAAGAAACCGCTGGCCAGCCAGATGCCAACCGCTGCGATCACCACCACGCCGGCGCCGATCCCCGAGCCCTTGCCCGGCGTGCGCGCACCGCCGCCAAAGCCCTGGTTGCCGCCACCACCGTTGTCCTTGCGGCCAAGCAGGCCGTTCAGGCGACGGTTGAAATCGCGCCAGAGCTCGTCGAGGTCGGGCGGGCCATCCTGGGGCGGACGCTGGTTTTGCTGGCGATTGTTGTCGCGACTATCCTTGTCCTTGTCTTTGTCTTTGTCTTCGTCATCCGGGCCGCCCCTACCCCAACGGGGATCGTTCAAAGACAGGATCGCGCGCAAACGCTGCCAGGCCGTTCGCGACGGTGCATGGCCGCCGTTGCGGCCACCTGCGCGGCTGCCAAAGGCATGGCTCGATTCAGAATTCCGGGGAAACAGGGGCATGAAGTGCACGGGTCCGGGATAGTTGGAACAAGGGGATTCTAACAGTCATCGACGCCACTTTTACCCATTTGGGGCAATCTGGCTGCGATTTCCGTCGAACTGGCTCACTGCGTGTCGGGTTCTTCCGGATCCACCCGGGTGTCATCGCCGTCAAAACCGCTGTCGAGATCGTCGTCCGGGTAAGGCTGCGCATCGGCAAGGCGCGGATCCAGCGGGGGGCGCTCTGGCGGGCGCTCGGCCAGCCAGCGCGCCACCTCCACCAGCGCCTCGCGCAAGGCATCCAGGCCAATGCCGTCGCGCGCGCTGACGAACACGCGGGTCGGCACACCCTCCTCGTTGCGCTCCACGCGGGGGCCCTGCTCGAGCAGTTCCGGCGACGCGTCGATCTTGTTCATCACCACGATCTGCGGGATGTCGTCGGCATTGATTTCGGCCAGCACACGGTTGACCTGCTCGACCTGCTCATGGCGCACCGGGCTGGAAGCATCAACCACATGCAGCAGCAGGTCCGCGTGCACGGTCTCCTCCAGCGTGGCGCGGAACGCGGCCACCAGCTGGGTCGGCAGGTCGCGGATGAAGCCCACGGTATCCGACAGCACCACGTTGCCCACGCCTTCCAGGTACAGCCGGCGCGAAGTGGTATCCAGCGTGGCGAACAGCTGGTCAGCGGCGTAGGCCCGGGCCTTGGTGAGGGCGTTGAACAGTGTCGACTTGCCGGCGTTGGTATAGCCGACCAGCGAGATGCTCAGGGTGTCGTTGCGCGCGCGCGCGCGCCGCTGGGTGCTGTGCTGGCGCTGCAGTCGCGTCAGGTCAGCCTTCAGCCGCTTGGCGCGCTCATCCAGCAGGCGGCGGTCGAGCTCGAGCTGGCGCTCGCCCGGGCCGCCACGCATGCCAATGCCCCCCTTCTGCCGCTCCAGGTGGCTCCAGGCGCGGACCAGCCGCGAGGCCTGGTACTGGACCTGGGCGAGCTCGACCTGCACCTTGCCGACGTGGCTCTGCGCCCGCTGGCCGAAGATGTCCAGGATCAGCCCCGTTCGGTCGATGACATGGCGCTGCAGGAAGCGCTCTAGATTGCGTTGCTGGGCAGGGCTGAGCGAGTGGTTGAACACCACCACGTCGGCATCGAGTGCATCGGCGGCCTCCTTCAGTTCCTCCGCCTTGCCGGAGCCGATGAACAGCGCCGGGTCGGGACGGGACCTGCGTCCGGTCAACGTGTGCACCGGCGTGGACCCCGCGGTCGACGTCAGCAACGCCAGCTCGCTCAGGCTTTCCTGGAAATCATGCTTGCCGAAATCGACACCAACGAGGATGGCGCGGGAGGACTCGGAATTGGAAGTGGCTCTAGATTGCAAACGGGAGGATCGCGAAACGCGAGAAAGGAAAACGGGTTGGAGGCTACTGGGAGGCAGCGGCTGGCGCCGTTAGGCAGAAGCCCTGGCCTGGGGAAGACGCTTGAAGCGGGGACTCTGTCCGTGGCGGAATGCACCAGGGTGAAGCATGTCCGTGCCCGTGGCCACTCTGCAGCCAGGATGGGCTGGCGTCTTTTGGTGTCGCGCCGGAGCATCTGGCCCCTGCGCGACACCGGCAACTGGCGGCCGTGCCGTGGTACGACTGGCCTGCCGGAAAACTGCGGTGCTATCCGCGAATGATCAGCCTTCAGCCGTTTCGTCCACGCGGAAATTCACGGCGCGGGCCGGTACGACGGTGGAAATCGCATGCTTGTAGACCATCTGCGTCACGGTGTTGCGCAACAGGACGACGTACTGGTCGAACGACTCGATATTGCCTTGCAGCTTGATGCCATTGACGAGGTAGATGGAAACCGGTACGTGCTCTTTGCGCAGCGCGTTCAGGAACGGGTCTTGTAGCAATTGCCCTTTGTTGCTCATGGCACACTCCAAATTTATAGATTTAGTGATAGATGATGGGGACGGTAATCCCCGATTCAAGTCAAACGGCGCAAGCCGCGCCAAAAAAAGATCAAAACGGTACCAAGCTAGCATCGCCTCGCAGGGAACCCCCTGCTACCGTGAATTTAGCCTCAGTTCCAAACGAACGCAAACGAAACTTGCCCGCCCGGGCTCCCGTCGACTGACTCAATCCTTCGAGTCGGCATATGGGTTTTTGTTCGTTCTAAATTCGATGCGAAGCGGTGTGCCCTTCAGTTTGAAAGCCGAGCGGAAACGGTTTTCGAGATAGCGCCGATATGTGTCGGCGATGCCGGAAAGCGAATTGCCGTGCACGATGATGATGGGCGGATTGGACCCACCCTGGTGCGCGTAGCGCAGCTTGGGCCGCGTCGCGCCGACACGCCGCGGCTGCTGGAACTCGACCGCTTCCTGCAGGATCCGCGTGAGCTGCGGCGTGGGCAGCTTGACCATGGCCGCGGCATACGCGTCGTCCACCGAGCGCAGCAGCGCGCTGATGCCCGTGCGCTGCTGCGCGGACACAAAGTGGAAGTTGGCGAAGTCCAGGAACTGCAGCTTGCGCTCCAGATCGTGCTTGATACGGTCGCGGCTATGGCCGTCGAGGCCGTCCCACTTGTTGACGCCAACCACCAGCGCGCGCCCGGATTCCACGATAAAGCCGGCGATGTGCGCATCCTGCTCCGACACGTCCTGCTGCGCGTCGAGCAGCAGCACCACGACGTTCGCATCAGCAATCGATTGCAGCGTCTTGACCACCGAAAACTTCTCGATGGCCTCGAACACCTTGCCGCGCTTGCGCAGGCCGGCCGTGTCGATCAGCGTATAGGGCTTGCCGCCGCGCTCGAACTCCACATAGATGGCATCCCGCGTGGTGCCGGGCATGTCGAACGCGATCACGCGTTCTTCGCCGATCAGGGTGTTGACCAGCGTGGACTTGCCCACGTTCGGCCGGCCCACGATAGCGATCTTGACGCCGCGCTGGGCGCCCTCGTCTTCCTCGGCGAGTTCCGGGCGCTCTTTCACCGCCAGTTCCAGCGCCTCGTCGACCAGCTCGCGCACGCCATCGCCGTGGGTCGACGAAATGGCATAGGGATCGCCCATGCCAAGCTCGTAAAACTCCGACACCACGGTGGTGTATTTCATGCCCTCGGCCTTGTTCACGGCCAGCATGACGCGGCGCCCGGTCTTGCGCAGGTAATCGGCGATCACGCGGTCCTGGGGCGCCAGCCCGAGGCGGCCGTCGACGAGGAAGATCACCACGTCGGCCTCGACCACCGCCTGGCGGGTCTGCTTGGCCATTTCGGCAACGATGCCTTCCTTGGCCACCGGCTCGAAGCCGCCGGTGTCGATGGCGATGAACGGACGTTCACCGATGCGGCCTTCGCCATAGTGGCGATCGCGCGTGAGCCCGGGCAGATCGGCGACAAGCGCGTCGCGCGAACGGGTCATGCGGTTGAATAGCGTCGACTTGCCCACATTGGGACGGCCGACCAGAGCGATAACTGGTTTCATGCAATAAACGGAAATGGGGGCCGGCAGATGCCGCCCCCCAGGAACTCCGGAGTGATATGGGTCCGACGGCCGGGCGTCGCGCGCCTGGCCACTTTTCCTGTCGGGTGATCAGGCTTGCATTGCAACCCGACCTCGTTCACCTGCACGGCCAGAAGGGCCGTGCTACCGGATTGGCGCCGCCCGTGCCGACAGGTGCACGGACAGTCGCCATGAATGTCGACCGCCTCAGTCCGGCACGAAGCCGTAGAGGTTGCCGTCGCGTGTCTGTACCACCAGCGACGGGCCCGCCACCACCGGCGCAGCGGTAATCTCGCTGCCATCGGTCTTCAGGCGTGCCACGAACTGGCCGTCCTCGCGCGACAAGAAGTGTACATAGCCTTCGTAATCGCCCGCCACCACCGAACGTCCCACCGCCAGCGGCGTGCCGAGACGGCGATACAGCAGTTGATCGTTCTTCCAGCGTTCAGTGCCGTTCTGGCGGTCAAATGCATGGACCACGGAGCGCTCGTCCCCGGCGTACAGCGAAGTGTCATCCTGCGCGGGGCCGGTCGGCGAAGAAAAATCCTTGCCCCACTGCGGCTGGCCATTGGTCAGCTCAAGGCAGGCGATCCGGCCCTGGAACGTGGTCGCGCAGACCTGGCGGCCATTGACCATGGGCTGGCCCGTCACGTCATTAAGCCGTTCGATCTCGGACACGCCCTTCGGATAGGAAACCGTGCTCTCCCAGCGCAGCACGCCGTTGCCCGGAGCCAGCACACCCAGCTTGCCGCCGGGGAAGCCCATCACGATGCCGTCGCCGGCGAACACCATGCCCATCGAGGCGCGCAGGTTGAGCGCGGTCTGCGAGCGCTGGTAGATCCAGCGGCGCTCGCCGGTCTGCGCATCCAGGCCAAGCACCCGGGTATCGGTCGTGCGCACGACCACCAGGCCGTTGCCGACCAGCGGCGCCGAGAGAACCTCCCCATTGACCTGCTTCTTCCAGATCTGCTTGCCGCTGGCGTCAAAGGCAAAGACCGCGCCCTTCTCGCCCGCCACCGCCGTGACGGTGCCGTCGCTGCCGGGGCCGGAGGTCAGGTCGATGTCGGTCTTGGCCTCCCACAAGGTGCGTCCCGTGACGCCATCGAGCGCCAGCACCTTGCCGCCATTGGAAGATGCATAGACGGTGCCACCGGAGACAGAGGGTTGCAGCGAGTACGGGCCGCTCTTGCCGACGCTGGCCTTCCAGGCCTGGCGCACCGACAACGTCTGTGTGATCGGCTTGAGTTCGACCGGCGTGCGCTTGTCAGCCTTGCTGAACAGCGAGCAGCCGCCCAGGCTGGCGACGCTGGCCGCACAAGCGGCGGCCACCACCAGGCCGCGGACAGATTTGCCGTGTTGCTGGTTCTGGGCCGTGCCGGAAAACAATGACTTCATGAGGTTCCGATCCTGATTTAAGTTGAGGCGCAAGGGTGCGGGCAAGCGGGGCATGCATGGCATGCGAATCCCGCGGGCCTGCCGGCGAGCCGGGCCAACCGCCTTCAGGCGGTGCCCAGCGCGTCAAGCTTGAACTGAATGATCTGGCGCATGGCGGCATCGTTGGCGCTCAGCTTGTCTAGCGCCTTCTGGTAGGCCGAGCGGGCTTCCGGGCGCTTGTCCTGGGCAGCCAGCAGATCGCCCCGGCGGTCCGCATACAGCGCCACGAACGGTGCCGGCGGCTCGTCCTTGAGCAATGCCAGGCCCTGGTCGTAGGCCTTCTCGTCAAGCAGCACGCCAGCCAGGCGCACGCGCGCGAGGTGAGCGTACTCGCCATCGCCATGGTCGATCGCCCATTGCAACTGGGCCTTCGTACCTGCCAGGTCGCCTGCATCGTACAGCACCTTGGCCGATACCAGCGCGGTCATGGGGCCATAGGCGGTCTTGCCGAACTTTTCCTCGAGGTCGCCGGCGGCGCGCTTGATCCGCTCGACATCGCGGCTCTCGGCCGCCTTGACCACCTGCTCGTACAGCAGCGCCGCTTCTCCAGCCTGCTTGCGTTGCCAGTAGTTCCAGCCGCTCCAGGCAGCGAAGGCCAGCAAGCCGGCGATCAAGGCCCAGGTCACGGTGTTGCCGTACTGGCGCCACCAGGCCTTGAGGCTCTCAAGCTGTTCCTGTTCTTCTAGATCGTAAGCCATGTCGAGGGATCCACCCGCGTTTGTTTGTATGAAGGACCGCGCTCTTGCGGTCCCTGGTTCCGATACTGCCTGCTGACCAGCAGGCTTACTCGCTGGCGCCAACCATGGCGTCGATGATGTGGTCAACCAGTTTTTCAGCCTCCACCGTCACCTGCGCGCCGCCGCCTTCGGCCTGGGCGCCCTGCCGCAGGTCCTTGACCTGTGCCGTGCCCGCCACCACCTCATCCTCGCCAATGATAACGGCATAGGCCGCACCGCTACCGTCGGCGCGCTTCATCTGCGACTTGAAGCTGCCGCTCTTGCCGTCGGGCGTGGCATGCAGCAGCACGTCGAGGCCGGCATCGCGCAGGCGCTCGGCGATGATCATGGCCTGCTGGCCAGCCGCTTCGCCCTGGTGGACGAGGTACACATCGGCACCTTCCGCCTGCGGCACGAGCTTTTCCTCTCGCAGCAGTTCGATGATGCGCTCGATGCCCATCGCCCAGCCACAAGCTGGTGCCGCCTTGCCGCCCATCCGCGCGATCAGCGGATCGTAGCGGCCGCCGCCGGCGATGGTGCCCTGCGCGCCGAGCTTGTCGGTGATCCACTCGAACACCGTCAGGTTGTAGTAGTCCAGCCCGCGCACCAGGCGCGGATTGATCTTGAACGGGATGTTGTTGGCCTTGAGCAGGCGCTGCACGCCGTCGAAGTGGGCAAGCGACTCCTCGCCCAGGAAATCGATCAGCTTGGGCGCGTTGCTTGCCATTTCCTGCAGCGCGGGATTCTTGGTATCCAGCACGCGCAGCGGGTTGGTGTACAGGCGGCGCTTGCTGTCTTCGTCAAGAATGTCCTGGAAGCCTTCCAGGTACTTGATCAGTTCTTCGCGGTGCGCGGCGCGCTCCTCGGCCTGGCCCAGCGAATTGAGCTCGAGGCGCACGCCGACCAGGCCCAGGTCATCCCACAGGCGCTGGCACATCATGATGATCTCGGCGTCCACGTCCGGGCCGGCAAAGCCGAGGGCCTCGGCGCCGAGCTGGTGGAACTGGCGATAGCGCCCGCGCTGGGGACGCTCGTGGCGGAACATCGGGCCGGTGTACCACAGGCGCTTGGGGCCGTCGTACAGCAGGTTGTGCTCGATGGTGGCCCGCACCGCGGCCGCCGTGCCCTCGGGGCGCAGCGTCAGTTGCTCGCCGTTGAGCGCATCGGTGAAGGAATACATTTCCTTCTCGACGATGTCGGTGACTTCGCCGATGCCGCGCACGAACAGCTGCGTGTGCTCAACGATGGGCGTGCGGACCTGCTGGTAGCCGTAGGCACGCAGCATCGCGCGCGAGGCGTTCTCGAAATGCTCCCACAGCGGTGCGTCGGCGGGCAGCATGTCGTTCATGCCCTTGACGCCCTGCAGGGCTTTCACTGCCTTGCTCTTGCTCTCTGCCTTGCTGTCGGCAGCCTTGGCGCCATCGCTGGCGGCCGCCGGATTCACGGGTTGGTTCATTGTGTCTTGTCTTTCCCTGTAGCGCCTAGCCGCAACGGCTCAGGCTGCCACCTCATTGCCGGCGCTCCCGGCCTTGTTGCCGTAGTGGGTGCGCACATAATCGTCCACGATCGCCTGGAATTCCTCGGCGATGCGATCGCCGCGCAGCGTTTTGACCTTCACGCCGTCGACAAACACCGGCGCCGCCGGCGATTCGCCTGAGCCCGGCAGCGAGATGCCGATATTGGCATGCTTGCTTTCGCCCGGCCCGTTCACGATGCAGCCCATCACGGCCACATCCATTTCTTCCACGCCAGGGTAGGCGGTCTTCCAGGTCGGCATCTGCTCGCGCAGGTAGCTCTGGATGCTGGACGCCAGTTCCTGGAAGGTGGTGCTGGTGGTACGGCCGCAGCCCGGGCAGGCAATCACCATCGGGGTGAAGTTGCGCAGGCCCATGGTCTGCAGGATCTCCTGCCCCACGTAGACTTCCTTCTCGCGCGCAGCGCCGGGTTCCGGCGTCAGCGAAATGCGGATGGTGTCGCCAATGCCTTCCTGCAGCAGCACCGACAGCGCGGCGGTGGAGGCCACGATCCCCTTGCTGCCCATGCCCGCCTCGGTCAGCCCGAGGTGCAATGCGTAGTCGCAGCGCTTGGTCAGCTCGCGGTACACAGCGATCAGTTCCTGCACCTGCGAGACCTTGCACGACAGGATGATCTGATCACCCGAAAGCCCGATTTCCTCGGCCTTCTTCGCCGACTCGATCGCGGAGGTGATCAACGCCTCGACCATCACGTTCTGCGCCGGCCACGGCTCGGCGCGCAGGGCGTTCTCGTCCATGATGCGCGCCAGCAGCGACTGGTCCAGGCTGCCCCAGTTCACGCCGATGCGCACCGGCTTGTCGTAGCGGCAGGCCATTTCGATCATCTGCGCGAATTGCGTGTCGCGCTTGGCACCCTGCCCCACGTTGCCGGGGTTGATGCGGTACTTCGACAACGCCTGGGCGCAGTCGGGATAATCGCGCAGCAGCGTGTGGCCGTTGTAGTGGAAGTCGCCCACCAGCGGCACGTTCACGCCCATGCGGTCCAGCTGCTCGCGCAGGGCGGGCACCGCAGCCGCGGCTTCCGGCGTATTGACCGTGATGCGCACAATTTCGGAACCGGCACGCGCCAGCTCCTTGACCTGGATCGCGGTGCCGATGGCGTCCACCGTGTCGGTGTTCGTCATCGACTGCACGCGCACGGGAGCGTCGCCACCGATCGTGACCACATTGTCGCCCCACACCACGCGCGCCTGGCGCGTTTTGCGGCGGGGCAGCGGGCCGGGCAGCACCGGCATACAAGCCTTTTGGTTCATAGCATTACCACCTTGCAATGCGGCGTTGCGCATGGCTGGAGAAACGATGTTCAGGGCAGCGTCAAGCGCGCCACGTTATTGCGGTTGGCCGCCTGCAGGTCGACCGGCGTGCCGTTGCGCGTCAGCGACTCGACGCCCTTGACGTTGCCGATCACGATTTTGTACGGTGGCGTACCGCCGCCGCTGAGATCCTGGCCCGCACGCGCAGTACCGCCGAGCACAACCTTGCCGCTGCGGTCGCGGATCTCGTACCAGGTATCCGATGCGAAACGGATGCGCAGCTCGGCAGCACCGTCTGCCGCTGCGGGGGCAGGCACTGCCGCTGAAGCAGCTACCGCAGAGACGGCGGCCACGGCGGCCGGAGACGGCGCTGCCGAAGGTGCGGGTGCTGCCGAAAGCGCTGGCGCCACCGCCACCGGGCCGCTGGCGGGCAGTGACTCGGACGGCGCGGGGGCATCGGACGCGGCCATCACCGGCGGCAGTGCGGCCGTGACGGTACCGGGCTCGCTGCCTTGCACCGTGGCTTGCGCCGCCGGGGCCGCCGTGAGGGTTTCCTTGCGCGCCTCGATCCATTGCTTGAAGTGGTCCAGCCCGAACAGCACCCCGCCACCGATCACGGCGACCACCAGGGCCAGCCAGATCCACCGGCCGCCGGAGCCGCCGGAGCCAAAGCGGTTACGGTCGTCGAAGCTCTCGTTCAGGCCACCTTCGCGGCGCATGCCGATTTCCACCACCGGCACAGCCTGCGCGTGGAAACGCGCCAGCAAGGCGTCGATGTCGATCTGGAGCATGCGCGCGTAGGCGCGCATCACACCCTTGGCAAAGGTCACGTCGGGCAGCGCCGCGACGTCGCCCTGCTCGATGGCGGCCAGCTTGTGCGAGGCGACCTTCAGCCGCGCACTGACATCCTCCAGCGAGAAACGCTGGTCCTTGCGCGCTTGCGCCAGGCGTTCGCCAATCTCGCGCGCCACCGCCTCGCGCCCGGCATCCGCAGGGGTCCCCCCCGCATGACCCGTCGCTGCAGTCTGGCCTTCGGCGCGCTCGTGCTCACTCATCCCATGCTCCTTGTTCGTATGCGGTCAACTCACGCGAATCGGGGAAACGGCTGCGCAACTGTGCCACCAGGGCATTCTGCGCCGCTACATCACCCTGACGGCGGGCAATGCGCGCACCCAGCCAGAGGGATTGCGCGCTGACGAAATTGCTGCTGTTGATGCGGCCGACATACTGCTGGGCACGCTGGTAGTCCCCGCGCTGGTAATACAGCAGCGCCAGATTGTTGTTGGCTACCGGGTTGTTGCGATCGTAGCGCAAGGCGCCAAACAAGCTCTTCTCGGCTGCCTCGCTGCTGCCATTGCGTAGCTGGCAGGCGCCGAGGCTGGTCAGTGCCTTGCCAGGCCCGCTTGCCGAGGGCGCGTTGACCGCGCGCTCCAGGTAAGGCACGGCCTCGGCATAGCGTCCGTTCACGCACAAGAACCAGCCGTAGTTGTTCAGCACGTCGCCGTCATCGGCACGCATGGCCAGCGCGCTACGGAAGCTCTCTTCCGCCAGCACGCGCTCGTTCATGTTCATGTAGACCAACGCGCGGATATGGTACGCGTCGACCAGCGTCGGGTCGATGGCAATGGCCTGCTTGGCCTCGTCCAGCGCGACGGTGTACTGCCCTGCCTCAAGGTAGCTGGTAGCCAACTGGAGACGGATGGTGGCACGCCGGCTCAGCTCGGTCTGGTCGGATGCGGTCTGCAACTCGGGCTTGACCGGCGGCGGCAACTGGCACGCGGACAGCAGCACCAGCCCCATCAGCGCCGCAACTATCAGACGGGTCATGCAGGCCGGGCCTCTTGCGGCTGGCCGGCCGCGGGCGCCGCCACAATCGGCGTGATCTTGCCGAACTTGCCACGCTGGGCCAGGCGGGTACGGTCCTTGACCTCGCCCGCGAGCTGGCCGCAAGCGGCATCGATATCGTCGCCGCGCGTCTTGCGGATGGTGGTGACGATGCCGGCGTCCATCAGGACCTGGGCGAAGCGGCGGATCTGCTCGTTGTTTGAGCGCTTGAGGCCCGACTCCGGGAAGGGGTTGAACGGGATCAGGTTGAACTTGCAGGGCACATCGGCCACAAGCTTCAGCAGTTCCCGGGCATGCTCGACGCCGTCATTGACGCCATCCAGCATGCAGTATTCGAAAGTGATGAAATCGCGCGGGGCGAATTCCAGGTAGCGGCGGCAAGCCGCCATCAGCTCGGCCAGCGGGTACTTCTTGTTGAGCGGCACCAGCATGTCGCGCAGCGGATCATTGGACGCGTGCAGCGATACCGCCAGCGCCACGGGCAAATCCTTGGCCAGCCGGTCCATCATCGGCACCACGCCGGAGGTGGACAGCGTCACGCGCCGGCGCGACAGCCCGTAGGCATGGTCGTCCAGCATCAGGCGCATGGCGGGCACAACCTGGTCATAGTTGAGCAGCGGCTCGCCCATGCCCATCATCACCACGTTGGAGATGACGCGGTCGTCCTTGGCGCCACGGCCCAGTTGGGCACGCATGGCAAACTCGGCCATCCACAGCTGGCCGATGATCTCGCCAGTAGACAGGTTGCGCGAGAAGCCTTGCTTGCCGGTCGAGCAGAACCGGCAATTGACGGCGCACCCCGCCTGCGAAGACACGCACAGCGTGCCGCGCGTCTCCTCAGGGATGTACACCGTCTCCACCGCATCGCCGGCGCCAACGTCCAGCAGCCACTTGCGCGTGCCGTCGGCCGACAGGTTGTCGGTGATGACGGCAGGCGAGCGGATCTCGGCGCGCGTGGCGAGCTTTTCGCGCAGCGACTTGGCGAGATCGGACATGGCATCGAAACGGCTGGCGCCGAACTGGTGAATCCAGCGCTGCAACTGCCGCGCACGAAACGGCTTCTCGCCGAGCTCTCCGCAATAGGCGGTAAGCGCGTCCGCATCCAGATCGAGCAGGTTGACGAGAGTGTTCATGACGGCAGTATCAACTTCTAAGGCAGTCTAGTCTTGTGGAATAGACCAGACAATCAGCGGCTGTAAACGTTCATGCCGGGGAAGAAGAAAGCGATCTCGACGGCAGCGGTTTCTGCTGCGTCCGAGCCGTGAACGGCGTTGGCGTCGATGCTGTCAGCGAAGTCAGCGCGGATCGTGCCGGCTTCAGCCTTCTTCGGGTCGGTTGCGCCCATCAGGTCGCGATGCTTGGTGATGGCGTTTTCGCCTTCCAGGGCCTGGATGATGACCGGGCCGGAAACCATGAAGTCCACCAGGTCCTTGAAGAACGGGCGCGCAGCGTGCACTGCGTAGAATTGCTCGGCTTCACCGCGCGACAGGTGAACCATCTTGGCAGCCACGATCTTCAGGCCTGCGGCCTCGAAACGAGCGTAAATCTGGCCGATGACATTCTTTGCCACGGCATCCGGCTTGATAATCGACAGGGTGCGTTCGATCGCCATAAAAACTCCAAAAAATGAAGGGGTTACAAGTCAAGTAAACGTGCAATTCTAGCACGAGACGGTTATGGTTTCGAGAAGGCCCATGGCCGCAGGTTCCCGGGAGCCAACCAAGGCACGGCACACACCATAAAGTTACCAAGAATGCACTTTTAATGACGTGCCACGCGCAGGGAACGCGAGAGGCCAGTTGCGATCAAATCACCACTGGCAGCGCGGATTTTGCGAAAATGTGGCTGATACGTTCCCTCAACCCTTGCAATTCCATTACTGCGATGCCACATTGGCGTTGTGCCCGCCTGGGTTACCCCGGCGCCTCACCGTTTTGAGACAGGAGTCACCATGGATAACAAGCTGAACACATACAGTTTCGGCAGCGGCACCGCGACGAGCGACGTCGTGGTGCGCAATCGGGTCATGCGCAACACCTACTGGTTGCTTGCCATTTCGATGATCCCCACCGTCATCGGTGCGTGGATCGGCGTCACCACGGGCTTCAGCCTGATGAAAGGCAGCCCCGGCCTGTCGATGATCCTGTTCCTGGGCATCGCGTTCGGCTTCTTCTATGCCATCGAGAAGACCAAGAACAGCAGCATGGGCGTGGTCCTGCTGCTGGCCTTCACCTTTTTCATGGGGCTGATGCTGTCGCGCCTGATCGGGTCGGTGCTGCAGTTCTCCAATGGTCCTGCACTGATCATGTATGCCTTTGGCGGCACAGCGGCGGTGTTCGGCGCCATGGCCACCATCGCGACTGTCAGCAAGCGCGATTTCTCCGGGCTGAGCAAATTCCTGTTCGTCGGCGTGATCCTGCTGATCCTGGCCAGCGTCGCCAACATCTGGCTGCAACTGCCGTCGCTGATGATCACGGTTTCGGTGATCGCCATCGGCATCTTCTCCGCCTACATCCTCTTTGACGTGCAGCGCGTGCTGAACGGTGGCGAGACCAACTACATCACGGCAACGCTGGCGATCTACCTGGACGTGTACAACGTCTTCGCCAACCTGCTGGCGCTGCTGGGCATTTTCGGCGGCAACCGCGACTAAGGCGGCGGCCCGGCCGCCCTGCCCCGGACTAAAAAGGCCAGCGCATCCGCGCTGGCCTTTTTCTTTGCCGCGGCCGCAAGGCCGCGCCCGCCTTCCTCAGCCGCTCAGGCGCGGTCGAACACCGCAATCGATTCCACGTGCGAGGTGTGCGGGAACATGTTGACCACGCCAGCACCGGAAAGCCGGTAGCCGGCCTCGTGCACCAGCAGGCCGGCGTCGCGCGCCAGCGTGGCCGGGTTGCACGAGACGTAGACGATGCGCTTGGGCAGCACGTCGCTGCCAGCCTGGGCCAGTTCACCCAGTGCCTTGCTGACCGCCAGCGCACCTTCGCGCGGCGGGTCGATCAGCCAGCGGTCGAAACGGCCCAGTGCGGCGATGTCTTCCGCACCCACCTCGAAGAGGTTCCTGCAGGCAAACTCGGTTTTGTGGTCCAACCCGTTGATGACCGCATTGGCCAGTGCCCGGGTGGTCAGGACCTCGCTGCCTTCGATGCCCATCACCGAGCGGCCGCGCGTGGCCAGCGGCAGCGTGAAATTGCCAATGCCGCAGAACAGGTCGAGCAGCCGGTCATCCGGCTGGGCATCCAGCAAGCGCAGCGCCCGGCCAATCAGCGCGCGGTTGATCTGGTGGTTGACCTGGGTAAAGTCGGTCGGCTTGAACGGCATGCGGATACTGAATTCCGGCAGCGTGTAGGCCAGTTCGCGGTCCAGCGGGTAGAACGGCACCACGGTGTCCGGGCCCTTGGGCTGAAGCCAGAACTGCACGCCGTGCTGGTCGGCGAAGGCGCGCAGCAGTGCCTCGTCGGCCTCGGTCAGCGGCATCAGGATGCGCAGCACCAGCACCGTCACATCCTGCCCCACTGCCAGCTCGACCTGCGGCAGGCGGTCTCGGATCGACAAACCCGTGATCAGTTCCCGCAGCGGCACCAGCAGGTCCGATACGTGCGGCGGCAGAACTTTGCAGCTCGCCATATCGGCCACATAGCTGCTCTTGCGCTCATGGAAGCCGACCAGCGCCACGCCTTTCTTTGCCACGTAGCGCACCGTCAGGCGCGCCCGGTAGCGGTAGCCCCAGTCCGGGCCGGCGATCGGGCGGAACACCACGTCCGGGCGCAGCTTCGACAAGTGCCAGAGATCGTCTTCCAGCACGCGTTGCTTGATGGCCACCTGCGCGCGTGCGTCCAGGTGCTGCATCGAACAACCGCCGCAAACGCCAAAATACTCGCAGCCCGGCTTCACGCGCATCGACGAGGCCTTCTTGATCATGCCCAGGTTGGCCTGCTCGAAGCTGGCCTTGCGCTTGAAGCTGCTGTAGCTGACGGTTTCGCCCGGCAGCGCGCCCTCGACAAAAATCACCTTGCCCGGGCTGCCATCCTCATTGACCAGCCGGCCAACGCCGCGCGCCTCCATGTCGAGGCTGTGGATCTGCACGACGGGCAGTTGCACGGGCGCAGGCTTGACCGGTGCGGGTACGGCCGGGGAGGCGAAGGCGCCACCTTCTGGCGCAGAATGGGCTTGCGTAAGAGTCACGGCTTGAGACACCTGGGGAACCTGACGTATTGTTTTGTGAAAGCGCGATTGTAGTCCAGACGCACAGCCGGGCGGCCCTGCGGCAAGCCCGGCGGCATGAAGACCGGGACAAGCGCGCGAGATAGGCGCAACATGGGTGCAGCACGCGCGAGGCACTCCCGGCACAGAACACCGGCACCGCGCGCCGTGGCAACCGAGCAGGGGGCGACATGGAACTGATTTCCTGGAACATCCAGTGGGGTCGTGGCGCCGACGGGCGCGTCGACCTGGCCCGCACCGTCAGGACGCTGCACGCGATCGCCGACGCCGATGTAATCTGCCTGCAGGAGGTGACGCGCGGCTATTCCGACCTCGCAGGCGAGCCTGGGCCCGACCAGGTGGCCGAGCTGGTAGCGCTGCTGCCCGGCTACCGGATCCTCTACGCGCCTGCGGTGGACCGTTTCACCGCGAACGGCGCGCCACGCCAGTTCGGCAACCTCATCGCCACCCGCCTGCCCTTGCTCGAAGTGTTTCGCCATGCCCTGCCCTGGCCCACCGATCCAACCGTCCCGTCGATGCCGCGCGTGGCGCTGGAAGCGACGGTAATGGCGGGAGAGCGTCGCCTGCGCGTAATCTGCACCCACCTGGAGTATTACTCGACACATCAGCGCGCGGCCCAGACCGACGCGCTGCGCGCCTGGCACCGCGAGGCCTGCGAGCACGCCAGCCAACCCGGCCTGCGCGAGACTGGGCCCGGCCCGTTCACGCCCGAAGCGCGGCCCGCTTCCGCCGTGCTGTGCGGCGATTTCAACGGCGCGCCGGACGATATCGCTTACCTGCGCATGTTGGCGCCATACGACGGTTGCCACGAAACCGGCATCATCGGCTGGCACGACGCCTGGACGCATACCCACCCCGGCAAGCCCCATGCGCCAACTTGCGCCCTGTATGACAAGGAGCAATGGCCGCAGGCGCCGTTTGCCTGTGACTTCGCATTCCTGACAGAGGACCTGCTGTCGCGTGTGCTGTGCTGCGAGGTGGATGGCGAAACACGGGCATCCGACCACCAGCCGATCTACCTGTCGCTGGCGGACGAATAGGGGCCTGTAACGGAGCGGCGCTTAGATTTCCGGTTCTTCGTCGTCATCGCCGCCGGCATATACCGGCTTGATGCGGAAAGACTGGAGGTACTGGATCCACTGCGAACCCGGCAACTCGGCGAGCGACTCCTGCACGAATTCGATTTCGGTATCGAACTGCTTCGGCGTCAGGCCGCCGCGCATCAACTGGAAACGGCAGTACACCAGGTAGGTATTGACGACATCGGTTTCGCAGTAATCGCGGATCGCGGGCAACTGGCCGTCCTGGTAGGCCTGCCAGACCTTGCTGCCGTCCATGCCCATCTTGCCGGGAAACCCGCACAGCTTGGCGAGATCGTCCAGCGGTGCGCTAGCGCGCGGCTGGTACATCGCCAGCAAGTCCATCAGGTCCAGGTGCCGCATGTGGTAACGACTGATGTAGTTGTTCCACTTGAATTCGCGGCTGTCGGACTCGCTGCCTTCGCCCATTTCCCAGTAGCGCGGCGCCACGATGCCATGCACCAGCCCGCGGTAATGCAGCACGGGCAGGTCGAAGCCGCCACCGTTCCACGACACCATCTGGGGCGAGTAGCGCGCCACCAGGTCATAGAACTTCTGGATCAGCACCGCCTCGCCGTCTTCCAGCGTGCCAAGCGAGCCCACATGGAAAACCGGTGTGCCGTCGCGCTGATTACGGCGCAGCACGCAGGAAATGGCCGCGATGCGCTGCAGGTAGTGTGGCAGGAAATCGGTGCCGTTTTTCTCGCGGCGGGCCGCGAAAGCATGTTCGGCGACCTCGGCATCGGTCATGGAATCGGGATGGTCGTGCAGACGACGCAAACCATCGACATCGGGAATCGTCTCGATGTCGAATACCAGCACAGGTGTCATAGAACAGCGTCCTTGCGCACGCCTTGCGAAGCAAAATGGCGTTTGAGCTTGACCAGCGCCTCTTGCTGGATCTGGCGCACACGCTCGCGCGTCAGCCCCATTTCCTCGGCAAGTTCTTCCAGTGTGGCCGGCTCGATGTGATTAAGCCCGAAGCGGCGCTCGACAACATAGCGGTGCTTTTCGGACAAACGCGCCAACCATTGTTTCATCAGGTTTTCCAGCTCGCGGTGGGCGACTTCCTGGTCGGGCGCGGCGTTGTGCTCGTCCGAGAGGAAATCAAGCAGGCTGGATCCGGGATCGAGATCGAATGGCGTGTCGAGCGAGGTGGTGTGCTCGTTGAGCGCGAGCACGTCTTGTATTTCGTCAGGGGTCTTGCCCAGCAGGTGGGCAATATCTTCCAGGCTGGCATCGCGGCCGTCGGTGCCGCCCTTCTCCAGATGACGCTTGGCGCGCAGCACCTGGTTGAGTTCGCGGATGACGTGGACCGGCAGGCGTACGGTGCGCGCCTGGTTCATGATGGCGCGCTCGATGCTCTGGCGGATCCACCATGTGGCGTAGGTCGAGAAACGGAATCCGCGGGAGGGGTCGAATTTCTCGATGGCGTGCATCAGGCCGAGATTACCTTCCTCGATCAGGTCCAGCAGCGGCACGCCGCGATTGAGGTAGCCCTTGGCGATGCTGACCACCAGCCGCAGGTTGCGCTCGATCATGACCTGCCGCGCCGAGAAATCGCCGCCCTTGGCCAGGGTAGAAAAATGCAGCTCCTCCGGCGCAGACAGCAGCGGCTTGATGCTGATGCGATTCAGGTAATGCTGGACGGTGTCGGCTGCCAGTTCGGTGTGCAGCACGGTGCGGAAGTCGTCATGATCGGGCGCAGCCGGCTCGGCTGCGGCCTCGCCTTCTTCTTCGTCCTCGGACTCTTCTTCGTCCTCGTCGCGGGCCTGGCGCTCGACTTCCTCGACCATCAGGTCGGCCTCGCGCAGGCCTACCGCCGTACCCGTGGTGATGGGCTCATCGGTAAGCGGCACCAAGTCGGCGGCCGGGTCCTGGCCGTAGGACTCGGAATCTGCATCGGCATCGGCTTGCGCCACGCCAGTGGACTGCTGCAACTCCGGCTGCTTGGGACGCCGAGCGCGGCTGGTGCTTCCGGTGGAGACAGTTTTCTGGCGTGGCATGAACCCTCACTGTGGCGGCAAATACCGCATCGGATCGACTGGTTTCCCGTTCTTGCGTACCTCGAAATGCAGCTTCACACGATCGGTGTCACTGTTGCCCATCTCTGCAATCTTTTGTCCCTTGCGGACCGTTGCCTGCTCCGTCACCAGCACCTTGTCGTTGTGGCCGTACGCAGTGAGATATGTATCGTTGTGTTTGATGATGACAAGATTCCCGTAGCCGCGCAAGGGGCCAACGTGAATCACGCGGCCATCGTCGGCTGCTTGCACCGGATCGCCCTTTTTGCCGGCAATATCAATGCCCTTGTTGCCTTTTTCGTCGAAACGCCCGATCAGTTGGCCGGTGACCGGCCATGCCAGCTTGACCGAGCCATCGGCGGCTGGCGCGGAGCCCGCCGCCACGGGCGCGGAAGCCCCGCCAGCAGTGGCTGTCGACGGAACCGGCGTGGGCACAGGACGCGCCTGGTCGATCGGCTGGCCCTGCACGCCGCCTGGCGCCACCGGCATGGTGGCGACGCCGGTGCCCGCGTTGACGTCGGCGCCAGGAGGCGCCACGCGCAACAATTGACCCACTTCGATCTGGTTGGCATTGGCCAGCGAATTCCAGGCCGCGACATCGCGATAGGACTGGCCGTTCTCGAGCGCGATTCGATAAAGCGTATCGCCTCGCTTGACGCGATAGTACCCAGGCGGCGCGGGCTCCAGCGGGACGACACCGGCGACGCCGGCTCCGGAGGTGCGGTCCACCACGGGCGCCGGCATGGGCGAGGAGGCGCAGGCGGCCAGCAAGGCCAGCAGCAGGGAGGCGGTAGCGAGCTGCCCGGCGCGGGCGAAACGTTCCGTGTTCACGATATTGTGCATAGTTCGACTCAGATAGTGCCCGATTTTAATGGCACAAAGAAAACGGCTTCAAGCGCGGTCCGGTGAAATCGATGCCGGTTACGCCGCTCGATCAACAATAATTGCTGTGTGACGGTCTGCCCTGGGCCGCCGGCGGAGGGAGGTACCGCCACGGGCGCGATCAGCCGCCCGCCAATGGCAAGCTGCTCCAGCAACGCCTGAGGCACCTCCATGCCGGCCGCCGCCAGGATAATCGACGAAAACGGCGCCGCCTGGGGTAAACCCAGCATGCCATCGCCATAATGCAGGCGCAGGTTTGGCACCCGCAGCGGCCGCAAGTTCGCCTTGGCTTGTTCGTGCAGCGGACGAATCCGCTCGATAGAGAACACTTCGCGCGCCACCAGGCTCAGCACGGCCGCCTGATAGCCGCAGCCGGTGCCGATTTCCAGCACGCGCTCCAGCGGCTCATCCGCGCCGAGGCCATCGCGCAACAACTCGATCATGCGAGCCACCACCGACGGCTTGGAGATGGTCTGCTGGTGGCCGATCGGCAACGCCGCATCTTCATACGCTTGCGACGACAGGCCGGGCTCGACAAACAGGTGGCGCGGGATGGTGGCAATCGCGTCGAGCACGCGGTCGTCGCGGATGCCGGCCGCGCGCAGCCGCGCCGCCAGCGCGCCACGCGCGCGTTCCGAGGCCATGCCGCCGCCGCCCGCCGTGGCGGCACTGGCGCGCGCCTGCACGGCGCTCGCTGCCGGGGTGGGCGCAGCGGGCGCCTTGGCCGCGCGCGATTTGGCAGCCATCGCCGCGCCGCGCGCGCCGCCCACGGCAGGCATGCCAGCGGTACGCGCCGGCGCGGGCTTGCGCTCGACCACCGCGTCCAGCGACAGGGGAAATTTTGGGCGACGCGGGACGGAACTCATGACGGCCGGCTACTGCGCGGGCAAGGGCTTATGCCAGCCACTGGTTGACCTGCTCGAGCTGCCCGCGGTGAGTCAGGTCCAGCTGCAAAGGGGTCAGCGACACGAAGCCTTCGCCCGTGGCATGGAAATCCGTGCCCTCGCTCGCATCGCGCGCGTCGCCGGCGGGCCCGATCCAATAGTTGGTATCGCCGCGCGGGTTGACCTGCTTGATCACCGGCTGGGACGGATGGCGCTTGCCGAGCCGGGTGGCACGGTAGCCGTTGATGTGTTCGAACGGCAGGCTGGGAATATTGACGTTGAGCAGGAACGGCTCGGCCGAGGGCCTGGCGATATAGCGCTCGACAATGTCGCGTGCCACGCGCGCGGCGGCGTCAAGATGGGTCCAGCCCTTGTCCACCTGCGAAAAAGCGATCGAGGGAATGCCAAGCAGGAAGCCCTCGATAGCGGCGGCGACGGTGCCGGAATACAGCACGTCCTCGCCCATGTTCTGGCCCTGGTTGATGCCGGACACCACCAGGTCGGGTTTCTCGTCGAGCAAGCCGGTCAGCGCGATATGCACGCAATCGGTCGGCGTGCCGTTGACGAAGCGGAACCCTTTCTGCACGCCCTCCCGGGCTTCATAGATGGACAGTGGCCGCTGCAAGGTCAGCGAGTTGGATGCACCGCTGTGGTTTTGCTCAGGTGCAATCACCGTGATGCGCGCCAGCGGCGCCAGCGCGGCATGTAGCGCGGCTAGCCCCGGCGCCAGGTAACCGTCATCGTTTGCGAGGAGGATATGCATGGCCGGGATTGTACCTGACAAGGCTGCTGCAAGCGGCCTGTCCGCACCGCAAATCCTGCTGCAAAACCAGTACCCGGCGGCGGCTCGCCAGCTTGTAACAGAACGACCGTGCTATTTTTGCGCTACACTTGCCCGGGCCTGCCTGGCGCAACTGGCATGGACCACGCGTGCACCGCGCATGCACCCTTTTGCGCCATCTTCTGCCGGGCATCGAACATATCACCGGAGACATGATGAAAGCCGTACTTTGCAAAGCCTGGGGCCCGCCTGATTCGCTGGTGCTCGAAACCCTGCCTGACCTGGTGCCCGGCGCGGGCGAAGTCGTCATCGATGTGAAGGCGGCAGGCGTGAATTTTCCCGACGTCCTCATCATCCAGAACAAATACCAGGCCAAGCCGCAACTGCCCTTTTCGCCCGGCTCGGAACTGGCCGGCGTGGTCAACGCGGTGGGCGAAGGCGTGACGCACGTCAAACCCGGCGACAATGTCATCGCCTACCTGGGCAACGGCGCCTTTGCCTCGCAGGCCAAGGCCCCCGCCGCCGCCGTGGTGCCGATGCCGCCGGGCATCGACTTCGAGACCGCCGCGGCATTCACCCTCACCTACGGCACCTCGCACCACGCGGTGATCGACCGCGGTGAGCTGAAAGCGGGCCAGACCATGCTGGTGCTCGGCGCTGCCGGCGGCGTGGGCCTGGCCGCCATCGAAATCGGCAAGGCCATCGGCGCGCGCGTGATCGCGGCCGCCTCCACCGACGAAAAGCTCGCGGTCTGCAAGGACCATGGCGCCGATGCGCTGATCAACTACAGCACCGAAGACCTGCGCGAACGCGTGAAGGCGCTGACCGATGGCCGCGGCCCCGACGTGATCTATGACCCGGTGGGCGGCATCTACGCCGAGCCGGCGTTCCGCTCGATCGGCTGGCGCGGCCGCTACCTGGTGGTGGGCTTCGCCAATGGCGAAATCCCCAAGCTCCCGCTGAACCTGGCGCTGCTCAAGGGCGCCTCGCTGGTGGGCGTGTTCTGGGGTGACTTTGCGCGGCGCGAGCCCAAGGCCAATCAAGCCAACATGGCGCAGATGCTGGGCTGGATGAAGGAAGGCAAGATCCGCCCGCATATCTCCGCGCGCTATGCGCTGGAGCAGGCGCCGCAAGCCCTGAAAGACATGGAAGCCCGCAAGGTCACCGGCAAGATCGTCATCGTGCCCTGACGTTGCGCGCCTCTGGCGCCGTGCAAGAGCAAAAAAAGCGCCTGGTGCCGTAGCACCAGGCACTTTTTTCTTGCTCGGCGGCGTTTCACGCAGCCATCACTGCGCGCATCAGAAGCGATGCTGCAAGCCGGCGGTCACCCCCACCTGGTTGTTTGCATAGCCGATGAAGTCCTTGGACAAGCTCACATTCTGCCCGTTGCGCGCCTTGGCATAGCCGCCCGACAGGTAAGCCGTGGTGCGCTTGGACAGCGCGTACTGGGCGCGCACCGAGAACAGGATCGGATCGGCATCGCTGCCGCCCTTGATATTCTGCTTGTAGACCGCGCCATACAACGTGAACGCCGGCGTGAAGTCATACGACGCGCCGCCCCAATACATATCGCTGCGATGAGACGCGGCTGCCGTGGTGAAGGTCCGCTTGTAGTTGCGGTAGCCCGCGTAAAGCTTCAGGTCGCCGAAGTCATAGCTGGCGCCAGCGTGGATGCCCTGAATGTAGTCCGTGACATCGGCCGGCGTGGTGCTGGTGCCTGCGCCGTTCTGGCGGTCCCAGGTGGCGGCCGCGGCAAAGCCGCCCGCACTGTAGCCCACGCCGAGATCGTACTTGGACGAGCTCTTGAAGCTGCCGGCCACTTCGCCCAGTGCCACCGTGGCGCCCAGCTTCACGCCACCAAAAGTGCCGTCGTAGCGGATCGCGTTGGACGCGCGCGAGAACAAGCCATCCTTGCGCTCGCCGGTAGCGGTCGCCGAGGTCGCCCACGAATAATTCGGCGCGTAGCCCATCGGGTCGAACGGCAGCATGAAATCATAGGTGGTGGTGAATGTGCGGCCCAGCACCACTTGGCCGTACTTGCTGGACAAGCCAACAATGGCGCGCCGATCGAACAGCGTGCCATCGGAATCCAGCCGGCCTGTATCGATGGCGATGCCGCTCTCCAGCTGGAACAGTGCCTTGAGCCCACCGCCAAGGTCCTCGCTGCCGCGCATGCCCCAGCGCGACGTGTTCTTGCCACCCGAAGTCATCTTGACCACCGAACCATTCGGGCCGGCATGGCTGGCGTATTCGATGCCGGCATCCATGATGCCGTACAGGGTCACGCTGGATTGCGCCGCTGCGCCACCGGCCAGGCTCATGCCGACTGCTGCCAGCGCGATCGATTTCAGCTTCATGCTGTCTCCTCTTGTGATTTGTGACTTGCGATTGTTGTGGTGATGTCCGGGCAGGCCCCCGGGATGGCACGCATGGTATGGCAGGCGCACTTTCAGTTCGCTTTCGAAATTCGACGGATTTCATCGCCGCGCCGGCGTTCGGGGTTGGGAGTTTCCCTAGCTTCAAAGTCGGGCCGGATACCTGTATTTCTCAGCGCGGCCCGCCTTCGCGGCCCTCCCCCGCTTTTACCGATTTCACCCGGGCGCCCTGCCCGCCAAGAGAATGCGAATCCTGCTCGTTGAAGACAATGTGATGCTGGCGAATGCCCTGGTCGAGGCGCTCAGCCAGGCGGGCTTCGCCGTGGACTGCATGCACGATGGCCGCGCGGCAGATCACCTGCTCTCGACTCAGGACTACGCGCTGGTCATCCTCGACCTGGGCTTGCCCAAGCTCGATGGCCTGGAGGTGCTGCGGCGCCTGCGGCAACGGCGCAATGCCATGCCCGTGCTGATCCTGACCGCGCACGGCTCAGTCGAGGACCGTGTGAAGGGGCTCAATCTTGGTGCGGACGACTACCTGTCCAAGCCGTTCGACCTGTCGGAGCTGGAGGCGCGCGCGCGCGCGCTGATACGCCGCAGCTTTGGTCACGAGAGCACGCAACTGCAATGCGGCCCGCTGTGCTATGACGGCATCAGCCGAGCCTTCGTGCTGGGCGGCGAGCCCCTGGCGCTGACCCGGCGAGAGCGCGCCGTGCTCGAGGTGCTGATGCTGCGCGACGGACGCGCCGTCAACAAGGAAGCCATGTCGGAGAAGATTTTCGGCATCGACGAATCGGTCAACCCGGACGCCATCGAAATCTACGTGCACCGCCTGCGCAAGAAGCTCGAAGGCAGCGGCGTGGCCATCGTGACCCTGCGCGGGCTGGGCTACCTGCTCGATGCCTGCGCACAAGCGAACATGGCCACGCCGGCTGCCCGATGAGAGTCCCGAGCCTGCGCCTGCAACTGTCACTCTGGCTGCTGCTGCCGTTGCTGGCCCTGCTGGCAATGGACGCATGGATGACCTATCACCGTGCGATGGACGCCGCCCACGTGGCGTTCGACCGCACGCTGGAAGCCTCGCTCAAATCGATGCGCGAAGGCATCCGCCTGCATGAGGGCCGCTTCGCCATCGACGTGCCTTACCTGGCGCTGGAGATCTTCGAGTCCGAGGCCGGCAGCCGGATCTACTACGTGATTCGCGACGAGCACGGCGCCACGCTGACCGGCTACGACGACCTGCCGATGCCGGCCACGCCAAAGCAGCCGCTCTACAAGACCGTCTTCTACGACGCCGTTTTCCGCGGCGAGCCGGTGCGCATGGCGGCGCAGCCGCTGCCGGTGCGCGACATGCCGTCGGGGCAAGCGCGGCTGGTCTGGGTGCTGGTCGGCGAGACCATCGAGCCGCGCCAGTCGCTGGCGCACGAGATCCTGGCCGGCTCGCTGCAACAGGAAATGGTACTGGTCACGCTGGCGCTGGGCATCGTGTGGTTCGGCGTGCGGCGCGGCCTGCGGCCGCTGCACCGGCTCAGCGCCACGGTGGCCGAACGTGGCGCCGACGACCTGGCGCCGCTGGAGCAAAAAGACCTGCCCGCAGAAATGAAGCCCCTGGTCGAGGCGATCAACCAGTACGTCGCGCGCCTGCACCGCATGTTGCTGGCGCGCAAGCGCTTCTTTGCCGATGCCGCCCACCAGTTGAAGACCCCGCTGGCCATCATGCAGGCGCAGTCAGAACTGGCGCTGCGCGAGCGCGATGGCGAACGCATCCTTCGCCATCTGCGGCCGCTGCACGATACCGTGCGCCACGCCGCCAAGGGCGTGCAGCAACTGCTTTCGCTATCGCGCCTGGAACCGGACAGTGGCTACGCGCCGGCGTTGCTGCCCTTGCGCCTCGATACGCTGGCCAGGGACGTCGCCCTCGAATGGGCACCGGTGTCGCGGGCCGGCCAGGTCGACCTGGGCTTCGAAGCCGATGCGCCGGTGCAAGTCTTGGGGCAAGCGGAACTGCTGCAGGAGTTGGCCGGCAACCTCGTGGACAACGCGATCCGCTATGCCGGCCCCGGCGCGCAGGTGACGGTCCGCGTGGCGGGTCCGGAGAACCAGCCGTTGTTGCAAGTGGTGGATAACGGCCCGGGCGTTGCTGCCGACGAGCGCGACAAGGTATTCCAGCGCTTCTATCGCGGCGAATCCACCCCGGGGCAGGATGGCAGCGGCCTGGGCCTGCCGATCGTGCGCCAGATCGCGCGCGCCCATGGCGCCACGGTGGCGCTTGAGGAAACCCCGGGCGGCGGCCTGACCGTCAGCGTGCGCTTCGCGGTGACCGCGGTGGCAGGCGCCGGGGCCGGGCTCGCGTCGCGCCAAAGCTGGCGGGACCACTAAGCGGCGGTTTCAAAATGAAGCGAAGCGGTTCTGGCTAGGCGGGCGGCCGCAGACAGTCAAGTGGATCGGCCAAAGCCGTGCAACGACGCCAGCATCCTTTTGGAAATGGCCTCTAAGGCGGGCAATTGGACGGCAGCGCCAGCTCCTGCCGAAACGGATCGACCTTCAGGCTTGGATCCTTCATGCGCAAGCAGTAAGTCCCTGCAGCGCCGCGCACGCGCGCGGTACGACTCGTGCCCACCTGCGACTCGACAAGGGCTTCGCCCTGCGCGGCCCCTGCCATGCCCGCGGCAAGCCGCTGCGCAGGCGAGGCCACCGCGTCAGAGGCGGCGCGCTCGAAGACGGCCTCGCCCCGCTGACGACTGCGGGCGATATTGTCCCGCGCAACGCCAGTGGCAGATGCCGGATCTGCGGAGCGCATTGGTGCCAGCGGCAGCATGGGCACGCTGGCCGCGCTCGAACTGTTGAAAGGTACGCCCGCCCCGGGCGGCAAAGCCATCGTTGCGACTGGCTCCCGGCCGGGCTGCCCTGCGCACGCGCGCTCAGGCCGAGGCGCAGGCAAGGTCTGCGGCTTGGGAGAGGATGCAACGGGCTTGACGGTAGCGGCCGGCGTTGGCAACCCGGTGAACGGCAACACTGCCACCCACTGCATGGCCCGCGGGTCCCGCTCGCCCGGCCAAGGCAACGAGAGCGAGGCCTGCCGTGCCGGCCAGGGCACCGGACCCAGCACGAGCCCATGCGCCACCAGCACCAGCGCCACCACGATCGGCCACTGGCGGCGGCGCATGGCGTTCGCGCCGCGGTCAGCATTGGGCATCACGCTGGCTTAGCACCAGCTGACACGGACGATGCGTGAGGAAACAGGAGGATGCATAGCGACTCCGGTGACGGTGAGCAAGTCGTGATTCTATGCGGAAATGATTGTTTTACAAACAATTTTTATTGTAAAACAATAAATTAAAGCCAACTTCCACCACGTCCCGGCTCACTCTCGCTATCGCCCGGGCGCCAGCCCCACGGCTGGCTTACAGCCGCTCGGTCTCTCCGCTCTTGGGCTGCCACTTCATCAGCCGCTTCTCCACGCTGCCGACCAGCGTATCCAGCATCAGCGCCGCCGCGGTCAGCACCACGATGCCCGCAAACACGGTGTTGATGTCGAAGGTGCCCTCGGCCTGCAGGATCAGGTAGCCAACGCCGCGCGCCGAGCCCAGGTACTCGCCCACCACCGCGCCCACGAAGGCCAGGCCAACTGACGTATGCAACGAGGAAAATACCCAGCTGGTCGCGCTCGGCAGGTAGACATGGCGCAGCAGCTGCTTGCGGTTCGCGCCCAGCATGCGCACATTGGACAGCACCACGGGGCTGACTTCCTTGACGCCCTGGTAGACGTTGAAGAACACGATGAAGAACACCAGCGTCACCGCCAGCGCCACCTTTGACCAGATGCCCAGGCCAAACCAGACGGCGAAGATCGGCGCCAGGATCACGCGCGGCATCGAGTTCATCGCCTTGATATAGGGATCGAGGATGGCCGAGGTGAGCGGGCTGAGCGCCAGCCACAGGCCAACGCCGAGGCCCGCGGCCGTGCCGATGCCGAAGGCCAGCAGCGTTTCGATCAGGGTCACGCCGAGGTGGACGTAGATGTCGCGCTCGACGACGAACCAGTTCCAGATGCGCTGGGCCACCATCAGCGGCTCACCGAAGAAGAAGGCAACCTGCTGCGAGCGCGTGGCGGCATGCCAGGCGCCGAGGATCACAACGAGGACGAGCAACTGCCAGAATCGCAGCATGCCCTTGGAGTCGGGACGGAAAGCCATGGGAATCGAAACTCGAATTGAAATCAGACCGGATTGAATGGGAACGAAGCGCGCCGGGCCATCTCAGGCCACCTTGCGCTGCTGCGCATAGCCCTTGAGGACTTCCTCGCGCAGCACGTCCCAGATGGCCGCGTGCAGCTCGATGAAGCGAGGATGGTTGCGGATCTCGGCCACGTCGCGCGGGCGCGGCAGGTCGATGGCGAACTCGCCGATCGGGTGCGTGCCGGGACCTGCCGACAGCACCACCACGCGATCGCTCATGGCGATGGCCTCGTCAAGATCGTGGGTGATGAACAGCACTGCCTTGCGCTTGGCCGCCCACAAATCCAGCACCTCGTTTTCCATCAGCTGGCGGGTCTGGATGTCGAGCGCGGAGAACGGCTCGTCCATCAGGATGATGTCCGGATCCAGTATCAGCGTCTGGGCCAGGCTCACGCGCTTGCGCATGCCGCCGGAGAGCTGGTGCGGATAGCGGTCGCCAAACCCGCCCAGGCCGACGCGGCGCAGCCAGGCCTCGCCCTCCTGCTGCGCTTCGGCACGCGCCATGCCGCGGAACTCAAGCCCGGCAATGACGTTGTCGAGCGCGCTGCGCCACGGCATCAGGGCTTCGGCCTGGAACATGTAGCCAGCGCGGGTGTTGATGCCGCGCAGCGGCTCGCCGAACACCCGTACCTCGCCGATCGAGGGCTGCAGCAAGCCGGCCCCCACATTCAGCAAGGTGGACTTGCCGCAGCCGGTCGGCCCCACCACGGAGACGAACTCGCCGGGCTGGATGTCCAGGGTGGTCTCCTTGACGGCGGTATAGCGCTGGCTGCGATCGTCGCGGGAGACGAAGGTGCAGGTGACGTTGTCGAGGGAAAGTGCGGGAGTGCTCATGGCAGGCTCTTGGCGGATACGGTGCTGAATGACGCAACGGGTGCGATCGATGCAGGCACCGCGGCTCCGCGCGATAGTAATGACGTGGAAAGCAGGTTCAGGACGGCGCACCGGACGCCATGGATGACATCGGCAAGCGCCAATGCAAAGGCCCGCTGCACGCAGCGGGCCGCCGGCACCCAGGGCGCAGGCGATGCCTTACTTGTACTTGGCGTTCGCCTTCTGCACGAAGGTGTTGGTGAAGGTGTTTTCCAGCTTGATGGTCTTGCCCTTCAGGTCCGGGTCGAACTGTTGCAGCGTGTTGAGCGCGGTCTTGGGACCGTCGGCCGGCATGGTGCCGTCCGGCGAGATGGCTTCCTTGACCTTTTCCCAGGCGGACAGGTACAGCGCGCGGTCGCCCAGCAGGTAGCTTTCCGGCACGGTCTTGACGATGTCCGACGGGCCAGCCTTCTGCAGCCACTTGAGCGCGCGCACCATGGCGTTGGTCATGGCCTGCGTGGTGTTCGGGTTCTGCTGGATAAAGGCGGTGGACGCGTACAGGCAACCCGACGGCATATTGCCGCCGAAGACAGCCTGGGTGTCCTTGAGCGTGCGGGTGTCAGAGGCGATGTGCACTTCATTCTTCTGGGTCAGCATCGACACCACCGGATCGAGGTTGGCCATCGCGTCGATCTGGCCGGAGCGCATGGCCGCCACCGCGCCAGCGCTGGCGCCGACACCGATGAAGGAGACGTCCGATGCCTTCAGGCCCGCCTTTGCCAGCACGAAGTTGGCCATCATGTTGGTGGAGGATCCCGGCGCGGTCACGCCGATCTTCTTGCCCTTGAGGTCGGCCACCGACTTGAAGTTGGGCATGGTCTTGTTGGAGACCACCAGCACGATCTGCGGGGCGCGGCCCTGCAGCACGAATTCCTGGTACTGCTGGCCCTTGGCCTGCAGGTTGATAGTGTGCTCGTAGGCGCCGGAAACCACATCGGCGCTGCCGCCCACCACGGCCTGCAGCGCCTTGGCACCGCCGGCGAAGTCGACGATCTCGACGTCGAGCCCTTCATCCTTGAAGTAGCCGAGGCGCTCGGCAATGGTCAGCGGCAGGTAGTAGAACAGGTTCTTGCCGCCCACGGCGATGGTGACCTTGGTCTTCTCGGGCTTGCCCTGTGCCTGGGCGTAGCCGCCAAAGGTGAACCAGCCCGCAAGGAACAGCGCCAGCGCGAGCAGCGCCTGCTTCCAGAATTTCTTGTTATACATTTCTCTCTCCTACCTGATTACCCGTCAACTGCAGCTCTCGCGCTGATGCATGCCGCTTGTGCTACGGCTTGCGTCGTGCCGCGTAGCGGCAAGTTGCGATGCTAGCCGATGCCGCAAAGGGCCGCATCGGGATCAACACCTATGCCACGCCGGCATCCGCACCAGCGTGTGGGCATCGAAGATACAGGGTGCGCCTTTCGGCCGGCTTACTACCGGCCCCAGGGCACAGGCATCATTCCGCGTGGATATCGGCCGCCTTGATGACCTTGGCCCAGCGGACCAGCTCGTTGCGCTGATAGGTCGCGAGTTGCTGCGGGCCCATGAACTTCGCCTCGGCGCCGAGCTCTTCCGCCTTCTTACGGAAGGCCTCGGTCTGCATGATGCGCTCGATCTCGCCGGCGAGCTTGTCGATAATCGGCTTGGGTGTGCCGGCCGGCGCGTACATGGCGAACCAGGACGACACATCGAGATCGGGGTAGCCGGCTTCCGGCGCGGAGGGCACATCCTTCAGGCTGGGCAGGCGCTGCTTGCTGGTGACCACCAGCGCTCGCAGCTTGCCGCCCGCGATATGCCCCATCAGGGGCGGCGGCGTGGTGATGGTGAGATCCACCGAGCCGCCCAGCAGGTCGGTCATGGCCGGGCCGGTGCCTTTGTACGGGACATGGGTGATCTGGATGCCGGCCATCTGGTTCAGCAGCTCGGTGGAAACATGCTGCAGGGAGCCGTTGCCCGACGAGGCGTAGTTGAGCTTGTTGGGGTTGGCCTTGGCATAGGCCACCAGCTCCTTGAGCGTCTTCACCGGCAAACTCGGGCGCACCACCAGTACTTGCGGGGCCGAGAGGATGTTGGCGACCGGGGAGAAATCCTTCACAGGGTCCCACGCGTTCTTCATCAGCAGCGGCGAGATGACCTGGTAGCCCGAGTACTGCACCATCAGGGTGTAGCCATCCGGCTTGGCGCGCGCCACCGTCTGCGCGGCAATGCCGCCCGAGCCACCGGGGCGGTTGTCCACGACCACCGGCTGGCCCAGGGCCTTGGACAGGGGCTCGGAGATCATGCGCGCGGCCAGGTCGGTCGTGCCGCCGGCAGCGGCGGACACCACCAGCGTGACCGGGCGCGTCGGGTAGGCGCCGTCCTGCGCCCATGCGGCCGTGCCGGCCAGGCCGGCGGCAGCCAGCGCCACGGCGGCGGCGAGCGTCTTGCGGCGCGCGCCGGATGCGCACAGGGAAGATTGGGGACGTGCGATGGCAGATGCCGGATTGCGAGGCATGAAGTGTCTCCTGCTTGGTGCTTGTTGATCTTGGTTTTCTGTTCAGCGCCCGCCGGCCCTCGCCGTGCGGTGCGCACCCGTCCTTCGGGATTCTTGCGGCGGGCCCGCTGTCAGCCCTAGCATCAGCCCTGGTGTCAGCCCTAGCATCAGCCCTGCCCGGCGAAATGCTCGGCCAGCCAGGCCGGCGGCTGGTGCGTGCGCAGGCGCGTGCCCGCGCGCAGCAACTGGCTGGCGGTGTCACGCTGGACCAGCGCGGGCAAGCCAGCCACCACGTCGAGCAGGCGCGCCAGGTCCACGCCGGTGTCCACGCCCATGGCATCGAACATATGCACCAGCTCTTCGGTGCTGACGTTGCCGCTGGCGCCGGGCGCAAAGGGGCAACCACCGAGACCGCCGGCAGCGGCGTCGAAGCGGGTCACGCCCGTCTGCCAGGCGGCCAGCGCGTTGGCCAGGCCCATCCCGCGGGTGTTATGCAGGTGAATGGTGAGGCCCGCCTGCGGCAGGCTTCGCTGGAAACGCTCGCACAGCGCGGCCACCTGCGTGGGATACGCCATGCCGGTGGTGTCGCACAGCGTGATACCTGCCGCGCCGGCATGGGCGAAGGACTCGGCCAGCGCCATCACGGCATCGGCATCGACCTCGCCCTCGAAGGGGCAGCCGAACACGGTGGACAGCGAAACATTGACCGGCACAACCGCCGCGTTAGCCGCCTCGATCATTGCCAGCAACTGCGCTTGCGACTGGGCGCGCGTCATGCGCAGGTTGGCGCGGTTATGCGTCTCGCTGGCCGACATCACCAGGTTGAGCTCATCGGGCCGGCACGACAACGCGCGCTCCAGGCCGCGCAGGTTCGGCACCAGCGCGGTGTAGCGCACGTCCGCGCCGCGCTGCATGCGGTGCATGACCGCCTCGGCATCGGCCAAAGCGGGGATGGCCTTGGCCGAGGTAAATGACGTGGCTTCGATGCGGGCAAAGCCACAGGCGGACAAGGCGTCGAGGAAGGCGACCTTGGCATCGGTGGGCACCACGGCCGGCTCGATCTGCAGGCCGTCGCGCGGTGCGACTTCGTTGATCTCGATGCGGGCCGGGCCGCGCAGCATGGATGACGCGCTCATGCCACCACCCCGCGTGCGCGCATGTCAGCGATGGTGGCAGCGTCGAAGCCGGCCGCCTCCAGCACGCTGTCGGTGTGTTCGCCCAACGTGGGCGCACGGTCGTGGATGGCGCCCGGGCTGGCCGAAAGCTTGGGCATGATGCCCGGCACTTCGACGGTCAGGCCGCTGGCCGCGGTCACGCTCTCGATCACGCCGCGCGCACGGTAGTGCGGGTCTTCCGAGATGTCCTTGACGGTGTAGATGCGCCCGGATGGCACTTCGGCCTGCTTGAGCACCACCAGCGCGTCTTCCACGCTTTGCGTGCGGGTCCACGCCGTGATGGCGGCATCGATCTCGTCGACGCGTTTCACGCGCCCGTCGTTGCGCGCGAGCGCCGGGTCGTCGCCCAGGTCGGCGCGGCCGATCGCGTGCATCAGGCGCTTGAAAATGGCGTCTCCGTTGGCGGCCACCAGCACGTACTCGCCACTGGCGCAGGGATAGGCGTTGGACGGCGCGATGCCGGGCAAGGCGCCGCCAGCCGGCTGGCGCACGGCACCAAACGCCGAATACTCCGGCAGCAGGCTTTCGCTCAGGTTGAACAGCGACTCGTACAGCGCCACGTCGATCACCTGCCCTTCACCGCCGCGCGCATCGCGTTCGTACAGCGCCAGCAGCACGCCGAGCGCGCCATGCAGCCCGGCAATGGTGTCGCCTAGCGACAGACCGGCGCGCACCGGCGCACGGCCCGGCTCGCCCGTGAGGTAGCGCAGGCCGCCCATGGCCTCGGCCACCGCGGCAAAGCCCGGCTCGTCCTTCTTCGGGCCGGTCTGGCCGTAGCCGGACACGCGCACCATGATCAGGCCGGGGTTTTCCGCGCGCAGCGCTTCATAGCCCAGGCCCCATTTTTCCATGGTGCCCGGGCGGAAGTTCTCGATCAGCACGTCGGCCTCGGCGGCCAGCTTGCGCACCACGGCCTGCCCTTCCGGAATGCGCAGGTCAATGCAGATGGATTGCTTGTTGCGCGATTGCGCTTCCCACCAGACAGAGGTGTCCTCGTAAAGCATGCGCCATTTGCGCAGCGGGTCGCCCTGTCCGGGCGGCTCCACCTTGACCACGTGAGCGCCGAAATCGGCGAGGGTCTTGGCGGCGAAGGGGCCGGCAATCAGTTGCCCGAGTTCGAGGACCCGAATGCCTTCAAGGATCTGTCGCGCCATGGTGGGGGTGTCTCCGTGCGGTGTGGGTTACAGCGGGCGTGTGCCGATGGGAAGCGCCGCGGCTAGTGCGGCCGGTGCGGCTGGCAGCACGCCTTGTTTCGACGCAGTGTGCCCCAGCCGGGCGGCTGGCGGAATCGGCATTCGGAGAAGCGGGCCTTCTCGGAACGCGAAAGCCCCGAACGAGCCACGTTGAAGCCCAAGGGCGTCAGAACGGCGCGCGGTCGCCGCAGAGATGGGTAATGAGCAGCCGCGCCGACACCGTCAGCGCCGCAGGGTCACGCATGCCGATCAGCAGCGTGCGGCGTGCCCACGCATCCTGCAGCCCCACCAGCGACAACCCCATCGACTGCACGTGCGGCTCGGCCGCGATGCGCGGCAGCACGCCCACGCCCAGCCCCGCCATCACCATGCGGCACATGGCGTCGAAGCTGCGCACCTGGATGCGCAGGCGGAAAGGCCGGTCCAGCCGGCTGCTTTCCTCCAGCAGGCGAGCCGCCAGCGAGGTGACCTGCGGCAAACTGACGAAGTCGTATTCCAGCGTGTCCGCATAGCGCACGGGCCCGCGCTCCGACAGCGGATGGCCCGGCGGCGTGACCAGCACCAGTTCGTCCTGCCGGTACTCCACCGTGACCAGGCCCGCGCTGGGCGTGCGGTCGGCAAAGATGCCCACGTCCGCGCGGTTTTCCACCAGCGCGGCCACGATCTCGCTGCTGTTCTGCTCTTCGAGCTCGATGCGGATGGTGGGATGCAGCGCCATGAAGGTCGCCAGGTCGTCGGGCAGGAACTGCGTGATGGCCGAGGTATTGGCGCACACGCGCACCTGGCCACGCACGCCGCTGGCGTAGTCCGACATCACGCCGGCCATGCGCTCCACGTCCTGCAGGATGGTCAGCGCATGGTGGAAGCAGGCCTGCCCGGCCTCGGTCAGCTGCACCCCGGCCGCGTGGCGAAAGAACAGCGGCGCGCCAACGGCGGCCTCCAGGTCGGAAATGCGCTTGCTGGCCGCCGCCACCGCCAAGTGAGACTGGCGCGCGCCGGCGGAAATGCTGCCCTGGCGGGCCACGGCCACGAACAGGCCAAGCGTGACAAGGTCGAAACGGGCGAGATTCATGCGGTTGTGGCCCCGCGCACGGTCCCAGGCATGGCAATACGACCGGGCACGGCTACACCGCGCGCCGGTCCATCACCGCGCGGGCAATGGTGCCGGCATCGACGTATTCGAGTTCGCCGCCCACCGGCACGCCGCGCGCCAGGCGCGACACCTTGAGGCCGCGCGCCTTCAGCATCTCCCCAACATAGTGCGCCGTGGCCTCGCCTTCGCTCGTGAAATTGGTGGCGACGATCACCTCCGTCACCGGGCCGCCCATGGCGGGGTCGGTGGCGCGCGCCAGCAACCGGTCCAGGTGGATTTCGCGCGGGCCGATGCCGTCGAGCGGAGAGAGCCGGCCCATCAGCACAAAATACTGGCCGCGATAGGTCAGCGTCTGCTCGATCATGATCTGGTCGGACGGCGTCTCCACCACGCACAGCAGCGAGGCGTCGCGCCGCTGGTCCAGGCAGGTCGCGCAGATTTCCTGCTCGGTGAAGGTATTGCAGCGCGAGCAATGCTTGATGCCGTCGGCCGCGCCGCGCAAGGCGTCGCCCAGCTTGCGGGCACCTTCGCGGTCGTGCTGCAGCAGGTGGTAAGCCATGCGCTGGGCCGACTTCGGCCCCACGCCCGGCAAGACCCGCAACGCCTCGATCAGCGCCTGCAGCGACGTCGGGGGGGCGCCCTTCATGCCGCCCCCCCGGACGCCGCCATGCTCACCACCGGCAAGTGATGCAGCACGGTGGGAAACGGCTCATAGAAATGATGCAGCAAGGCTTTCCACTGCTGGTACTCGGGCGAGCCGCGGAAACCCTCGGTGTGGTCTTCCAGCGTGCGCCAGCGCACTGTCAGCAGGTACTCCGACGGCTGCTCGATGCCGCGATGCAACTCAAGCCCAAGAAAGCCCGGCATGCCCGCGATGATATGACGCGCCTGCCCGAAGGCCGCTTCAAAGGCGGCTTCCTGGCCGGGGCGCACCGGCAGCACTGCGGATTCGAGAATCATGCGGGCTCCGTGTCAGGCTCAGAACGGCAGCTTGAAGCCCGGGGGCAACGGCAGGCCGGAGGTCATCGAGCCCATCTTTTCCTGCGAGGTGGCCTCGGCCTTGCGCACGGCGTCGTTGAACGCAGCGGCGACCAGGTCTTCCAGCAGTTCCTTGTCTTCGCCTTCGGCAAGCAGGCTGGGGTCGATGGAGACGCGCTTGACGTCGTTCTTGCAGGTCATCACCACCTTGACCAGGCCGGCGCCGGACTGGCCCTCGACCTCGATCAGGGCAAGCTGCTCCTGCATCTTCTTCATGTTTTCCTGCATCTGCTGGGCTTGCTTCATCAGCCCGGCCAGTTGGCCCTTCATCATGGAGTGCTCCTGATTAGCGTTTGGATAGAAGTTACGGGCCGCCACGCGTCATGGGCGCCGGCAGCCTGGCAAAAATAAGAGGTCAGGCGGCGCGCGGCTGGATCGATCCCTCCAGGATCGTGCCACCGAACTCGCGCAGCAGACCCTGCACGAAGGGATCCCCTTCGATGGTGGCCTCGGCTTCGCGCTGGCGCTCCGCGCGAGCCTGCGCATCCGCGGCGGCGGCGGTATCGGCTACCGCGCCAATCTCGCACTGCACCCGCACGTCGGTGCCGAGGTGCTCGGCCAGCGTCTGCTGCAGGCGCTCGACGACGCCGGCCTCGGTAATGGGCGCCACCGGCGCGCGCAGGTGGAAGGTACGGCCCACGACCTGGACAAGCTCGCTCTGGTAGGCCAGTTGCTGCGCAAGGCCCTTGAGCGGCAGGCTGGCAGCCAGTGCCGGCCACGCGCCGGTAAACACCGGCGGCGTGCCATCTTCGCCGGCCACCGGCGGCTTAGGCGGCGTGAGCCGCACCGGAGCCACGGGTTCGGCCGGGGCAGCTTGCACGGCAGCGGGAGCAGGCGGTGCGGCGCGCGGGGCAGGTTCGCGCCGGGGCGCGGCCTGGCGCGAGGGCATCGGCTCGGGATCGCTGTCGTACGGCCCGATCACGGGCAGGTCGGGCGGGAGGTCTTCCCAGGGCGGCACGTCGCTGCTGCCTGCGTGTTCCCACGGCGGGACGTCGTCGCTCGGGCCGCTGTCGCGGACATCGCGCGCATCCGCGGCGGCTTGCCGCGCGGGCGCAGGCTCCCTGTGCGAAGGGGCTGCGGCCTGGGCGGCACGCATCGGGGCCGCCGGCCTCGACACTGCAGCGGGTGGGCCGGGCGGACGCAAGGGCTGGGCCGAGGGCGGGCGCGCAGCTGGCGCAGCAGCAGCTACGGCTGCAGGCGGCGGCGTGCGCGGGCTGCCCCCTGCGCGCGCGGCGGAGGCCAGGCGCGCCGCGGCCAGCGCCGCACGGGCCGGCGACATCGGCGCCCCGGCGGCGGGAGCGGCTGCCGGCGCGACAGCTGCCGGAGCCGGGCTCAGCGTCCTTGCGGGTGCTGCCGGCGTCGGGGCCGACACTGGCTGTTGTGCCTGGACTGGCGCGGGATCGCCGGCCGGCATCGGCGCGGCCGCACGCAAGCTCGGAGCAACAGGCGCCACGGCGGCGCTGGCTGCGGCCGCATCTGCCGCAACCCGGGCCACCGGCGCAGCGCCACCGCGTGCGCGCGGCGCCTGTTGGCCGCCACCCTGCGCCACCGCAGGTGTGGGGCTGGCCGACGGGCGGAACGCCAGCATGCGCAGCAGCGTCATGGTGAAGCCCGCGTACTCGTCGGGCGCCAGCGCCAGCTCACTGCGGCCAAGGTTGGCGATCTGGTAGAACAACTGCACTTCCTGCGCATCGAAGGCGGCGGCAAAGCGGCGCACTTCGGCGGCTTCCGGCCATTCTTCCTGGACCGAGGCGGGCACCGCCTGCGCCAGCGCGATCTTGTGCAGCAGCGAGGCCAGGTCCTGCAAGGCGCCGGCAAACGACAGGCTGCGATCCGCCATGCCGTCCGCCACCGCCAGCATGGCGGGGCCGTCTTCGGCGGCCAGCGCATCCAGCAACTGCACCAGGTAGCTCTGATCGATCGCGCCCAGCATGCCGCGCACGGCGGCCTCGGATACCTGGCCGGCGCTGTAGGCAATGGCCTGATCGGTCAGCGACAGCGCGTCGCGCATCGAACCGTGGGCGGCCTGGGCCAGCAGGCGCAGCGCATTGGGCTCGCGCACGATGCCCTCCTCGCCCAGCACGTGGTCGAGGTGGCTGACGATATGGCCCGGCGGCATCTGCTTGAGGTTGAATTGCAGGCAGCGCGACAGCACCGTGACCGGGATCTTCTGTGGATCGGTGGTAGCCAGGATGAACTTGACGTGCGCGGGCGGCTCCTCCAGCGTCTTCAGCATGGCGTTGAAGGCGTGGTTGGTCAGCATGTGCACTTCGTCGATCATGTAGACCTTGAAGCGCCCCGCCGTGGGCGCGTACACCGCCTTGTCCAGCAGCGACGCCATTTCATCGACACCGCGGTTGGAGGCCGCGTCCATCTCGATATAGTCGACGAAACGCCCGCTATCGATCTCGGTGCAGGCCTTGCACACCCCGCAAGGTTGCGCGGTGATGTCGCCCGTGCCATCCGGCCCGATGCAATTCAGCGCCTTGGCGAGAATCCGGGACAAGGTGGTCTTGCCGACGCCCCGCGTACCGGTAAACAGGTAGGCATGGTGCAGCCGCTGTTGTTCCAGCGCGTGCGTGAGCGCGCGGACCACGTGCTCCTGGCCGACCAGCGTGGTGAAATCCCGGGGGCGCCATTTGCGCGCTAGCACTTGATAACTCATGGCGGCGATTGTAGCAAAAGGCAGCCGTCCTTCAGGCGGGATTCACGCCCGCTTCACATGGTGGCCAGGTGCGTTGCCCTGCGCCCCAGGCCCCTAGCCACATTCCCCGACATACCCGCAGTTGGCGCACTTGGCGCAGCCATCGACCTTATGCAGGGCATGGGCACCGCACTCCGGGCATGGCTTGCCCGAGCGCAGCCCCATCCCGGCGGCCGGCATGCCAGCGCCACCCGTTGCCGGGGCCGCGCCACCACTGTCAACGGCACCGCCGCCTGGCCCTTCCAGCCCGGCCAGGCGGGCCGCAAGCGCCGCCACCGGCACTTGGATGCCCTCCGCATCGAGGAAACCCCGCTTGATCAGGATGCGCTGCAGGGCATACCCGATCGCCGCCACCTCGGAATCGTGGAAGCGCGGCACCTCGGTGCCGTCCTGGCGCGCCAGCATGCCATAGCGCACCGTGCCTTTATCCCATACAACATTGCGCATATCGGCCAATGCCTTGGCGATCGAGCCCCCGGAACGCGCCACCATCGACAGCAGCCGCATGGTGGACGTGATCCACTGCTGGCCGTCGTTGCGTTGCCCGGCCGGCATGAAAAACTCCACCGGACGCTCCACGGCCACCGGCTTGCCATCGAGCTGGCCGGCCACACGCATGAAATTGACCGTCAGGTAGACCGTCTTGTGCCCCTCGTAAGTCATGTACTCGACCTTGGACGTCACCCCTTCAAGGTCACCCACAGGCCGGCTCGCGAATGGCTTGCGCAGCGGGTCATCCGTCACAGCGGCCGTGGCGGGCGCAGCCGGGGCGCCGGCCGGCGGCGGCGTCACCGACAGCACCGCGCCCAGCACGCTATTGGGGCGGTAGGTGGCAAGCCCCTTCAGCCCCGCGCGCCAGGCTTCCAGGTAAAGATTGCGGAAGGCCTCGTATGGATAGTCCTCCGGCACGTTCACCGTCTTGCTGATGCTGGTGTCGATATAGGGCTGGACCGCCTCGAGCATCTTCATATGATCGAGCGCCGACATCTGCAGCGCCGTGACGAAACTGTCAGGCAACTGCGCCATATCACCGCCGAGGTGGCGATAAAGGCGCCAGGCATGATCGGCCACCTCGAACACCTTGTAGCTATCGTCCGCCATGCGCTTCTTGCGGTTGTAGGTCCACGAGAAAGCGGGCTCGATGCCGTTCGACGCGTTGTCGGCGAACGCCAGCGTGATGGTGCCGGTCGGGGCGATCGACAGCAGGTGCGAGTTGCGGATGCCGTCGCGGCCGATGGCGTCACGCACCGCCGCCGGCAGGCGCCGCGCGAAGCCGCTGGCCAGGTAGGCCTCGGCCTTGAAGAGGGGGAAGGCGCCCTTCTCCCGCGCCAGCCCGGCCGAGGCCAGGTAGGCTGTGTCGCGCAGGGTCTGCGCGATGCGCGCAGCCAGCGCGCGCCCCGCCTCGGCGTCATAGCGGATGCCCAGCATCACCAGCGCGCTGCCCAGCCCGAGGAAGCCCAGGCCAATGCGCCGCTTGGCATGCGCCTCGGCCTGCTGCTCCGGCAACGGCCAGTAGGTAACGTCGAGCACGTTGTCGAGCATGCGCACCGCCAGCCGCACCACCTCGGCGAAGGCTTCGAAATCAAAGCGGCTGTCCGTGCCGAAGGGCTGGCGCACGAAACGGGTCAGGTCGATCGAGCCGAGGTCGCAGCAGCCATAGGACGGCAGCGGCTGCTCCGCGCAGGGATTGGTGGCCTCAATGCGCTCGCAGTAATAAAGATTGTTGTCGTCGTTGATGTGCGACAGAAACAAGATGCCGGGCTCCGCATGGTCGTAGGTAGCCTGCATCACCTGATCCCACAGCTGGCGAGCCGGCACGCGGCGATAGGCCCACTGGCCGTCGTCGCGCCGGTACGCGCCCGCGGCGATGGTTTCCGCCGCGGGCTCGGCCTCGTGCACCAGCTCGACCTCGCCATCGGCCTCGACTGCGCGCATGAAGTCATCACTGACGCCGATCGAGATATTGAAGTTGGTCAGGTCGCCGCGGTCCTTGGCGTGGATGAAGGTCTCGATATCCGGGTGGTCGCAGCGCAGCACGCCCATCTGCGCGCCACGGCGCGAACCGGCAGATTCCACCGTGGCGCAGGAGGCATCGAACACCTTCATGAACGACACGGGCCCCGAAGCGCGCGAGTGCGTGCCCCTCACCAGCGCGCCGGCTGGGCGGATCGCGGAGAAGTCGTAGCCCACGCCGCCGCCACGCCGCATGGTCTCCGCCGCCTGCGCCACCGCGGCGTAGATGCTCGGCTTGCCGCCACGCGCCTCGGAAACTGAGTCCCCCACCGGCTGCACGAAGCAGTTGATCAGCGTGGCCTCGATGCGCGTGCCGGCCGCCGAGTTGATCCGCCCCGCCGGCACGAAGCCCTGCTCCTGTGCCCACAGGAAGCGCTCGGCCCATTGCGCGCGCTGCGCCTCGGGCTCTGCCTCGGCCAGCGCGCGCGCCACCCGCTGGCGCACGTCGGCGGCGGTCGCCTCCTCACCCTTGGCGTACTTCTCCAGCAGGACTTCCGTGGAGATGTCCTGGGGCGGCAGCGTGGCGCGGAGCATCTGGTCTTTGGCATTCATCGTGGATCTCGCAGGTGTCTGGGTTGCATGGCTCAATCAAGCGACTCAATCAATTTACGCAATCAATTTCGCGGAAAACTGCCGGACCCGCCCGCTCTGGGTTACAATGCCGACCGGACGGGCCTCCTCGCATGGTGGCGCGGTCAACCTGGTCAGGTCGGGAACGAAGCAGCCACAGCCGTTTTCCGCCAGTGCCGAGGGTCAGGCTCGTCCCCCTAACATCCCCCTAGCTGTATTGCGCAGCTATCCAGCCGCAGCTGTCCAGCAGTAACTCCCCTCGCATCATCGCGCTTTCTTCAAGTCTGCGCATCAGGCCGCCGATAGCACAATGTTCGGCAGGGCCTCGCTGAATTCGCATCCACGCAATGCCCTCCCGTTTCCCATGATCCAGGACTCGCCTAGAACAGCGTGCCCTGGCGCGACGTTTGCAGCGCATCCGCCGCAATCCACTCCCCATCGGCCGTGGCCACGCCGGCCTCGACCCGCCGCCCGGGGAACATGGGCCTGACCGCTGCCACATAGCCTGCGAGCTGCTGCGCGTAGGCCGCGTGCTCCTGCGGCAGCAGGCGCAGCTTGTAATCGATGATCACCACCCGATCGGCAAACTCCACCAGGCGGTCGATCCGCAGCAGGCGGCCACGCGCATCGTAAAGCTCGACCTCATTGCGGGCGCTGAGCGCGCCCTGCGGGAACAGCAACGGCCGCAATGCCGGCGCCTCCAGCATCAATCGCGCGCCTTCGACCGCGGCATGCGCCTGGTGCCGCCACAGCGTGCGCGCCTGCGCTGTACCGGCTCCTGCCAGCGGGAACCAGCGCATCACCACCTCGGGCGTGGGCAAGCCCTCGAACGCCTCCGGGTAGCGCGTCACGCGTTCCAGCAGCGCGTGCAACAGTTCGCCATGGCGCGCCGCGTCGGCATCGAACACAATCGTGTGGTCGCCGTCCTCGCTCGTGGCGGCGCCCTGCCCCGCCTCCTCGTCCTCCCACGCCAGCACCGGCGCCAGGCTCTCGGCCGCTTCACGGTAACGCTGGCGAAAATCGGTAAAGCGCACGCATGCATCACTGCCGGCAGCGGCATCCGCCACGTCCTGCGCGGTGGCCGCCGGAAAGGGCTCGACTTCCACGCCGACGCCGGCCGCAAGCAGCCGCGCATACCAGCTACCGGCGATCTCGCGGTTGCCCTCGGCGCTGTCGGCGCTGCGCGATGCGCGCCCCTTGACACCGCTCACCAGCAAGCCCTGGCGCGCGCGCGTCATCGCCACATAGAGCAGGTTCCAGTTCTCGCGTTCGGCCAAGGCGGCCTCAGCCTCGAACAACGGCGCGCGAGCGAGCCCGCGCGTGCTGCGCTTGCCATAGGCGGAAAAATGCACCGGCACGCTTGAGGACGGCGGCCAGTCGATCAGGATGCCGCTCCGATCCGCGGCGGCGTCGCTATGATTTGCGTCGAGCAGCACGACGAACGGGGCCTCCAGCCCCTTGGCGGCGTGCACGGTGAGGATGTGGACCGCGTCCTGCGCATTGTCGGTGGCGTCGTCGGCATCGGCCTCGCCTTCCGCGTCTTCGGCGCTATCGGCCATGCCGCCTTCATCCGGGCTTTCGCCTTCTTCGCCGCGCCGGATTTCCTGCAACTCGTCGATGAACTTGGGCAGGCTCGGGTAGCGCCCGCCATCGAGGTCAAGCGAGAGCTTGAGGAAGGCATCGAGGTTGGCTAGTACCTGGTCGCGGATCTCGGCCGGCGCGGCCTCGGCGTAGCGCCGGCGCACTTCGCCGCCATGGTAGATGTGGTCGATCAGGTCATGCACCGGGCGATGCGGCGCCACCTCAAGCCAGTGGCGCAGGCGCGCGACGCCATCGCGCAGCGCCGGGCTGCCGAATTCGGGCAGCCCCTGCTCCCGCAGGCAGGCCCACCAGCCTGGCCGCGGCTCGCGCGCCTGGGCCATCTGCGCGATGGCGATCAGGTCCTCGTCGGTCGCGCCCACCAGCGGGCTCTTGAGCACATGGGCCAGGTCCAGGTCAGACTCCGGCGTCATCAGGAACGCCAGCAGCGCGGACAGGTCGAGCGCTTCCAGCGTAGCCAGCAAACCGCCGCGGCGCGGGCTCAGGCAGGGAATGCCGGCCTCGCGGAAAGCGCGCTCGTACTCCGCCAGATGCGTCTTGCGGCGCACCAGCAAGTGCACATCGCTCCAGCGCGCGGGCCGCGGGCCATTGCTGTCGGCAACCGGCACCGTGGCGCGGACATGCTTTAGCCAGGCCGCCACGCGCCGGCCCTCTTCGAGCCGCAGCGAATCGCCTTCGTGCTGGCGCGGCTGCGTCAGCGTATCGCGGTGGATGGCGGGGTCCCGCTCGGCTTCATCGTCATCGCTAGCCGCGTCGTCCTGCGGTGCCGGCTCTGCCTCGGGCTCGACCAGTGGCAACAGCCACACCGGGCCGCCGGGCTCGTCCAGTGCGGTCGTCTGCGTCTCGAACAGCGGATAGCGCCCGTCGGCGCGCGCGGTGTCGAACACCGCGTTGACCCAATCGAGCACTTCCGGGCGGTTACGGCGGGTGCGGTTGGTCCGCAGCACGGTGGCGCCGAAACCCGACTGCAGCATCTCGCCGGCGGTCTGGAACAGGCGCGCATCGGCGCGGCGGAAGCGATAGATCGATTGCTTGGGGTCGCCCACCAGGAATACCGTGGGCCGCTCACCCAGGCCTGCGTAGCCGGCCAGCCAGCCCTGCAGGATGCGCCATTGCAACGGGTTGGTATCCTGGAACTCGTCGAGCAACAGGTGGCGGTAGCGCGCATCGAGCCGGACTTGCAGGTAGGTCGCGGTCTCTTCGTCGCGCATCAGCCGCGCGGCCAGCCATTCGAGGTCGGCGAAGTCCATCGCGCGCTGCTCGGACTTGTGGTGCTGGTAGCGCGTCAGCAGCGCGTCGCCCAGTTCATACAGCGCCAGGTTGACCGCCAGCACCGCGGCCTCGCAGCGGCGTTGCGCGACCTGCTCCAGCGCGGCGCACATGTCGCCGTGCTCGGCGAGGAACGCATCGACCATCGCCTCGCCACCGAGCGCTTTGGTCAGCGCCGTGGTGGCGCGTAGCGATCGCGGCTTGCCGGCGGCGGTAAAAAACGCGTCGCGCAATATCGCGAAGGTGCGCTCGGCGGGCTCGCCCTCTTCGGCGCCCGCCTCGCGCCAAGCGCGGATCGCCAGGATCGCATCGGCCAGGCGCGTAGCGTGAGCCTGCTCGGTCTTGCCGCCCCGGCCCAGTTGCAACGCCATGCCCTGGCAAGCGTCAAGCCAGCCGTCATCGGCCAGCACGTCCAGCAGCACGTCGACCTGGGCATCCTCGCCCAGGTCCGCGGCGAGCGCCTCGGCGGGATCGGCGCTTTCGCGGAACGCAAACCACTCGCTGCGCGCATGGAACATGGCGTCGAGCAAGGCCCGCGCCTGGAACTCGCCGATGGCATCCACCAGCCGCTCGAAGGCGACGCGCAGGTTGGCATACGGCGGCGTGGCCAGGGCCTGCCAGAACGGCGCCCAGGCCTCGCGCTTCATGCGCAGTGCGTCTTCGCGCAGCGTGGCGCCCGGCACGATGCCCGACGCCAGCGGCGCGCCGCGCAGCAGCGTGCCAAACCAGCCGTGGAAGGTATCGATGGCCATGCGCCCGGGCGCGGCCAGCACCTGTGCATGCAGGCCGCGCGCGCGCGGCAGCGCGGCGCGTGCGGCATCGGGCGACAGCCCGCGCTGCGTGAGCGCGGCAATCACCGCGTCGTCATCGTCGCGCGCGAGCTGCGCCAGCACTTCCAGCAAGCGCTCGCGCATTTCCTCCGCGGCCTTGCGCGTGAAGGTGATGGCGAGGATCTCGTGCGGCGCCGCGCCGGCCAGCAGCAGGCGCAGCAGGCGCGCCACCAGCAGCCAGGTCTTGCCGCTGCCCGCGCAAGCCTCGACCACCACGGAGCTGGCGGGGTCGCAGGCCGCGCGCGTGAACTCGGCCTCGGCCACCGGCTGGCCATCGCGCAGATAGGCGTGGATGCTCATGCGCGGCCTCCGATCCCCGGCGGCAACGCCGTGCTTTCCCAGAAGCCCTTGCGACACAGGCCGCGGGCGGTGCAGTAGGTGCATGCGCTGGCGTCCCCGAAGGCCGGCAGCGGCGCGTCCTGGCGCAGGCGCATCACGTCGCTGCGCAGTTGTTGTTCGAGCCACGCCACTGCGGCATCGAAGTCAGGCAGGCTCACTTCGCGCTGTGGCGCCGGCGGCCCGTCCTTCGCGCCTTCGAGCGCCACCCAGCTGCCAGCGGCAACGTCGGCGCGCAGCAATCCATAAAACGGCAACTGGCAATCCTCTTCCACGTCCCCGACCTTGCGCTTCAAGCGCAGCACGGTCTGGGTCTTGTAATCGAGCACCGCGCGGCTGCCGTCGCGCGCGCGATCGAGCCGGTCGATGCGGCCATTGACGCGCAGCGGCTGGCCGTCGGGCATGGGCAGGTCGACAGCGGCATCGAGCTCGCCATCGTCCCAAAACCAGCCCTGTGCCTCGCGTTCAGCCTGCCATGCCACGTAGGACGGCAGCACTTCGCACCAGCGGCGGTAGTAGCCGATGGCGTTGCCGTCTTCCTTCATCAGCGCGCCGAACTCGTGATCGGAAATCTCGCGCAGGCGCGCCAGGCGAGCATCTTCACGGCGCAAGCCGTCCTGCGACGCTTCGCGGTGGTAACGCAGCAGCACGCGGTGCAGCAGCTCGCCGATGTCGCGTTTTTCGAGGTCGTCGCTGACGACTTCCAGCCCCGCCAGCCCGAGCATGCGGCCGGCAAAAAACTGGTAGGGACAGCGACGCAGCATGTTGTACGCCTGCGCGCTCCAGCGCGCAGGCACCAGCTCCGATGCCGCGGGCGCGGGCATGCCGTCCACCTCGGCGAAGGTCTCGTGCAGCACCGGCAGCGCGCTCGCCTCGATCGGCGCGCCCGCGCGCGAGCACAGCGCGCTGAGCCGCTCGATCCAGCCCGACACATGCTTGGGCTCGCCACGCGCGCCAAGGCGCTGCCAGGTGAGCACCACGTCGTCGTTGTTCAGCAGGACCTCGGCCAGGTCGCGCGCCTGCTGGGCGAAGCGCACCTCGCGGTCTTCCAGTGCGAGCTCGCGCCGCATCTGGTTGGAGAAGAACATCAGCTCGGCCGCGCTGGAGGGAAGCTGCGTGTCGTCGCACCCCACCACCACGACCCCATCGAAGCGGCGCATGCGCGCGCCGTTAAGCGGCAGGATGGTGATGCGCGCGGCGCCGCTGGCCGAAGGCTCCTTGTAGGCAACCGACTCAAGCAAGGCTGACAGCATGGAGCGGAATTCGCCGAGATTGAGCGTGGCGCCGGCACCCGTCTCGTCCTGCGGCAGGTCGGCAAGGCGCGCCAGCGCATCGAGCATTTGTGTGCCCGCATCGTCGGCAGACAATGCCTCGCGCATGCCGAGCACATCCAGCGTGGCATCGAGGCGTTCCAGCCAGGTCGAGACCGGGTGCTGTGCGTTGCCGCGCGGCCACGCGCCGGCTTCGGCCGCAAGGTGCTGCACCAGCTCGCAAGCGGCCTGCCGGGCGGCGCGGCGCGCGTCGTCTTGCGCGGCGTCGCCGGCGTTGCTATCGCCGCCGGCCTGGTCGGCCGTATCAGGACGGAAGCGCTGCTGCAAGCGGCGCCAGCCACCGCTGATGCCGTCGCGCCGGATCTGCCGCTCCAGCGCGGCAATGGCCTCGCCGCGCAACGCGAAGTCTGGCAGGCAAAACGGGCTCTTTAGCAGGTCGAGCAAGGCCGAGGTATCGCCGTCCTGGTTGAGCAGGTCGAACCATCGCATCAGCGCAGCCGCGGCTCGCGTGGTCGAGAGCTTCCAGCCGGTTTCATCGCGCACCGGCGCGCCGGCCCGCGCCAGCAACGCGCGCGCGCGCCGCGCTACTACGCGATCGTGCGCCACCAGCGCCACGTGGCGGCGGCCGTCGTTGAGCCACTGCACCAGTTGCTCGGCGGCAGCGCCGGCCTCGTCCTCGAAGCGCGCGCTGCCGATCACGCGCACGCGCGGGCGCTCGGCCGGCAGGCTACGTGGCGCGCGGCGCGCGGCGGCTTCGTTCGCGCCAGGCAGCCGCGCCTCGGGCCACAGTGCCAGCAAGGTGTCGTACCAGTCGAGCTCCCCGTCCTCATCGCCCAAATCGGCATCGAGCGCGCTGCTCGGCGCCTGCGCGGACTGCGCGGTCCAGTCGTAGCCGATGCGGATCACCGGCACGAGCTCGGCGGCCTGCCGCAGGAACGCTTCCTCGATCGGCTGGGGCGGCGTTGGCCCGAGCCAGATGACCGGGCCGTCCAGGTGCTGGGCCAGCCGGTGCAGCGCGCGCCGGCGCGCGGGCAGCGGATCGTCCGGGCCGGACAAGGCTTGCCAGAAGGCCATCACGATGCGGGCTTCCTCTCCGAGGAAGCGGGAGGACAGATGCGCGTAGGTCCGCTCCAGCGCGCCCTGCAGCAAGGCCGCGCGATCGTCCCCATCGACATCTTCATCGCGGATGGCGTCATCGTCGAGCCAGCGTGCGCTCAGTTCGTCGCTGATGGCGAGCAGCGTCTGCGCCAGCCCCCACGCCGCGGCCTCGGTCTGCGCGCCAAATGCGCGCCGCAGCCATTCCTGCGCACGGATGGCCTGCTGCACGGCCAGTAGCCGCGCCGCATGGCTGCGCACCGGGATCGGGTCGGGTGGCAAGTCGAGCAGCCAGTGGCCAATGGTGACGACCCGCGGCAGCAGCCGCGGCTTGCCGGCCGCGCGCGCGGCGGCATCCAGCGCCTGGCGCACGCCGGGGATCTGCGCAGCGGTGGGCACCACCACATGCGCGGCGGCTTGCTGCTCCCCGCAATGGTCGAGGAAATACCAGGCCGCGGCGGCGGCCTGCGGCAGGAAGTCGGGGCCGGGACGAAATTGCAGCGAGGTCATGAAGCGAGAGTAACGGCCGGATCGGATGCCATGGCGAGAAAGCGCACGGCGGTCAGCGCGCGCAGCAGGGCATCGCGCACGGGATGCGCGAAAGACGCGGGAATAACCGGCGAGCCCGGAGAGCCCTCAGTGACTGCCGGCCTCGAGGCGCGAGCGGATTTCGCGCGCGGTCTCCAGCAGGCCCTGGTAGCCGGAGCGTGCGTGCTCTGGCAGGTCGGGGTCGCCCACCAGCGTGCCCAGGGTCTCGATGACGCTGTAAAGGAGGCCCTTGGCCGCGCCGCCGGCAATGCTCTCTTGCTCGACCGCGGCATTGATGTGATCCAGCGCGTCGCTCAAGTGTTCCACTTCGGGGGGTTGCTGCGGATCCGGCTTGGAAGGGGTGTCTGGCGTCATGGTCTGTAGCCTTGTCTGTTGCGCGGAAAGGCGCCGGGCCGAGGCCGGGCGCATGATTCTATTCTACGCGCCCAGGGGCGCCGCGCGACCTTTGCATCGCATTGGATTGCGTTTGCTCAAGCCCCCCGCGCCGCGTATCAAAGCCGTGGCGGCGTTACTCATAAGTCACACATCAGGCACCTGACGGCGAGCTTCGGCGCGGCTCCCGATTGATAAAAGCTCTTGCGCCGATTAATACAATCATCCCACCAGGCTTGGCTTCGCGGGCAGAATGGTGCTACACGCCGCCGCATCGGCGGGTTTCATCACCGCGTACGGCAGCGCACCGTGAGGTTGATGGGCAGGGTATTGAATTCCCATCAACTGGTAACATATGAGCAACATCCCGCCAATCGTGGCTGTCCCGTCGCTCGGGACAAGCCCGCACCGGGTAAGGCGCGTGCCTACAGGTATGCGCAAACTCGTGTAATGTAGCGGTTCGGCAAATCCCGCCTTCAAATTAAACAGAGCGAAACCAGAGGTTTTCCGCCATGAGTGAACAAATCAAGTATGTGAGCGACGCCTCCTTCGACGCAGACGTGCTCCAGTCCGACAAGCCTGTCCTGCTCGACTTCTGGGCAGAATGGTGCGGTCCTTGCAAGATGATCGCCCCGATCCTGGACGAAGTGGCCAAGGACTACGGCGACAAGCTGCAGATCGCGAAGATCAACGTCGATGAGAACCAGCAAGTGCCGGCCAAGTTCGGCATTCGCGGCATCCCCACGCTGATCCTGTTCAAGAATGGCGCGGTTGCCGCGCAAAAGGTTGGCGCGCTGTCCAAGTCGCAGTTGACCGCATTCCTCGACGGCAATCTGTAATATGCCGGCCCGGGGCGCGGCGCCATCAGGCGCCCCCCCGGTGTAGCCACAATCCGACGTGCGTGCGCCTTCCCTGGCGCACCGTCCGGATTGTGCTAAGATGGCATCAACAACTTCCCCGAGCGTTCGCTCATTTCCTCCCCCTCCTTTAGGTCCAGCCCGTCCGGGCGCCTCTGTACCCCTCGTCTATGCACCTGACAGAACTCAAATCGCTTCACGTGTCTGCGCTTCTCGAAATGGCCGCGACCCTCGAGATCGACAACGCACAACGGATGCGCAAACAGGAGCTGATGTTTGCGATCCTGAAGAAGCGCGCCAAGCTGGGCGAAATCATCTTTGGTGACGGCACCCTGGAAGTCCTGCCGGACGGCTTCGGCTTCCTGCGCTCGCCCGAGACCTCCTACCTGGCAAGCACGGACGACATCTACATCAGCCCTTCGCAGATCCGCCGCTTCAACCTGCATACCGGCGACACGATCGAGGGCGAAGTACGGACCCCCAAGGACGGCGAGCGCTATTTCGCACTGGTGAAGGTGGACAAGGTCAACGGTCAAGCACCTGAAGCGGTCAAGAACCGCATCATGTTCGAGAACCTGACGCCGCTGCACCCGAACCGGCCGCTGACGCTGGAGCGCGAAATCCGCGCCGAGGAAAACATCACCGGCCGAATCATCGACATGATCGCGCCGATCGGCCGTGGCCAGCGCGCCCTGCTGGTGTCCTCGCCCAAGTCCGGCAAGACCGTGATGCTGCAGCACATCGCCCACGCGATTGCGAACAACCATCCGGAAGCGGACCTGTTCGTGCTGCTGATCGACGAACGCCCGGAAGAAGTGACCGAAATGATGCGCTCGGTGCGCGGTGAAGTGGTGGCGTCGACCTTCGACGAACCCGCCATCCGCCACGTGCAGGTCGCTGAAATGGTGATCGAAAAGGCCAAGCGCCTGGTCGAGCTCAAGCGCGACGTGGTGATCCTGCTGGACTCGATCACCCGCCTGGCACGTGCCTATAACACGGTGGTGCCGGCCTCGGGCAAGGTGCTGACTGGTGGTGTGGACGCCAACGCGCTGCAACGCCCCAAGCGCTTCTTCGGCGCTGCGCGTAACCTGGAAGAAGGCGGCTCGCTGACCATCATCGCCACCGCGCTGATCGAAACCGGCAGCCGCATGGACGACGTGATCTACGAAGAGTTCAAGGGCACCGGCAACATGGAAGTGCACCTGGAACGCCGCCTGGCGGAAAAGCGCGTCTATCCGTCGATCAACCTGAACAAGTCCGGCACGCGCCGCGAAGAACTGCTGATCAAGCCCGAGATCCTGCAAAAGGTCTGGGTGCTGCGCAAGTTCATCTCGGACATGGATGAAGTGCAGGCCATGGAGTTCATTCTCGACAAGATGAAGGCGACCAAGAACAACGCCGAGTTTTTCGATATGATGCGCAGAGGCGGCTGATCGTTCGCTATGCCGCGCGCTGCGGTTCGCGCGCTGGCAATGCACTGGAAGGGCGCGCCTCGGCGCGCCCTTTTGCATTTCCGCCCTGTGCCTGCAGGAGTCCCATGTTCGGCCGACTGAGCCACTTCCTGCGTGCGCGCTCGCGCGTGCGCAAACTCGAACACTACGCCATTCCCGACGCGCTGTGGGCGCACACGGTGGCCACGCTGCCGTTCGTGCAGCGCTATGGCGCCGCCGAGCTCGCCGCCTTGCGCGAGCTCGCCACCCTGTTCATCGCCGACAAGGAATACTCCACCGCGCACGACCTGCCGCTCACCGACGAGATGGTGACGAGCGTCGCGCTGCAAGCCTGCGTGCCCATTCTCAAGCTGGGCATCGAGTGGTATCGCGGCTGGCGCGGCATCGTGCTCTACCCCGGCGAATTCGTCATCCGCCGCACCGTCGAGGACGAGATCGGGCTGGTGCATGGCGTGGTCGAGCAAGCCAGTGGTGAAGCCTGGGAACACGGACCGGTCATCCTTTCCTGGCCTGATGTGCAGACGCCCGGCGCCGGACTGAATGCACGCCATGCCCACCACCCCGATGACACCTACAACGTAGTCATCCACGAGTTCGCCCACAAGCTCGACATGCTCGACGGCGAGCCGGACGGCGTGCCGCCCTTCTCACGCGTGCTCCATCCGGGCATCGACCGAGAGCAATGGGCCGAGTCCTTCCTCACAGAGTACGACCGCTTCGCGGACGCCTGCGAGCAGCAGTCCGACCATGCCTGGGACCATCCGGAACGGCTGCCGCCCGCGCTGCGGGTGATCGACCCATATGGCTGCGAGGCGCCGAGCGAGTTCTTCGCCGTGGCCTCGGAGACCTTCTTTGTCGAGCCGGCCGGCCTTCGCAGGCACTGGCCGGTCCTCTATGATTCGCTCGCGGCGTTCTATCGTCAGGATCCGGCCTCGATGTGATCGAAGATCAACCTTTCGGCACCCTCGGCCGCCGTGCGCATCGCGCACTCAAAACTTGCCCAGCTTTTTGTTTTTCTGCGATAATCCCGGATTGTCCGTTATCGGCAAGTGGTTCGTTCGCCGCAACGCTGCCAGTGCAATCAGCGCATCCAGCTTCTGGCGCTTTTTTTAGCGCTTTTGGCAATGGCAGCAGCAGCAGCACGGCAAACAACGGACTGGCTACCCAACCTGAAAGGAAACACCATGAAAGAAGGCATTCACCCGAATTATCGCGAAGTCGTATTCCTCGACGTGTCGAACGACTTCAGCTTTGTGACCCGCTCGACCATCCAGACGCGCGACACGATCACCCGCGACGGCAAGGAATACCCGCTGGCCAAGATCGAAGTGTCGTCGGAATCGCACCCGTTCTACACCGGCACCCAGAAGATCATGGACACGGCCGGCCGCGTCGAGAAGTTCCGTCAGAAGTTCGGCAGCAAGCTGAACAAGCTCACCGCGAAGTAATTCGCCGCGAGCCCGCTCGCTGCATGGCCTCGGACAAAATGCTCCGGCGCCGCGCACCCAAGCAAAGAGGCAGCATCGGCTGCCTCTTTGCTTTTGCAGCCTCCGCGCGATCGGCACCAACCGGCGCCCTGCGGACGCAGCTAACCGGGAGCGCCCCGCCCCGGCGGCCCCCTAGACCCACCAATCAATGAGCGCAGCCAAGACTTCCCGTGTCCACCTGACCGCAGCCGCCACCGGTACGCTTCCGCGCGCACTGTTGCTGGCCATCTGCATCATTTACGGCCTGGCTGGCCTGTTCGGCCGCGATCCGTGGAAAAACGAGGATGCGGCCGGCTTCGGCGTGATGTGGCAACTGGCCACCGGCGGCACCCAGGACTGGCTGATGCCCAATATCGTGGGCCGCCCTTACGGCGAAGACGGCCCGCTGGTGTTCTGGGTTGGCGCCCTGATGATCCGCCTGTTTGGCGGCTGGCTTGGCGCGCCGGACGCGTCGCGCATCGCCACGGCACTCTTTTACTTCGGCACCTGTTCACTGATCTGGTACGCGACCTACCTGCTCGGCCGGCGTGCCGAGGTCCAGCCTTTCGCCTATGTCTTCGGCGGCCAGCCCAACGCGCGCGACTACGGCCGCACGCTGGCCGACGGCGCCCTGCTGATCTTCCTGGCCTGCGTGGGCCTGGCCATGCGCGGCCACGAAACCACGCCACAGGTTGGGCAGGTTTGCTTTGTCGCCATGAGCCTGTATGGCATGGTGCGCAGCCTGGACAAGCCAATCCAAGGTGGCATCTGGCTGGGCGTCGGGCTGGGCGCGCTGACCCTGTCCAGCGGGCCAGTCATTCCGCTGGTCTTGCTGGCGTCGGTCATCATCTGCGGCCTGGCCTGCAAGCCCCTGCCCCTGCCGCGCGTGCTGCTGGCAAGCGTGCCGCTGGCACTGGCGCTGGTGGCAGCCTGGATGGCCGCCGCCTACTTCGGCGCGACCGACCACAACGATGCCGTGACTTTTATCCGCGAGTGGTCGCGCTACGATCGCCGCACCTATGGCGCGCCGAACGCCGCTGCGCTCAACTTCATTGCACGCAACCTGCTGCTGTTTACCTGGCCGGTGTGGCCAATTGCCTGCTGGGCCTGGCTGAGCTGGTCGGGCATGCGCCGTGCGCCGCATGTGGCGCTGCCCCTGGCGATGCTGCTGCCGCCGCTGCTGCTGCTGTTTCTGCTGCGTGCGCCGGGCGACGTACAGTTCATCCTGCTGCTGCCGCCGATGGCCGTGCTTGCCGCGTTCGGGTTGCCGACGCTCACGCGCGCCGCCATCAACGCGATCGACTGGTTCGCCTTGCTGTTCTTCACCATCTTCGGCGGCTTCGTCTGGTTCATGTGGATCGCCAGGACGACGGGCCAGCCTCCGCGCGTCGCGGCCAATATCTATCGCCTGCTGCCGGGCTTCCAGCAAGACTTCACCGTCAGCGCAGTCGTCTATGCGCTGCTGGTGACGGCAGCCTGGATCCTGATCGTGCGCTGGCGCCTGTCGCGCGCGCCGAAGCAGATCTGGCGCCCGGTGGTGATTTCGGCCGCCGGCACCACCCTGATGTGGGTGCTGGCCATGACGCTGTGGATGCCTTCGATCAACTACGGCAAGACCTATCGGGACGTGGCCCAGGCCGCCTCGATGGCGCTGCCCACGGCGTATAACTGCGTGCAGCCGATTCGCATGGGCGACGCGCAGCTGGCTTCGTTTGCCTATTTCGGCCATATCCGCTTTGGCGGCCCGGATGACGGCTGCGACGTCCTGCTGCGCCACGACCCCGTCGACTACGGCGAGCCCACCAGCATCTCGCACTTCGAATGGCGCCTGATCTGGGAAGGCCGGCGCCCCTCCGATCGCGACGAGCGCTTCCGCATGTATCGCCTGGTCGATATGTCCCGGGTCGCACCACCCCGGCCCAGCCTGCCTGGACGCCGGCTGCCAAGCCACCCCTGACGTGGCGGCGCCACGCCTGCCCGCATGAGCATGTTCCACGATATCCGCCGCATTTCCGTGCTGGCCGCGCCGGTCCTGGTCGGCCAGCTTGCGGTGATCGCCTTTGGCGTGATCGACACCATCATGGCCGGGCGAGCCTCTGCCATCGACCTGGCCGCCGTGGGGCTGGGCGGGTCCATCTACATCACGGTCTACATCAGCTTGATGGGCGTGCTGCAGGCGCTTTCCCCGATCGCCGGTCAGCTCCATGGCGCCGGGCGCGCGGCGGAAATTGGCAATGAAGTCAGACAGGCCGCCTGGCTGGGACTGGCGCTGGCCATCCCCGGCATGTTGCTGCTGTTGTTCCCCGGCCCGCTGCTGGAGTTTGCCCAGGCACCGCCGGAGCTGGTCGAGAAGGCAACGCAGTACCTGCATATCCAGGCGTTTGGCTTGCCGGCCGCACTGGGCTTTCGCATCTACTCCGCGCTCAACAACGCCTTGTCGCGCCCGATCATGGTGACCGTACTGCAGCTCGTCGGGCTGGTAGTAAAGATTCCGCTCAATGCCTGGTTCATCGACGGTGGCTTCGGCCTGGCCCCGATGGGCGGGCCGGGCTGCGCGCTCGCCTCGGCGCTGATCAGCTGGATCTGGTGCATCTCCGGCATCCTGATCCTGCGGCGCAACGCGGCCTACCGCCCTTTGCAGATCTTTTCCAGCTGGGCGTGGCCGCAAGCGCAGCCGATCCGCGCACTGCTGCGCCTGGGCGTGCCGATGGGGCTGACCTACCTGATCGAGATCACCTCGTTTACGTTGATGTCGATCTTCATCACGCGCATGGGCACCGTGGTGCTGGCTGGCCACCAGATCATTGCCAACCTGGGGGCCGTGGCCTATATGTTGCCGCTGTCGCTGGCGATTGCCACCTCCACGCTGGTAGCACAGTCCATCGGTGCGCGCGATCAGGACAGCGCACGCCGTATTGCCCGCCGCGGCATCTGCCTGGCAGCTACGCTGGCGATCATGGTCGGCGGCCTGCTGTGGATCCTGCGAGAACCGCTGCTGCATGCCTACGCAAAGGATCCGGCAGTGGTACGCGCTGCCCTTCCTCTCATGTTGTTCATCGCCTTCTACCAAGCATTCGACGCGGTCCAGGTCATGACGGCATTCATCCTGCGCGCCTACAAGATCGCACTGGTGCCGACCTTGATCTACGCGATATCTCTCTGGGGAGTCGGCCTGGGGGGCGGCTACGTGCTGGGCTTTGGCCTGATCGATGCCCTGCCCGCCTTCACGCGTGGAGCAGCGGGGTTCTGGCTGGCTAACAGCATCAGCCTCGCGATCGCCGGCTCGCTGCTGGTGCGCTACTTCGTCACAGTCAGCCGGCGCCGTACAGGCTGAGCAAGCCTGGAACGCGCAGCGGATGGATTATCTCCGCTGCGACAAGGGCATATAGCCGAACAAGCGCAGACCGCGGCCAGCCACAACGCGATAATTCCTGCCTGGCTATCAGGCATGGCCCGGCATAATGTCGCCGCACCACCACCATGCGCGAGCCGAATCAAATAGCAGGGATTATCGGAAACTGATCGAGTGAATGCCGAACGGCAAAAGAAAAAACCCGCATGGCATAACCATGCGGGTTTAGTTTTGGCGGAGTGGACGGGACTCGAACCCGCGACCCCCGGCGTGACAGGCCGGTATTCTAACCAACTGAACTACCACTCCATACTCTTACTTATCATCGACAGTGATGCTTTCGACGACAAACCGAACGTTTGGTTACGTTCGTTATTTGGCGTCCCCAAGGGGATTCGAACCCCTGTACTCACCGTGAAAGGGTGATGTCCTAGGCCTCTAGACGATGGGGACAGAAACTTGTCTTTCGACTTATTCCGTCTGGCACCGTGAACATCCCAAAAACAAGATTTTCACAGCACCCTGGAAATCTCGATTTACCACACTCGAAACTTCCGGCATTTTGGTGGAGCTAAGCGGGATCGAACCGCTGACCTCTTGCATGCCATGCAAGCGCTCTCCCAGCTGAGCTATAGCCCCATGGTACTACGTTACCGCCCACTTCTTTTTTCTGCCGCCGCTTTCGCAGCGTTTCGCGTTTGTTTCTTCGTTTCAGCGAAGACAAGATTATATAAACAACCTTGCTTTTTTGCAACCCTTTTTTTAACTTTTTTCTGCGATCCACATTACTGCGGGATTACTTCTTATCGCTTCCATCCGTTATGCCCGCTTGGTTTTTGTCCGCGCTGCAGGGAGAACAAGATTATGCTGAATTCCTGGCAGTAGCGCAAGCCCCTGTCAGGAATTTCTGCAAATTATTTCAGGCGAGCCCGGCCTGGATGCGGCGCAGCACCGTATCGCGCCCAAACAACTCCAGCACGGCATCGATGGCAGGCGTCTGCAACTGCCCCGCCACCAGCAGGCGGACCGGCATGGCCAGCTTGGGCATCTTCAGGCCGAACTCGGCCAGCACCGCTTTGAAGGCCGCGCTGATCTCCTCGCGCTTCCACTCGGTGAGTGCCGCCAGCCGCGTGGCCAGGGCCTGCAGTGCCGGCAGGATGTCGGCGTTGAGGTGTTCTGCCTTGAGCGCCGGATCCGGCTGCGGCTCGCCGCGGTAGAACAGCAGCGCGGCCTGAGCCACGTCCTTCAGGGTATTGGCACGGTCCTTCACCAGCCCGATGACACCCTCCAGGCTTGCGCCCTCCACCTTGCCACCCAGCGCCTCGATGAACGGCTGGGTCAACCCGGCCAGGCGCGCATTGTCGCCTACCTTGATGTAGTGGTTGTTCAGCCAGGCCAGCTTTTCCGGGTTGTACTGCGCCGGCGACTTGCCCAGGTGCTCCAGGTCGAACCATTCCACGAACTGCTCGCGCGAAAAGATCTCGGCGTCGCCATGTGCCCAGCCCAGGCGGGCCAGATAGTTTAGGACGGCCTCGGGCAGATAGCCTTCGTCGCGGTAGCCGGTCACGGGCATGGCGCCATGGCGCTTGCTCATCTTCTCGCCCTGCTCGTTGAGCACGGTCGGCAAGTGCGCGTACACGGGGGCAACGCCACCCAGTGCGCGGATAATGTTGATCTGGCGCGGGGTGTTGTTGACGTGGTCGTCGCCGCGGATCACGTGGGTGATGCGCATGTCGAGATCGTCGATCACCACGCAGAAGTTATAGGTCGGCGTGCCGTCCGGGCGCGCGATCACCAGGTCGTCCAGCTCGTCGTTGGAGATTTCGATCCGGCCCTTGACCGCATCGTCCCAGACCACGCTGCCGCCAATCGGGTTCTTGAAGCGGATCACCGGCTGCACGCCGGCCGGCGGCGCCGGCAGGACCTTGCCCGGCTCGGGACGCCAGAACCCGTTGTAACGCGGCTTCTCGCCGCGCTCGCGCTGCGCGTCGCGCAGCGCGTCCAGCTCTTCGGTGCTCATGTAGCAAGGATAGGCCAGCTCGCTGTCCAGCATCTGCTTGACCACCTCGCGATAGCGGTCCATGCGCTCCATCTGGTAGAACGGGCCTTCGTCGATATCGAGATCGAGCCAGGCCATGCCTTCCAGGATCACGTCCACCGATTCCTGCGAAGAACGCTCGACGTCCGTGTCCTCGATGCGCAGGATGAAATCGCCCTTCATGCGGCGCGCAAAGGCCCAGGGGTAGAGCGCGGAGCGGATATTGCCGAGGTGAATGAAGCCGGTCGGGCTCGGCGCGAAGCGGGTGCGGACGCGTTGTTGTGTCATAGAGGAATGAAACAAAAAAGCCCGCGCACGAATGCGCGCAGGCCGGAGTGTAGGATCGCCGCATTATAGCAAGCAGGGCGCGGCATCCCGCCCCATCCGGCGCCGGGATGCCCGGCCGCGCGGAATCATTTATGCTCTGCCCGGTCTGAATGCTGTCGCGCGGGACGCGTGGCCAGCGCGGACGGCACATTCCTGCCGTCGCGGCGCTAGCTATGCCTAATGCGCCACTTCTCTTCCCTCGGTTATCCATGCAACGACGCAATTTCCTTGGCGCCGGCGCGGCAGCACTGCTGGCCGCCTGCTCCTTTGGCCCCAGGCCGGGCACCCTCACCGCCACACCGGAAACACCGGTCGTGCCGTCCCTGGTGCCCGTGGTGCCACCTCGCCCCATCAGGATCGGCCTCGCGCTTGGCGGCGGCGCCGCGCGCGGCTTTGCCCATATCGGCGTGATCAAGGCGCTGGAGGCGCAAGGCATCCACCCGGACCTCGTCACCGGCACCAGCGCGGGCGCGGTGGTCGCAGCGCTCTACGCTTCGGGCATGAGCGGCTTCCAGCTCAACAAGCTGGCGCTGACGATGGACGAAGCCGCCATCGCCGACTGGGCCCTGCCCTTTGGCACCCGTTTCGGCGGCTGGCTCAAGGGCGAGGCGCTGCAGAACTATGTGAACAAGCTGATCGCCAATCGCTCCATCGAGTCCATGAAACTGCCGCTGGGCATCGTCGCCACCGATCTCAAGACCGGCCAGGGCATCCTGTTCCGGCGCGGCAATACGGGCCAGGCGGTGCGTGCGTCGAGTAGCGTGCCGGGGGTGTTCCAGCCAGTCTCGATCCAGGGACACGACTATGTGGACGGTGGCCTGGTCGAGCCCGTGCCGGTGGACTCCGCGCGTACCATGGGCGCGGACTTCGTGATTGCCGTGAATATCTCCGCCGAGCCTTCCAGCCAGAAAAGCAATGGCCAGAGCGGCGTATTGCTACAGACCACCGCCATCATGGGGCAGTCGATCAGCAAGATGGCGCTGGCGCGAGCCGACATTGTGATCCGCCCCGACCTGCCGGACATGAGCGGCAGCGACTTCAACTCGCGCAACCGCGCCATCCTGGCCGGCGAGCAAGCCGCCGCCGCCGTGATGGCGAGCCTGCGCGACAAGCTCGCCCAGGCACGGCTGCGGCCCGCCGGCACAGTAGCCGCGCAGTAAGCGGCAGGCAGCACAAACGAAAAAAGGACTGCGTGGCAGTCCTTTTTCCTTGACTGGCGCGGACCGCGTCCGCGCGCCGATCAGCCGCCGTAGAGCGGGCGATTGACTGCATTCGGATCGAAACGCTTCAGGGTCTCGACCATATTGCCAAGGTTGTTGGCACTGCCGCTGTCCTGCGGCGCGTCATCGATACGGCGCGCGCCGTTATAGCGCGTCACCCAATACGAGGCACGCATGTCGTCGACGCGGATCTTGCTGCCGGTGGACGGCGCGTGGACGAACTTGTTGTCGCCAATATAGATGCCAACATGCGAGAAGGTGTGGCGCATGGTGTTGAAGAACACCAGGTCGCCGGGGCGCAGGTCGTTGGATGCCACGGTGGTGCCGACCTGGCTCATCTCGACCGAGCGGCGCGGCAGCACAAAGCCAAAGGTGTCATTGAACACGTAGCGAACGAAGCCGCTGCAGTCCAGGCCCGATTCGGGGCTGTTGCCACCGAAGCGGTAGCGCACGCCAATCAGCCCGAGGGCATTCATGACCAGGTCGCCGGCCTTGCTGGCCACATGGCTGGTGGAATTCATGACCGAAGAGAGCAAGCCGCGCTTGCCTTCCGGATGCGGGTCCGCACTCAGTTCGGTACGTGCATCGATGCGGGCGTCGGGATCCTTGAACACCGTATCAGCCAGCACTCCATTCGATAGAGTGGCACCGCAGGCAATGGCAATTCCTACGGCGCCGCGCGCCAGGGAATGAAGCATTCGCTGCATTGGTTCTCCTGATGAATCGTTCTTGACCGCCCCCGGGAAAACACACCGGGCGGGCTTGAAATCAATGGGATGACTCGCACGCAAAAAGCGGACCAAGTGATGCAAACCACTCGCCACACGCATAAGCGACGCGCGAACCACCCCCGAAAATAGTTCTCGCCGGATGGTATAAGGTTGTCATCCACATGTCAAAGTTCGTTACAAAATTCAAATAAAACGCTTTGCAATCAAGGCTATACGACGAAAGTCGCAGATGCTTTCTCGGTTTGATTATGTCAACCGCAGGTCAATCGGGTGACACCCTGAGTTCAGCTGCACCAAGTTGTGGCGGCGTCGGGTCGCTCGCACCAATTTCGGCCGCGATCATGAGCTTGCGGGTATATGCGTGCTGCGGAGCACCCAGGACGGCCTCGGTATCCCCTGCTTCGACCACCTCGCCGGACTTCATCACGATGACGCGGTGCGCCATGGCGCGGATCACCGCGAGATCGTGACTGATGAAGAGATAGCTCAGGTTGTACTTGCGCTGCAATTGCGTCAGGAGCGCCAGCACCTGCTGCTGGATGGACACGTCGAGCGCCGAGGTGGGTTCGTCGAGCACCAGCACCTGCGGCTTGAGGATCAGCACGCGCGCGATGGCAACGCGCTGGCGCTGGCCGCCGGAAAACTCGTGCGGATACCGCCCCAGGGCAGTGCGGTCCATGCCTACCTCTCGCAGCGCCTCGGTGACGCGCTGGCGCATGGCATCGCGCGACAAGCCAGGCTGGTGCAGGGCCAGGCCCTCCCCCACGATCTGCTCAATGGTCATGCGCGGCGACAACGAGCCGAACGGATCCTGGAACACCACCTGCAAGCGCGAGCGCAAGGCGCTGCGCTCGCGCCGGGAGACCTCGTCCAGGCTCTTGCCCAGGAACTGGATATCCCCGGCGCCGCGGCGCTGCAGGTTCAGCACCGCATGGGCCAACGTGGTCTTGCCTGAGCCCGACTCGCCCACGATGCCGATGGTCTCGCCCTCGCGCAGCGCGAAATTCACGTCCTTGACGGCGGCAAACTGGTCGCGGCCAAACCATCCGGCCAGGCCGCGGCGCTTGCGCGCATAGTTCACGCACAAGCCGCGCGCCTCCAGCAACACGGGGGCTAGCGGCACAAGCGGAAGCACCTCGCGCCGCGGACGGCTGTCGATCAGCTTGCGGGTGTAAGGATGCTGGGGCGCTGCGAAGATCGCGGCAGTCTCGCCAACCTCGACCAGCACGCCCTTCTCCATCACCCCCACTCGCTGGGCGAAGGCCCGCACCAGGTTGAGGTCGTGCGTGATCAGCATCACGGCCATACCGAACTCCGCCTGCAGGTCGCGCAGCAACTCCAGGATCTGGACCCGGATGGTGACGTCCAACGCCGTGGTGGGCTCGTCGGCCAGCAGCAGCTTGGGCCGGCAGGCAAGCGCCATGGCAATCATGGCGCGCTGGCGCTGGCCACCCGAAAGCTGGTGGGGAAAGCTGTCGAAACGGTGCGCCGCGTCGCTGATGCCCGTGCGCTCGAGCAGCGCGATGGCACGCTCGCGCGCCGCGCGCCGGTCCAGGCCCTCATGCAGCGCCAGCGTCTCCACAATCTGGTTGCCAATGGTGTAGAGCGGATTGAGCGCGGTCATCGGCTCCTGGAAGATCATGGCGATGTCGGCGCCGCGGATGCCGCGCATCTCGCGCTCCGACACCTTGAGCAGGTCGCGCCCCTCGAAGCGCACCGAGCCCTGGTAGCGCGCATCGTCCACCAGGCGCAGCATCGCCAGCGCCGTGACAGTCTTGCCCGAGCCTGACTCGCCCACCAGCGCAAAGCGCTCGCCGGCGCGCAGGTCGAAGCTGACATCGCGCACCGCCCGGGTGGCATCCTCGCCATGACCGAAGGTGACTGACAGGCTGTCGATGCACATCAGCGGGCCGCCGGCATCCCCCTTGGCCTGCGCGGGTTGCGTTGGGTCGTTGGCGCTGGCTTGCGTGGCCCGTGTGGCCTGTGCGGCTTGTTGCATTGCGCTCATGACACCGCCTCGGCCGCGGGAGAACCCTCTGGCGCCTTCGGCTCAACACGGCCGCGCAGCTGGGCCAGGCCCAGGCGCGTATCGAAGGCGTCGCGCAGCGCGTCGCCCATGAACGTCAGCAGCAGCAGCGTCACCACTAGTACGGCAAAGGTCGACAAGGAAATCCACCAGGCATCGAGGTTGGCCTTGCCTTGCGCCAGCAGCTCGCCCAGGCTTGGCGTGGTGGGTGGCACGCCGAGGCCGAGGAAGTCGAGGCTGGTCAGGGCCAGGATGGCCGCACTCATGCGAAATGGCAGGAAGGTGATGACCGGTGTCAGGCTGTTGGGCAGGATATGGCGCCACATGATCTGTACATTGGACAGTCCCAGCGCCCGCGCCGCCTTGACGTAGTCGAGCGAGCGGTTGCGATAGAACTCGGCGCGCACGTAGTCGGACAAACCCATCCAGCCGAACAGCGAAAGCAGGATAATCAGCAGCGCCAGGCTCGGCGTGAAGATGGACGCGAAGATGATCAGCAAGTAGAGCTCGGGCATCGAGCTCCAGATCTCGATGGCGCGCTGCGAGATCAGGTCGAAGCGCCCGCCGAAGAAACCCATCAGCGCGCCCGTCAAGGTGCCGATCACCACGCCGATCAACGTCAGCGCCAGGCTGAACAGCACCGAGACGCGGAACCCATAGAGCAGCCGCGCCAGCACATCGCGCCCGCGGTCATCGGTACCCAGCCAGTTCTCCGCAGAAGGCGGCGCCGGGTTCGGCTCCTTGGAGAAATAGTTGATCGAGTCGTATGAGTACCGGTTGGGCGGGAAAATGGCGAAATTGCCGTTGCTGGTGATGCGGTCGCGGATAAACGGATCGAGATAGTCAGCCTTGGTGGGAAAGTCCCCGTCGAAGGTGCTCTCGGCGTAGGTCTTGACGATGGGGAAATACCACTCGCCCTTGTACTTCACTACCAGCGGCCGATCGCTGGACAAGGTCTCGGCAACCATGCTCAGCAGGAAAATGGCGACGAAGAGAATCAGGCTCCAGTAGCCCAGGCGATTGCGGCGAAAGCGCTGCCAGGCGCGCTGGCGCGGTGACAGGGAATGCGGCAGCCCGTTGGGGAGCGTGCGCGAGCTGAATTTCATCGGTGCACCGCCTCGAAGTGGATGCGCGGGTCGACCATCACATAGCAAACGTCGGAGATCAGCCGCGTCACCAGGCCGATCAGGGTGAACAGGTAGAGCGTGCCCAGCACAACAGGATAATCCCGCCGCAGCACCGCCTCGTAGGACAGCAGGCCAAGCCCGTCGAGCGAAAACAGGGTTTCGATCAGCAGGGAGCCGGTGAAGAAAGCGCCGATGAAGGCTGCCGGGAAACCGGTCACGAGCGGAATCAGCGCGTTACGGAAGACGTGCTTCCAGAGCACGCGCCGCTCCGCCAGCCCCTTGGCGCGGGCGGTCAGGACGTACTGCTTGCGGATCTCTTCCAGGAACGCGTTCTTGGTCAGCATGGTGACGACCGCGAAGCTGCCCACCACCGAGGCGGTGATCGGCAGCACGAGGTGCCACAGGTAATCCATCACCTTGCCCATCAGCGTGAGCTGGTCCCAGTTATCCGATGTGAGGCCGCGCAAGGGGAACCACTGCACAAAGGTACCGCCTCCGAACAGCACCAGCAGCAACACGCCCAGCACGAAGCCTGGAATGGCATAGCCCACCAGCACCACCATGCTGGTCACGACATCGAAGCGGCTGCCCGCCCGGATCGCCTTGGATATGCCGAGCGGCACCGATATCAGGTAGGTCAGGAAAAAGGTCCATAGCCCCAGGCTGACCGAGACCGGCATCTTCGACTTCACCAGCTCCCACACGCTACGGTGCTGGAAATAGCTCTGCCCCAGGTCAAACTGGGCGAAGCGCTTGAGCATCATGAAATAGCGCTCCAGCGGCGGTTTGTCGAAGCCATACAGGGCCTGGATCTCCTTGATCTTGTCGGGGTCCACGCCGCGCCGGCCGCGATACTCCGCGCCGCCGCCGCTGGCCTCCCCGCCACCGCCACCCCGCCCCTTGAGTTCCAGCATCATTTGTTCGACCGGCCCTCCCGGAACGAACTGGATCACCGCGAAGGTCAGCGTGATGACGCCGAGCAGGGTCGGGATCATCAACAGTACGCGCTTGAGCAGATAGGCGAGCATCTTGTTTCCTTGTCGCGCTTATTGTGCGGCCGGCTTGGTGTCGGCACGCCACCAGTTGCTCAGGACCCAGCCCTCCGCCGTGTAGTAGTACGGCAGGCGCTGCGGATAGACCAGCTCTTTCCGGTATGCCACCCGATGCGACGCGCTATACCAGTTGGGCACGATGTAGTAGCCGTGCATCAGCACGCGGTCCAGCGCACGCCCGGCATTGATCAGTTCTTCGCGAGTATGGGCGTGCAGGACATTGTCCACCAAGCGGTCGATCGCCGGCGATTTCAGGCCAAACAGATTGTCGGAGCCAGGCGTGCCGGCCGCCTCGCTGTTGAAGCGGTCGCGCAACTCGTTGCCCGGGCTCTGCGAATCAGGGAAACGGATCGACACCATGTCGAAGTCGAAGTCTTCCAGCCGCTTCTGGTACAACGCGAAATCGGTGGTGCGCTGGTTCACCTCGATCCCCAGCTTTTCCAGGTTGCGCACGTAGGTGGTGATGACGCGGCTCATGGCCCCGCCGTCGTCCAGGAACTCGAAGACAAAAGGCTCGCCCTTGGCATTGCGCAGCGCACCATCCGCGTAGGTCCAGCCGGCCTGTGCCAGCAGCCGGCGCGCATCGCGCAGGTTGTCGCGCAGCGAACGCGGCGGATTGGTGGTGGGCATCGACACGATGGGGCCAAACACCTCGGGCGCCAGCTGCGCGCGCAGCGGCTCGAGCAGTTCCAGCTCGCCGGGGCCGGGCCGGCCGTCGAACGTGGCGCTGGCGGCCAGCTCGCTGTTGGAAAACCAGCTATCGAGGCGGCGATACGCGCCATAGAACAGCTGGCGATTGAGCCACTCGAAATCCAGCGCCAGGATCAGGGCCTGCCGCACCCGCACATCCTGGAACATCGGCTTGCGCATGTTCATGACGAAGCCTTGCATGCCGGCTCCGTTGCGGTGCGGAAAATCGGTCTTGAGCAGTTCGCCATTGGAAAAGCGCTTGCCCTCGTAGCTCTTGGCCCAGCTCTTGGCCTTGTACTCGACGATGGCATCGAACTCGCCAGCCTTGAAGGCTTCGAGCTTGGCGGTCTCGTCCTTGTACAGGCGATAGACCACCCGGTCGAAGTTGAAAGTGCCGCGGCGCACCGCCAGGTCCTTGCCCCAGTACGACGGATCGCGCTTGAAGGTGATGCCGCGCCCGGCATCGTAGCGCTCGATCAGGTAAGGCCCGCTGGCCACTGGATCCTCGAAGGTCAGCTTGTCAAACGGCACCGTGGCGGTCCACTTCTTGGAGAACACCGGCAAGGAGCCAACGATCAGCGGCAGCTCGATGTTGCGCTGCCTGAAATCGAACCGTACCGTGCGCGAATCCACCACCGTGACGGCCTTCACGTCGGTGCACATGCTGCGGTAGCCAGGGCTGGATGCCTTGCTCATCAGCATGTCGTAGGAGTACTTGACGTCGCCGGCCAGCACCGGATCGCCGTTGCTGAAACGCGCCTGCGGCCGGATGTGGAAGGTAACGGACAGTTCGTCCGGCGCCACGGTCACGTCATCCGCCAGCAAGCCATAGGCGCTGGCGGTTTCATCGCTGCTGGCAATCAACAGCGACTCGAACATCAGCGCGTTCACACCCGGGGCGGAGGTACCCTTGAGCGTGAACGGGTTGAACTTGTCGAAGCTGGTGCGGCGGTCCGGGTTGGCAAGCGTCAGCGTGCCGCCGCGCGGCGCGTCCGGGTTAGCGTAGTCGAAATGGGTGAAATCGGCGGGATACTTGAGGCCGCCATACTGTGCGAAGCCATGGGCGGCTCCGGCTGACAAGGGAAAACCCGCGGTACACAGGGCTACTAATCCACAGCCCAGCGCCGCAAATGTGCGGAAGCGCTGCCATGCCGCCTGAAGCGGTCTACGTGCGCGAATATGCATCCGGTTTGGGTCCTCCACCTGAATCGGATCGTCCGCAGCCTTCGGCGGCGCGGTCAAGTTATGAGACAATTTTACATGGGTTCGGCTGGCATCCAGCCATCCGGACATTCCAGTACGCGGCACCGCTGTTTTGCCGGTCGTCAGCCTGCTGAAAAGCAGCCGCCGCGCGGTGCGCGCCGCAACCCGGACGCCATTGCACGAAACGTGCCCGTCCACCTCGAACATCATTGGAGAAGTTATGGGATTTCTCGCAGGTAAGCGAATCCTGATCACCGGCTTGCTGTCCAATCGCTCGATCGCCTACGGCATCGCGACGGCCTGCAAGCGCGAAGGCGCCGAGCTCGCCTTCACCTATGTCGGCGAGCGCTTCAAGGACCGCATCAACGACTTCGCCAAGGAATTTGGCAGCAGCCTGGTATTCGAATGCGACGTTGGCAGCGACGAACAGATCGCCGCCACCTTCGCCGCGCTTGGCCAAAGCTGGGACAAGCTCGATGGCCTGGTGCACTCGATCGGCTTCGCGCCGCGCGAAGCCATCGCCGGCGACTTCCTGGAAGGCCTCTCGCGCGAGTCCTTCCGCATGGCGCACGACATCTCCGCCTACAGCTTCCCCGCGCTGGCCAAGGCCGCCTTGCCCATGCTGTCTGACAAGGCCTCGCTGCTGACGCTGACCTACCTTGGCGCGGAGCGCGTGGTCCCGAACTACAACACCATGGGCCTGGCCAAGGCATCACTGGAAGCCAGCGTGCGCTACCTGGCCGCTTCGGTGGGCCCGCGCGGCATTCGTGCCAACGGCATTTCCGCCGGCCCGATCAAGACCCTGGCCGCATCCGGTATCAAGGGCTTCGGCAAGCTGCTGGGCCACATCGAGGAGGCAGCGCCGCTGCGCCGCAATGTGACCATCGACGAGGTCGGCAACGTGGCCGCCTTCCTGCTGTCGGACCTGTCCAGCGGCGTGACCGGCGAGATCACCTACGTGGACGCCGGCTTCAACACCGTGGGTGCGAGCCTGCCCGAAGAAGCGTAATCCCGGCGCGGCCGCCTCTCACGGCGGCCATCGCGAAAAAGGGGCGTGCGGCTTTGGCCGACGCCCCTTTTTCGTGCCCGCCCGGCGGCACAGCGTGCGCGGCCTATTTGGCGACCTGCCCGCCCAGGCAGCCCGAGCGCAGATAGGTGACGATAGGCGCCCAGAACGCGTCCTGGCGCTCCGGCTGGATCGCCGCATCGTGCGGCAGCGCCGACAGCGCCACCAGCCGGCTGGGGCCACCGGCGGCGCGCTCCAGCCGCTCGGCATATGCAAAGGGAATCACTTCGTCCGCGCGGCTGTGCACAAGCAGCAGCGGCAGCATTGAATTTCGCAATTGGTCCTCGTTGTCCCACGGTTCCGGAAGCAGCCTTGCCACCCACGCCGGCACCCGCCCGGTCACCACCGCCGCCTCGCGTGCGGACGTGAAGCCGGCGGCAATCACCAGGCCAGCGGGCGCCGGGCGCAAGGCGGGGATCACGTCCAGCAGCACCCCGGAACCCAGCGAAAAGCCCATCACATAGCGCCGGCTGGCACGCGGCGTCATGGCGAGGAACTGGCCATACGCGGCCAGGCCGTCCTCATGCAGGTTGACCACGCCGGGCTTGCCGCCGCTGGCGCCATAGCCGCTGTAGTCGAATACGCAGGACGAGATCCCATTGTGGTAGAGCAACGCCTGCGCGCTGGCCCAGTCCGACAAGTTTTCCTCGTCGCCGTGGTAGATCAGCACGGCGGGCGCGTCACCGCCCTGAGCCAGGACGCAAGAGGCGCGCAGCATGCGCGCGCCGCTGGCAAACGCGAACTGGCGCGACGCGACCCCCAGGCGGTCCGGCGTCATCGCGTCGGCCGCATCGGCCGGCTTGGGCTCGAACGCGTCCTCCTCGACCGCCAGGAACAAGGCATGGCGGGCAATGGCGGCCAGCATCAGCAGGCACGCGCCGCCGGCCAGCCAGTAACGGAGCTTCCTGCCTGCACCTGTGTTGAACTTCGCCATGGGACTAGCCTCGGGAAAGGCGCCGTGCCAGAAAAAACCACGACATCCCCGAAATCTTAGACCGGACTGGCGGCCATCGGCAGCCCATCGCCTGAGTTCGCGATGCGATGGCGCCTCTGGGCGATGGAGAATGCTGGGGGAATGCTGAGGAATGCGGGAGAAAATGGTCCGCCCTACACGATTCGAACGTGTGACCGCTCGCTTAGAAGGCGAGTGCTCTATCCAACTGAGCTAAGGGCGGACAGGAGGAACTACTGAAATGCAGAGGGCTTCGCATGCTGCTGAACGGCTTAGCATGCGAAGCCCGGTATTCTACCTCAGCCCCGCGGCCGATCCTACCGTGTCGGCATGCGGCCCGACACAGCCCGGCTCAGGATGCCTGCGAAACCCGCATTCGCGGCGTCGTGGCCATGCCGGCAAGCCGGTCAATGGGTTGCGTGGACACACAGTTGCGCCCCATGGTTTTGGCATCGTAGAGGGCATTGTCGGCGCGGCGCATGAGCGTATCCGCCCCCTCCCCCGGCAGCCGCTCCGCCATGCCGATGCTTACCGTGTAGGAAATCGCATCCGGCTCGGAAGGGCACGGCGTGGTGCGCACAAGCGCACTCAGGCGCAGGCTGATCGCCCGGCCCTGGTCCAGCGCGGTGCCGGGCATCACGATGCCAAACTCCTCCCCACCCAGCCGGCCGACGAAATCGTCCGCGCGCACCGACTTGCGCAGCAAGCCGCTGAAGTGGCGCAGCACGCTGTCGCCGGCCAGATGGCCATAGAGATCATTGATGGCCTTGAAATGATCCAGGTCGATGAACGCCACGGTCAGCGGGCGTTGCTGGCGGTCCGCTTGCTTGCAGGCCTCTTCCAGCGCCTCCCAGTAAGGGCCGCGCGACAGGACGTCGGTCAGGTCGTCATAGCTGGCGCGGTGCTCCAGACGTCGGCGCAGGCTATCGTGGGCAAGCAGCGCGAAGCTCACGGCCAGGCTGACAATGCCAAAGGCGTGCAGGACGGCAAAGGTTTCCCGGGGCGGGCGCTTTGCCAGCCAGGCCAGGCCAGCGGGGAGCAGCTTGAGGTCGATGGCTTGATAGAGGCCCATGACCGCGCAAGCGAGCGCGATCAGCCCGAGCGACAGCGCCGCCAGGCGGCCGGTGCCGCGCCTGGCGCGCACTTGCGGCGCCACCACGCGCAGCAACAACAGCGGAAGATAGGTATTGGCCAGGATAAAGACGAGCGCCGGCTCCGCCGGCGACACGCCCGCCCAATCGAAGTACGCGGCGTTGGCCAGCACGGCAAGGTTCAGCAAGCAGAGCGCAGCCGCACCCCCGCGCTTGCCGAAAAAGCGGCGCGTGCCATAGACCATCAAGGACAAAGCCGCCGTCATGACCAGATCCACCAGATTGAGCGTAAGCCATTCCGGCAGATAGTCCTGCGCAGCGAGCAAGACGGTGGCTGCGGTGACCAGCAACGCGCCGGTCACCCAAGAATTCAAACCGGCGCGGCCCATGCCGGGTGTGCGCTGCAAGACTGCGAACACCACCGCCATCTGCAACCCGAATAGGCCCGCGACCAGCACACTAACCTGCGACTGAAACATGATTTCCCCGTCCAACTTGGCAGGCAGCGTTCCGTCACGCCACCATGCGCCCCGGGACCCGCGCGGACCCGAGGTTTTCGCCATTCTTTCTTTTTAAGCTTCTGACCGTCTTCATGCGCCCCGGCGGACAGGGGCTGGGCCTCGCGATCGTGGCGAGGGCACTCTTATTCTCATGTTCGGCGCCAGTCCCGCTAGCGGCACGGATTGCCTGTGCGCCTGACCGGGCGCGGGGCCTGGCCGCTGCGGTGTGCGGATTATGTCAGCGCTTGCGACCAAGTCAAGCGAACCTTTTATCCATCAAATCCTGCGGCGACCCCCACATCTGCCGGCGCCTCGCTTGGCCGGTGCAAAAGTAAAATTTGACCCCGGCCCCGCCGCCGAGCTACAATCCACGGCTTCGGGGCGTAGCGCAGCCTGGTAGCGCATCTGATTTGGGATCAGAGGGTCGCATGTTCGAATCATGTCGCCCCGACCAGTATTTAGCAATAAGATCAAAGGCTTAGACCGCAAGGTCTAAGCCTTTTTTTGTCGCCTGATTTTGTCCGGGCCAGTGCCGGCCGCTGCGCCGGGCACCCACCTCACTGCACCGCAGCACCCAATGGCAATGCCATGAATATGGGATCCCCTGCGCGCTTGAAACACAGACACTGGCAGCGGGCGGGTCTGCGAACCGCCCGCACCACTTTTAAGCCCGCAACCCACCCGGCGGCGGGCTTTTTCTCTTGTTTTCGCGGCCATATCCGGGTAAGGCGGCCATGCGCGCGCCACGCCTGGACTGCACACCCATGATATAATCGCGCGTTAGCCCGGGGTTTATGCAGCATGCCCTGTAACCGGGCGCCCTTGCCGAGGAATGCAGCCATCACACTGCAGCGCAGTATCCAGCGCAGTTCGGCAAGCCACCGGGAACATCTTGCCCGCTTCATTGCCCCCGCGCCTATCACGGTAGCACGGCCGCATTAGCTTGCGACCGCAACCGGCAAGGCAATCTGCCGGGCACTGACGCGCCCCCCGGCGATTCCCTAACGTGGACTTTTTTGCACGCGCTTTTTTGCCGTGCCGGTCCGGGTCAGCTTGCCTCCCGCAACTTCAAGGCGCAACCAAGCAAGCCGGCGCTTGTCACTGCTGGCACCCGGACCTCGCGAGCATGCAGGCATGCCAGCGCTCGCCTCACCGGATTTACCTAAATTCATGCAGCCCAAGGCTGCCGTAAAGGAAGAAGATTGGCTAAGGAAGAACTTATCGAATTTGGCGGTGTTGTCTCGGAAGCCCTGCCGGACAATCGTTACCGCGTGACGCTGGAAAACGGCGTGGAAATCTGGGCCTATGCCTCGGGCAAGATGCAGAAGCACCGCATCCGCATTCTGGCTGGTGACCGCGTGACGCTGGAAATGTCGCCCTACGATCTGACCAAGGGCCGCATCAACTTCCGCCACAAAGTCTGATCTTCTTCCACACTCGCCCCCGGCGAGCGTTGCGCTAGACCGCATTCCAGGGCACCGCATCGCGGCGGTCCCGCCCTGGGAGACATCTGGCCATAGCCACCTGCACGCATCGCGCATTAGCGGCTCCACTGAAACAATCATGATGGCTATTCCATCCTGATGCCTCAGGCCTGGAGCGCTGGTCGATGCCGGTGGCTTGTCGGCCATTGCCCCCCCCCTATCGCTTCACCCCAGGCTGCGGCAGCTTCCGCCATGTATGGCTCGCCACGTGCGTGTCATTTGGCAGTGCCATGCTGCGTTCCCGCCCGGTGTTTGCCCGTCTTGCACGCACCTGCGCGCGTGGCCATACTCGAAACATCCATTTCCCGTTTTCCCTTTCCCCTTTTCCCCTTTAGCTTGAGCACACCGCTCTCATGAACCTGATCCTGTGGCGTCATGCCGAAGCCGAGGAGTTGTCTGGCGCGCTTGGCTTTTCCCGCAATGCCGACCTGCAACGCCCCCTGACCAAACGCGGACATAAGCAGGCGGATGCCTCCGCCGCATGGCTGCGCAGCCATCTGCCTCCCGGTACGCGGGTGGTCTGCAGCCCGGCCCTGCGTACGCGCGAAACCGCCGCCGCCCTGCGCGAGAACGCAGAGGTGTTGCCCGAGCTTGCCCCGGGCGCCGATGTCAGCGCGGTGCTGGCCGCGATCGATTGGCCTCAAGGCGCCGAGCACACCGTGCTGGTCGGGCACCAGCCTTGGCTTGGCCAACTTGCCAGCCTGCTGCTGGCGGGCTCGGAAATGAACTGGAGCGTGCGCAAGAGCGGCATCTGGTGGCTGTCGGGGCGCACGCGCGAAAGTGAATCGCAGGTCGTGTTGCGCGCAGTCATCAATCCGGAATTTCTCTAGCATTTTTGGGCACCCCGCAACGGCGCGGCCCGGCTTTCCGGGCCGCCGTCACTGAACCGTCACGACCGCTTCACGGCACTGTCACCTGCCCTCTCTACATTCGACCGCAACAGTTTCGTCACCGAAAGGACATACTGATGCGAGAGCTCCCGACGCCCACCCAGCCGTTGTTCGATTCCCTGCCCAGTGGCCTGTCAGGCCATTCGGCGCGGAGGCGTCTTCATCGCCAGCAACCTGCACAAGCACATGAACAAGCGCATGACCAGCCTGCTTTCAGCGTGGCGTGGGCGCGCCACCAGGATGAAGTAGAAGAAGCGCAGCGCCTGCGCTACAAGGTCTTCGCCGAAGAAATGGGCGCCAGGCTGAACCCGTCGAGGCCTGAACTCGACGTGGATATGTTCGACGCCTACTGCGACCACCTGATCGTGCGCGATACGGCCACGCTCAAGGTGGTCGGCACCTACCGCGTTATGGCGCCCCACCAGGCCAAGCGTATTGGCTGCCTCTATGCCGAGTCGGAATTCGACTTGGTGCGCCTGGCTCACCTGAAGCCCAAGATGGTGGAACTGGGCCGCTCGTGCGTGCACCGCGACTACCGCTCGGGCAGCGTGATCATGGCGCTGTGGGGTGGCCTGGGCGAGTACCTGCAGCGCTGGGGCATCGAGTCGATGCTCGGATGCGCGAGCGTGCCGATGAGCGATGGCGGCCACTATGCGGCCAGCCTGTACCGGGTCTTCGCCGAGCGCGCCCTGGCGCCGATCGAATATCACGCGTTCCCGCGCCTGCCTCTGCCGATCGACGAGCTCAATCAGACGCTGGACGTAGAGCCGCCGGCGCTGATCAAGGGTTACCTGCGGCTAGGCGCGCGAATTTGCGGCATGCCGGCGTGGGATCCCGACTTCAACGTGGCGGACTTCCTCACGCTGCTGCGCGTAAACGACATGAACCCCCGCTATGCGCGCCACTTCCTTGGCTTGAACCGCGACGCCTGAGCCTGTGCGGGCGCTCGCCGCCTGCATTGGTTCACGCCCGCCGATCGAAACGGGGGCCGCCATCTGGCCGCCCCCGCGCTCTGCTTAGGCGTACACCACCTTGTAGCGCTTGCCGATGCGCTCCCACTCATCGGCTTCTTGCGCCAGGCTGTATTCGACCAGCGGGTTGGCCTCGATCCAGGCCTTGGGCAAGCGCACCTCGAAACCTTCGTCCAGCGCATCCGAACGCTGGCCCACGGTGATCTCGGGCAGCGGTTCGTCGGCACGGCGCCGGCACAGCACGAACGCCAGGCGCAGGCTGAAGAGCATCCGCCAGTCGAGGAACTTGCCGCTGCCGGAAAGCTTGCCTAGCTTGCCGGCATGCCCGAGCAGCAGCGTTGCCAGCCGTGCCTGGTCGGTCTTCGAGAAGCCCGGCATATCGGCGTGCGTAGCGATGTACGCCGAGTGCTTGTGGTAGCCGCTGTGCGAGATGGTCATGCCGATCTCATGCAGCCCGCCGGCCCAGCCCAGCAGTGCCAGATTGTCGTCGCGGCGCTCATTGCGCGGCTCGGGAAACTGCGCCAGCAAACCCAGCGCGGCCTGGCGCACGCGTTGGGCTTGCGCGCGGTCTACGCCATAGCGGCGCATGAACTGATCCACGGTGATGGTGCGCATGTCCTCGTGGTGCGTGCGGCCCAGCAGGTCGTACAGCACACCCAGGCGCAGCGCGCCGTCGGTGACGTCCATGCGATCGATGTCGAGCTCGGCGAACACGCCGAGCATGATCGACAGGCCACCTGGCAGCACGGGGATGCGGTCCGCCTTCAGGCCCACCAGCTTGACCCGGTTGGCGTTCTCCGCCTTGACCAGCGCGCGCTTGAGGCGCTCCAGGCCTTCGCGGGTGATGCCGTGCTCGGCCGGGTTGTCGTTCATGCCGTTGAGCTCGATCAGTTCGGCCAGCGCGCGCGCCGTACCCGACGAACCCACCGCCTGCTGCCAGCCGGCCGCCCGGTACTGGCGCACGAGCACCTGGATCTCCCTGCGCGCGGCCAGTTCCGCTTGCTTCATCGCGTAGTCATCGACGTTGCCGCTGGGGAAGAACTGGCGGCTGTGCGAGACGCAGCCGATGTAGAGGCTCTCCATCAGCTTGGATGTGTAGCCGCTGCCGATGATGAACTCGGTCGAGCCGCCACCGATATCGACCACCAGCCGGTTGCCGGCACAGGCCGGCGCATCGTGCGAGGCGCCCAGGTAGATCAACCGCGCCTCTTCGCGCCCGGCAATCACTTCAATCGGGAATCCGAGCGCGTGCTCGGCCTCGATCAGGAATTCCGACGCGTTCTTGGCTACCCGCAGCGTATTGGTCGCCACCGCCCGCACCTGGTCAGGGGAGAAATCGCGCAGGCGGTCGCCGAAACGCCGCAGGGCGTCGATGCCGCGCCGGCGGGCCGGCTGGTCCAGGTACTTGTCTGGCGTCAGGCCCGCGGCCAGGCGCACCGGCTCGCGCAGCGCATCGACCTGGAATAGCTGGCTGGCCGGCCCGGATGCGGTCAGGCTCTCATCCACCCGCCCGATCATCAGGCGGAAGCTGTTTGAGCCCATGTCGACGGCAGCCAGCAAGCGAGGGGTTTGGTTCATCGCGGTAGGGGAATGTGGGTAAAAGCCGCAAGCCGCGGCGTCAATAACGGTGTCGGGCAGTCAGGTTCGCCCAACCTTAGAAAATATGTCTTTATCATGTCTGCATCGTGACAAAATCACATTGTCATCAATTTGACATGATTCTATGAAAAAGTCGCCGCATTACCAAAAGAAGGTCATGCCTATGTCGACAAGCCCACCCGGCACGCTGCTCAACCGCGAAATGGGCATTCTGGAATTCAATACGAGAGTCATGGCACAGGCAGCTGACGCCAGCGTGCCGCTGCTCGAACGTCTGAAATTCATCTGTATTGTTTCAAGTAATCTGGACGAGTTCTTCGAGATCCGCATGGCCGGCTTGAAGGAGCAGATGCGTGACAATCCTTCCGGCATCACGCCCGACGGCCTTTCCTTGCAGCAGGCATACCAGATTGTCACGGAGCGCGTGCAAAAGCTGGTGGCCATGCAGTATGACATGCTGCAAAACGTGATTTTCCCCCTGTTGGAAAAAGAAGGGGTGTTCTTTCACCTCGCCTCCACCTGGAACGAGGCGCAGCGCGAATGGGCGCGCAGCTTCTTCACGCGCGAGCTCGGCCCGGTCCTGACGCCGATCGCGCTGGACCCGGCCCACCCCTTCCCGCGGGTGCTTAACAAGAGCCTGAATTTCGTCATTGAGTTATCGGGCAAGGATGCCTTCGGCCGGGAGGCCGACCTGGCCATCGTGCAGGCACCCCGCGCGCTGCCGCGCGTAGTCAGGATGCCCGAGGAACTCTCGGGCTATCCCTACGGATTTGTGCTGCTGTCGTCCTTCATGCAAGCCTTCGTGCATGAGCTGTTCCCCGCTATCAAGGTCAACGGCTGCTATCAGTTCCGCGTCACCCGCAACTCTGACCTGTTCGTGTCGGAGGACGATATCACGGACCTGCGCGAGGCACTGCAAGGCGAGCTGCCGACCCGCCACTTCGGCGACACCGTGCGCCTGGAAATCTCGGCCGACACCCCGCCGGCCATGGCGCGCCGCCTGCTGCTCGAATCCGGCCTGGGCGAGCAGGACGTGTACCGCGTGAGCGGCCCGGTCAACCTGGTGCGGCTGATGCAGATCCCCGACCTGGTCGACCGCCCCGCCCTCAAATACCCGCCGCACGTGCCGGCGCCGGTCAAGGTGTTTGCGCCCGGCGCATCGATGTTCGACGCGATCCGCCAGCAGGACGTGCTGCTGCACCATCCCTACGAGAGCTTCAGCTCGGTGCTCGACCTGCTGCAGCAAGCCGCCGTCGACCCTGCCGTGGTAGCCATCAAGCAGACCGTCTACCGCACCGGCAACGAGTCGCCGGTGATGGAGGCGCTGATGACCGCGGCGCGCAATGGCAAGGAAGTCACTGTAGTGGTGGAACTGCTGGCGCGCTTTGACGAGGAAACCAACATCAACTGGGCCGAGCGGCTCGAATCCGCCGGCGCGCATGTGGTCTATGGCGTGGTTGGCCACAAGTGCCATGCCAAGATGCTGCTGATGGTGCGCCGCGAACTGGAAGGCGCCAAGAGCAAGCAGTTCAAGCTGCGCCGCTATGCGCACCTGGGCACCGGGAACTATCATCCGCGCACCGCGCGGCTATACACCGATTTCGGCCTGCTCACCGCCAACGAGAAGATCTGCGAGGACGTCCAGCACGTGTTCCAGCTGCTAACGGGCACCGCGGGCACCATCCGCCTGAATCACCTGTGGCAGTCGCCGTTCACCATGCAGAGCAATCTGGTGGAGCATATCCGCGCGGAGGCCCGCAACGCCCGTGCCGGCAAGCCCGCGCGCATCATGGCCAAGATGAATGCGCTGCTGGAACCATCCATCATCGACGAGCTGTACAAGGCATCACGCGCCGGCGTGAAGATCGACCTGATCATCCGTGGAGTGTGCGCGCTGCGCCCAGGGGTGCCGGGCCTGTCGGAGCACATCACGGTGCGCTCCATCGTCGGGCGCTTCCTCGAGCATCACCGGGTCTATTACTTCCTGGCCGGCGGCACGGAGGTGGTCTACCTGTCCAGCGCGGACTGGATGGACCGCAACCTGTTCCGTCGCGTCGAGGTGGCATTCCCGGTACTGGACAAAGTACTGAAGGCGCGGGTCATCAAGGAGAGCCTGCGAGTACATCTGCACGACAATGCCTCCGCATGGATCATGCAGCCCGACGGCAGCTACATCCGCAAGCACACCAAGTCCAAGCAGCCGCACGTCAGCCAGAACGACCTGCTGGCCCTGTTCGGCAGCGCCTGAGGGTGAGGGTGAGGTGAGGTCGGCACGGCGCGCCTCGCGTGCGCCGTGCCATGCACCACGCCGCGAGCAGGCGCTGCTCAGGCCGCCTTCTGCGGCGACTCTCCCGGCCGCGGCAAGGCGCTAGGCATATAGCCGCTGCGATCGACAGGGAAGACCACGCGGAACACGCTGCCGCGCCCCACTTCGCTGGTGATGCGCAGGTCGGCATGGTGGCGCGACAGCACATGCTTGACAATGGCGAGCCCGAGGCCGGTCCCACCGGTATCGCGCGAACGGCTGCGGTCGACCCGGTAGAAACGCTCGGTGAGGCGCGGGATATGGTCGGCGGCAATGCCCAGGCCCGTATCGGTGACCGAGAAAATGGCGTGCTCGTTCTCGTAGTTCAGCGCGATGCTGATGCGCCCGCCCTCCGGCGTGTAGCGCACCGCATTGGAAACCAGGTTGCCGAAGGCCGACAGCAGTTCACGCTCCGCACCGCGGATCATGACGGCCGGGTCGATCTGCGCGGAGATCTGGTGCTCGCCCTGGGACAGCGCCTCGGCGTCGTGCACGAGGTGCGCAACCAGCTCGGCCAGGTCGATCCGGTCCTGGCTCGGCGGCTGCTCGTCGCTTTCCAGCTTGGCCAGCACCAGCAAGTCCTCGACCAGGTGCTGCATGCGCATGGACTGCACCAGCATCATGTCGAGGTAGCGGTTGCGATCCTGCTCCGACACAGGCAGGTCGCGCACCGTTTCCAGGAAGCCGGTCAGCACCGTCAGTGGTGTCTTCAGTTCGTGCGAGACGTTGGCGACGAAATCCCTGCGCATCGCCTCCGTGTTCTCCACCTTGGTGATGTCGTGTGTCAACACCAGCTTGCGGCTTTCGCCGTAAGGCAGGATCTGCACGGCGATCACGCTGCGCTTGTGCTCGCCCATGTCGCGCATCACCAGCGGCTCATCGAAACGCTGCAAGTGCAGGTACTGGACGAATTCCGGCCGCCGGATCAGGTGGGTGATGCGCTGGCGCACGTCGCGCCGCGCATTGAGGCCAAAATGCTGCTCGGCCACATCGTTGCACCATTCGATCTGGTCGGCATCATCCAGCATCAGAACGCCATTGGGCGACGCCTGGATGGCCTGGATAAAACGAGTATGTTGCTGCTCGACCTGCAACACCTGGGTGCGCCAGCGCTTGACCAGGCGATGCAGGCGGTAATACACCTCGCCCCATAGCCCCAGCGCGCTGGGAATCTCGCCGTAGGCAGGCGCGTCCAGCACTTTCCAGAGCCGGTTGATCTGGTAGATGTAATAGAGCAGATGCCCCAGCAACCCGACGCACAGCACGGCCAGCGCTGGCACGGGGCCAAGGAAGAAGTACAGCCCGGCCGAAGCCAGGGCCAGGAAAATCAGGATGGCCGCCGAACGGGCCCAGATGACGTTCATGAAGAAGTGAGAAGGTCAGGCAGGCGGCAAGACCGCATGGAATGCGGTGGAGTGTGCCACGAAACAGGCAAGCTGTAACAGGCGCCACGCCGGAAACGACGTGGCAAGCCTGCCCATCAGTGGCTGGGCGCGCGAGCCAGGCGGTAGCCGCTGCCGCGCACCGTCTCGATCATGTTGCTGTAGCCACCAGGGGTCAGCGCGGCGCGCAGGCGCTTGATGTGTACGTCGACGGTCCGCTCTTCCACGAACACGTGATCGCCCCACACCTGGTCCAGCAACTGCGAACGGCTGTGAACGCGCTCCGGATGCGTCATCAAAAAGTGCAGCAAACGGAACTCGGTAGGACCCAGGTCCAGCTTGATCAGGCCAGATTCATCCTGGCCGGTGACCCGGTGCGTAGCCGGGTCAAGGCGCAGGCCATTGATGGCAACGACGTCGTCGGTCAGTTGGGGGGCGCGGCGGCGCAGCACGGCCTTGATGCGGGCCAGCAGTTCCTTGGGCGAGAACGGCTTGGTGACGTAGTCATCCGCGCCGGCCTCGAGCCCCAGCACCTTGTCCTGCTCCTCGCTGCGCGCGGTAAGCATGATGATAGGAATCTGCTTGGTGCGGTCGTTATTGCGCAGCTCCTTGGCGAAGGTGGCTCCCGACTTGCCCGGGAGCATCCAGTCGAGCAGCACCAGGTCGGGCAGCACGTCGCTCATCAGTGACAGCGCCTGCTCGGCGTTATAGGCCCGGATCGGATAGTGTCCCGCGTGTTGCAGGTTAACCGCGATCAGTTCGGCAATCGCGGGTTCGTCTTCGACAACAAGAATGCTGCTTGGCATGTAATTTTCTCCGCGGTGGCGCCTTAACTCAGCGCTTCGCGCTCCATGTCCTCACGCGAGGCGTGGCGGACGTCGGTTCCCTTGACGATGTAGATGATGAATTCAGCGATGTTCTTGGCGTGGTCGCCAATGCGCTCGATCGCCTTGGCGATAAAGAGGAAATCCAGCGCGACCGAGATCGTGCGCGGGTCTTCCATCATATAGGTGATGAGCTTGCGCACGAACGCACGGAATTCGTCGTCGATGGCCTTGTCGTCCTTGACGATCCGGGCGGCAGCCACGGTGTCCAGGCGCGCAAAGGCATCGAGTGCCTGGCGCAGCAGCGCGATGGCCAGATCACCCGAGAGCTTCACCTCGGAGTAATTGATCTGGTGGGCGCCTGCGTCTTCCATGATGTGCTTGGTGCGCTTGGCGATCTTCTCCGCTTCGTCGCCGGCGCGCTCCAGGTTGGTGATGGTCTTCGAAATCGCCATCACCAGGCGCAGATCGCGCGCGGTCGGCTGCCGGCGCGCGATGATGTTGCCGCAATCGGCATCGATCTCGAGCTCCAGGGCATTCAGGTGGTGCTCGCGCGCGATGACCTGGTCGGCCAGGCCCGCGTCGAACTCCGAAAGCGCCCGCATGGCGTTTTCGATCTGCGACTCGACCAGACCGCCCATCTGCAGCAGTTTCGTGCTGATGGCGTTGAGGTCGGCGTCGAATTGGGTCGACAGATGCTTGTCAGACATGTTGCTCTCCTAGCCGCTCTATTCGTATGCTATGCGTTATGTGCGTAACGCTCAATCAGCCGAAACGGCCGGTGATGTAGTCTTCGGTTTCCTTGCGATGCGGCTTGATGAAGATCTTCTCGGTCTCGCCGAACTCGATCAGTTCACCCAGGTACATATACGCGGTGTAGTCCGAGCAGCGCGCGGCTTGCTGCATATTGTGGGTCACGATCACCACCGTGTACTCGTCCTTCAGCTCCGCGATCAGCTCTTCGATGCGGCCGGTCGAGATCGGGTCAAGTGCGGAGCACGGCTCATCCAGCAACAGCACTTCGGGGCGGATGGCAATACCGCGCGCGATGCACAGGCGCTGCTGCTGGCCGCCGGACAGGCCGTAGCCCGACTGGTTGAGCTTGTCCTTGGCTTCGTTCCACAACGCCGCCTTGGACAGTGCCCATTCCACGCGGTCGTCCATCTCGGAGCGCGACAGCTTCTCGAACAGGCGCACCCCAAAGGCGATATTGTCATAGATCGACATGGGGAACGGCGTGGGCTTCTGGAACACCATGCCAACCTTGGCGCGCAGCAGAGCGATGTCTTTCTTGGCGGTCAGCAGGTTCTCGCCATCCATGTTGATCTCGCCCTCGGCACGCTGCTCCGGATAGAGCGCGTACATCTTGTTGAAGGTACGCAACAGGGTCGACTTGCCGCAGCCGGACGGGCCGATAAAGGCCGTCACCTTGCGCTCGGGGATCGACATATTGACGTTCTTCAACGCATGGAACTGGCCGTAGTAGAAGTTCAGGTCGCGCACGTCGATCTTGGCGCGGGTCGTGTCGGGAATGTCGATGACGGTCGAGGTCATGCTCGTCTCTCGCAAAGAATTTGGGGTAGGCCGTGCGGCTATCGCGCTGCCGGTCATTTCTTGAACAGCATGCGTGCCAGGATATTGAGCGCCAGCACACCAACGGTAATCAGGAACACGCCGGCCCAGGCCAGTTGCTGCCACTCGACGAACGGGCTCATGGCGAAGCGGAAGATGGTCACCGGCAGGTTCGCCATCGGCTTGTTCAGGTCGCTGGTCCAGAACTGGTTGGACAAGGCCGTGAACAGCAGCGGCGCGGTCTCGCCGGCGATACGCGCAACCGCCAGCAGCACGCCGGTGACGATGCCTGCATATGACGACTTCACCGTGATCGACAGCACCATCTTCCACTTGGGCGTGCCGAGCGCGAAGGCGGCCTCGCGCAGCGCATTCGGGACCAGGTTCAGCATGTTCTCGGTCGTGCGCACCACGATCGGAATCTGCAGCAACGCCAGCGCGCAGATGCCGGCCCAGGCGGAAAAATGGCCCATGCGGGTCACCACCAGCGCGTAGACGAACAGGCCGATCACGATCGACGGCGCCGACAGCAGGATGTCATTGATAAAGCGGATAAAACTGGCCAACGGCGACGTCTTGCCGTATTCGGCCAGGTAGATGCCGGCCAGGATGCCCAAGGGCGTTCCGCACAGCGTGGCGAGGCCCACCATCACGAAGCTGCCGTAGATCGCATTGGCCAGGCCGCCGCCAGCGGTATTCGGCGCCGGCGTCATCTGCGTGAACAGATCCATCGACAGGCCGCCCACTCCCAGCGAAATGGTGGTCCACAGGATCCAGGCCAGCCAGAACAGACCGAACCCCATGGCGCCCAGCGACGCCGTCAGGGCATAGAAGTTGGTGCGGCGGCGCCGTGCCTGCAGACGCGTGCGCGTGGCATCCGCATCCGGACTGACTGCCGGAATCGACGTAGAGGAAGAGGAAGACATGGCGGCTTGGCTCATTTTGCACCCTCGTTCTTGGCCAGGCGGAGCAACAGGATCTTGGACAGCGCCAGGACCACGAACGTGATAAAGAACAGGATCAGGCCAAGCTCCATCAGCGCGGCGGTATGCAGGCCGGCGCCGGCTTCGGCGAACTCATTGGCCAGTGCCGAGGTGATGCTGTTGCCCGGCGAGAACAGCGAGGCGTTGTCCAGCAGGTTGGTATTGCCGATCACGAAGGTGACCGCCATGGTCTCGCCCAGCGCGCGGCCCAGGCCCAGCATCACGCCGCCGATCACGCCGGCACGGGTGAAGGGCAGCACCACACGCCACATCACTTCCCACGTGGTGCAGCCGATGCCATAGGCCGATTCCTTGAGCAAAACCGGGGTAACTTCGAACACATCGCGCATCACAGACGCGATGTAGGGAATGATCATGATCGCCAGGATCACGCCGGCGCACAGCAGGCCGATGCCCAGGGGCGCACCCTGGAACAGCTTGCCGATCAGCGGCACCTGGCCCACGGTGGCGGCCAGCGGCTTCTGGAAGTACTCGCCGAAGATCGGCGAGAAGACCAGCAGGCCCCACATGCCGTAGACGATCGAGGGTACGGCAGCCAGCAATTCGATGGCGGTGCCGAGCGGGCGGCGCAGCCAGGCCGGCGACAGCTCGGTCAGGAACAGCGCGATGCCAAAGCTGATGGGCACCGCGATGATCAGGGCGATCAGGGAGGTGACGATGGTGCCGTAGATCGGCACCAGCGCGCCATAGACGTCCGCGGGTGGATCCCACTCTGCGGTCCACAGGAAGCGCAGGCCGAAGGCCTCGATCGAAGGCCAGGCGCTGATTGCAAGCGACACGATGATGCCGCCAAGCAGCAGCAAGGTCACGATGGCGGCGCCGCGCGTCAGGCCACCAAACAGGATGTCACCGGTACGGCTAGGCGGCCGTACTGCGGATAGATCGGATGTAGTCGCCATGATGTGGTATTGGAGTTCGTTTAATAGGCGGCTGGCTGGCCGCGCCGACCGCTCGGGCCAATAGGCCCTTGCATTGCGTCGCGCTTGCCCGCGCGGGTTGCCGCGTTTGCTGCGCTGCTTCTACTGCTGCTTCTACTGCCTTGCTGTCTTCAATGCTGCCGGTCCGGCGCCCTTGGGGCACCGGACCGGCACGGCGCGGCTGCCGTGGCGGCCCGCCGATCAGTTGTACAACGCCTTGCCCGAGCCGTCCTTGACCGAGTTCTTCCAGGTCGCGCGGATCTGGTTCACCACGGCGTCCGGCAGCGGTACGTAGTCAAGTTCGCTGGCCATGTTGCCACCGCTCTTGTACGCCCAGTCGAAGAACTTCAGCACTTCGGCGCCCTGCGCTGCCTTTTCCTGGTTCTTGTGCACCAGGATGAAGGTCGCGCCGGCGATCGGCCATGCCGTCTTGCCCGGTTCGTTGGTCAGGATCTGATAGTAGGTCTTGCTCCAGTCGGCGCCTGCTGCCGCTGCCTTGAAGCCGTCGTCACCAGGCTGAACCACTGCACCGGCAGCGTTCTTCATGTTCAGGTGGGTCATCTTGTTCTGCTTGGCGTAGGCGTACTCAACGTAGCCGATGGCGCCGTTCAGGCGTTGCACGAAAGCGGCCACGCCTTCGTTACCCTTGCCGCCAGTGCCACCGCCCGGCCAGTTGACCGTGGTGCCCTCGCCCACCGAGCTCTTCCAGTCGGTGCTGACCTTGGACAGATAGTTGGTGAAGATGAAGGTGGTGCCCGAACCATCAGCGCGGCGCACCGGCAGGATGTCCTGGCTCGGCAGCTTGGCGTGCGGGTTTAGTGCCTTGATGGCGGGATCGTCCCACTTCTTGATCTTGCCCAGGTAGATGTTCGCCAGCACGTCGCCGGTGATGGTCAGTTCGCCCGGCTTGATGCCTTGCAGGTTGATCACCGGCACCACGCCGCCGATCACTGTGGGAAACTGCACCAAGCCTTGCTTGGCCAGTTCTTCATCCTTCAGGGGCGCGTCGGAAGCACCGAAGTCGACAGTCTTGGCGCCGATCTGCTTGATGCCGCCAGACGAGCCGATGGATTGATAGTTGACCTTGTTACCCGTTGCCTTTTGGTATGCATCGGCCCACTTGGAATACACGGGCGCCGGGAAAGAAGCGCCAGCACCGGTAATTTCCGCCGCGAACGCAGTGCCCGCTACCACCAACGACACAATGCCTGCAACGGCAGTCTTGACCAGCTTCATATGTCCTCCAGAGACATGGTTGGGGAATGACAATTTTTTGACAAGTCGAACTTTAAGCCCCGACTATGACAATTCAATGACATCACGAGATCTTCTTCAAAGTCAGCGGAAGCAGCCTCCCACATCACATTGATCCACTCGTCGGCAACGCCCTCCCCGGCCCGCATCCCGCGGCAGACAAGCCTAAAACTTGCGGCTAATTGCCTTCCAACAAAAAATAACGCCGGGCGAAAAGCCCGGCGTTTTGGCAACAACTGGCGGCGATGACGCGGTTTCAGGCCCGCAAGGCGTCCGCCAGCGTCTGCGCTGCCTGCTCCGCGGTCTCGACCTTCTCGGCTTCGACCATCACGCGCACCACCGGCTCGGTCCCCGATGCTCGGATCAATACCCGGCCCCGGCCCTCGAGCTGCGGCTCGATCACGGCACGCGCCGCGCTCAGGCCCGCGTGGGACTGCCAATCAAAGCCCTTTTCGACGCGCACATTGATCAGCGTTTGCGGGAACAGCGAAACACCTTCCAGCAATTGCGACAGGGTCTTGCCGCTACGGCGCAACGCGGCCAGCACCTGCAGCGCGGAGACAATGCCGTCGCCGGTGGTGTGGCGGTCCAGGCAGAGCAGATGACCCGAGCCCTCGCCGCCCAGCGTCCACTTGCGCTTGTTCAGCTCTTCCAGCACATAGCGATCGCCCACCTTGGCGCGCACGAACTCCACGCCCTGGCGCTTGAGCGCGAGCTCCACCGCCATATTGGTCATCAGCGTGCCCACCGCGCCCTCCACGGCCTGGCCCGCCTGCAGGCGGTCCTGGACGATCAGGTACAGCAGTTCATCCCCGTTGAACAGGCGTCCATCGCGGTCCACCACCTGCAGGCGGTCCGCGTCGCCGTCGAAGGCCAAGCCGAGATCAGCGCCATTGGCCTTGACCGCTTCGATCAGTTTTTCCGGGGCCGTCGCGCCGTAGCCGGCGTTGATGTTGCGGCCATCCGGCTGGTTGCCGATCGAGATCACGTCAGCGCCAAGCTCATGGAAGACGTGCGGAGCAATGTGGTAAGCGGCGCCATGCGCACAGTCCACCACCAGCTTGAGCTTGTGCAGGTCCTGCTCGTAGGGGAACGTGCTCTTGCAGAATTCGATGTAGCGGCCCGCGGCGTCCTCGATGCGGCGCGCGCGGCCGAGATCGTCCGAGCGCACGCAGACCATCGGCTCTTCCAGCGCTTGCTCGATCGCCATTTCCACGGCGTCCGGCAGCTTGTCGCCATCGGCGGAGAAGAACTTGATGCCGTTGTCGTAGTACGGGTTGTGGCTGGCGGAGATCACCACGCCTGCCGACAAGCGCAGCGCACGCGTGAGATAGGCCACGCCCGGCGTCGGCAGCGGCCCGGTCAGCAGCACGTTGACGCCTGCCGAGGTAAAGCCGGCCTCTAGCGCAGCCTCCAGCATATAGCCGGAAATGCGCGTGTCCTTGCCGATCAGGACGGTCGGACGCGCCTGATCTTGCTGCTTCGCGCCATGGGCGAGCACCATGCCCGCCGCATAGCCCAGGCGCATCACGAAGTCGGGCGTGATCGGCGCCTCGCCAACCCTGCCACGAATCCCATCCGTGCCGAAATACTTGCGTGTCATATGATCATTCTCCCGTTGTTCGATGTTGCGGATGCCGAATGCTAAAGGCTAAGCGCGCAATGCTGGATGCCCGCAATCAAAACAAATGTTAACAGGCAATAGTTTCATGACGGATGGCCCACCAGATCTTGAGGGCATCCACAGCTTGTTCCACATCGTGCACACGCACGATATACGCACCCCGTTCCGCGGCGCATACCGCCGCTGCCAGGCTGGCGGCGATCCGCTGCTGCGGCGGCCGCCCGCCCAGGATCGCGCCGAGCGTCGACTTGCGCGACAGGCCAACCAGCAAGGGCAGGCCATCCACCGCCAGTTGCGGCAACTGGCCCAGCAGCCGCAGATTATGATCCGGCGCCTTGCCAAAGCCAAAGCCCGGATCGAGCGTGATGCGGCTTTCAGCCACGCCGGCGGCGCGCAGCGCGCCCACCCGCTCGCGCAGGAAACCAGCCACCTCTTGCACCACATCCTCGTACTGGGGTTGCTCCTGCATGGTCTGCGGATCGCGCTGCATATGCATCACGCATAGTCCGGCCTGCCCCGCCTGGGCCTCACTCACCGCCTCGACGGCGCCAGGCATGCGAAAGCCCCAGATGTCATTGATCAGGTCCGCCCCGGCAGCCAGCGCCGCACGCATGACTTCCGGCTTGTAGGTATCGATGGACAGCGGCCGGCCACAGTCGCGCAGCGCCTCGACCATCGGCACCACACGCGCCAGCTCCTCGTCCAGCGGCAATGCCGCCGACCCCGGCCGGCTGGACTCGCCGCCGATATCGATGATGTCCACGCCTTCGGCAATCATGCGCTCGGCATGGCGCAAGGCGGCATCGCGGCCAGCATGCTGGCCGCCATCGGAAAAGGAATCGGGGGTGACGTTCAGGATGCCCATCACCAGCGGACGGCGGTCGCGCGCGAAGCGGTAACGGCCGCACTGGAAACTCGAATCGGTTGAGATCGACGACAAGATACGAAAGGACGAAAGCCAGGAAAGTGGAAAACCGCAGCGCGACGTACGCGCCTGCAATGAAAAAGCCGGCGCACAAGGCGCCGGCTTCAGGCTTGGTGAACGACCGCTACAACCACGACAACCGCGCCGGCGCGATCCGGATTACCGGAACGCCGACGACACTATCGTGCCGGCCATCCGCTCAGGCCGTGGCCGGAGCGTTGGTCGGGGCCACCGGCGAGCCGCCCGACGGCGTGTTGCCACCACCGTTCTGGCTGGACGCGCCACGCGGCGGCCGCGGCGGCTTGCCCGCCATGATGTCGTTGACCTGGTCCGCATCGATGGTTTCCCATTCCATGAGGGCCGCAGTCATGGCTTCGACCTTGTCGCGGTTTTCTTCGAGCAGGCGCTTGGCCAGGCCGTATTGCTCGTCGACGATGCGGCGGATTTCCGCATCGACCTTGACCTGGGTAGCTTCCGACACCGTCTTGGACGACATCTTGCCGAACATGCCATCTTGCTCGGTATCCACGTACACCATGGTGCCCAGGGTGTCGCTCATGCCGAAGCGGGTGACCATGTCGCGAGCCGTCTTGGTGGCGCGCTCGAAGTCATTGGAAGCACCGGTGCTCATGGCGTTGAGGAAGACCTCTTCCGCCGCGCGGCCGCCAAACAGGATGGCGATCTCGTCAAGCATGTTGTCCTTGTACTTCGAGTACTTGTCGTGCTCCGGCAGCTGCCAGGTCACGCCCAGTGCCCAGCCGCGCGGCATGATGGTGACCTTGTGCACCGGATCCGCCTTGGGCAGCAGCTTGGCCACCACCGCATGGCCGGACTCGTGGTACGCGGTTGCGCGGCGTTCTTCCTCGCGCATGACCGTGGACTTGCGCTCCGGGCCCATGTAGATCTTGTCCTTGGCGTCCTCGAAGTCCTGCATGTCGACCACGCGCTTGCTGCGGCGGGCGGCGAACAGTGCGGCTTCGTTGACCAGGTTGGCCAGGTCAGCGCCGGAGAAGCCCGGGGTACCACGTGCAATCACCGAGGCGTCGACGTCGTTGCCGATCGGCACCTTGCGCATGTGGACCTTGAGGATCTGCTCGCGGCCGCGGATGTCGGGCAGGCCGACATACACCTGGCGGTCGAAACGGCCCGGGCGCAGCAGCGCCTTGTCCAGGACGTCCGAACGGTTGGTCGCGGCGATCACGATCACGCCCGAGTTGGCCTCGAAACCGTCCATCTCGACCAGCATCTGGTTGAGGGTCTGCTCGCGCTCGTCGTTGCCGCCGCCCATGCCGGCGCCACGGTGACGGCCAACCGCATCGATTTCATCGATGAAGACGATGCAGGGAGCCTGCTTCTTGGCATTCTCGAACATGTCGCGGACACGGGCCGCGCCCACGCCGACGAACATTTCAACGAAGTCCGAGCCGGAGATGCTGAAGAACGGCACCTTGGCTTCGCCGGCGATGGCACGCGCCAGCAGCGTCTTGCCGGTGCCCGGAGGGCCGACCAGCAGCACGCCGCGCGGGATACGGCCGCCCAGCTTCTGGAATTTCTGCGGATCCTTGAGGAAGTCCACCAGTTCGATCACTTCTTCCTTGGATTCATCGCAACCGGCGACGTCCTGGAAAGTGACTGCATTCTGGTTTTCATCGATCAGGCGCGCGCGCGACTTGCCAAAGGAGAAGGCACCGCCTTTCCCGCCGCCCTGCATCTGCCGCATCATGTAGAACCAGAACACGATGATCAGCAGGGTGGGCCCGAGGTAATACAGGGCCTGCACCAGCATGTTGGGCTCGTCGTCTGCCTTGCCGGTGACCTGGACGCCGAACTTCATCAGGTCGCCAACCATCCAGATGTCGCCCGGCGAAATGATGGTGTACTTTTGCCCTTCCTTGGGCGTCACCACCAGATTGCGGCCTTGCACGTCAACCCGGCCCACCTTGCCGGCCTTGGCATCATCCATGAACTGCGAATAGGTGACGCCTTCCTGCGTGCGGGGCTTGTCGAACTGCTTGAAGACGGTAAACAACACCAGCGCGATCACGAGCCAGATTGCCGCCTTTTGAAACAGGTTGTTATTCAAGGCCAAACTCCTTTACGAACGCCTTGCCAACGGGATAGCTGCATTGTAATGCAGCGCCCGGCGTCGGGGTAAAAAGCAAATTCATCGAAGCGATAGGCACCGCTTCACCCCGCCGACTTGAGGAAACGCCCAAGAATGAAGGTCTCGGAAGACTTATCGCGTGACGCCTTGGGCTTGCGTTTCGCGACCACCTTGAACTGGCGCTTGAACTTCTCCACGATCTGGCTGTAACCGCTGCCATGGAAACACTTTACCAGCAATGAGCCCTCCGGCTTCAGATGGGCCTGGGCAAATTCCAGCGCCAGGTCACATAAGTAATCGATACGGGCCGCATCGGCAAAGGCTACACCGGACAAATTGGGGGCCATGTCCGACAAAACAAGATCAATCTTTGCGCCGCCGGACGCTTGCAGCACGATTTCCTCCAATTGGCGAAATACGTCCTCCTCGCGGAAGTCACCCTGGATAAATGTGACGTCGGCGACAGCCTCCATCGGCAACAGGTCGATGGCAATTACCGCGCCGTCGATGCCGCCGTCCTTGGCGCGCGAAGACGCCGCCAGCTTGTTGCGGGCGTACTGGCTCCAGCTGCCGGGGGCCGCGCCGAGGTCGACAATGACCTGGCCGGGGCGGATCAGCTTGTCCTGCTCGTCGATCTCCTTCAGCTTATACGCTGCGCGGGCCCGATAGCCCTCGCGCTGCGCCAATTTGACGTAGGGATCGTTGATATGGTCGTGCAACCACGCCTGATTGAATTTGTTCTTGGCCATTCCGGATACATCTGTATGGAGAAAAACGCCGCCGGCCCGCGGCCGCCCGTGCGTTTTTCACTCGTTTTGCTGTTTTTGCAGCCTGACCGCGCCAGTTTGACGGATAATACGCGCCGATTCGCTTTTTCGGCACTTCGGTGCCTTGGTTTGCGCACCACTTGCGCGCCCATTTGCGCCCTCGCCTGCGCTTTACTTATGCCCGCTCTTCAACTTATTCCCGCCCAGCGTTCAGAACTCCGCTCCCGTGCCCATGGCCTCAATCCGGTCGTGATGATCGGCGGCGAGGGTCTGACGCGTCCCGTCCTGGCCGAAATCGATCGTAGCCTGGCCTCTCACGACCTGATCAAAATCCGCGTATTCGGCGACGACCGCGAAAGCCGCATCGCCATGTACGAAACCATCTGCGAAGATCTGGACGCCGCTCCGATCCAGCATATCGGCAAGCTGCTGGTGGTATGGCGCCCGGGCCCGGCCGTCCTGAAGGAAAATCGTCCGCAGGAACTGGGCCGCCTGGCCCCGCGGGGCGGCGCCGCCCCGCGCACTGTCACGGTCAAGAAGCCTAGCGCCGCGCCCAATCGGCGCCCCAAGCGCTCGCAAGTGACGGTGCTGGGCAATGAACGCGTCACCGCCGGCGGCAACGTCAAGCGCGCGCGCGTCCGCCCGACCAGCCAGAAGAAGAAAGCGCTCGACTAATGTCGAAGCCATGCCAGCGCGCCCGCCTGGGCCGCTGGCATGGCAAGGGACGGCCACCTGGGCTCGCCCCTTCGGTCTCACTCGCCAGCCGAGCGCGGCGCCGCTGCGCGCCACACGGTGACCAGCGCCAGCAAGCTGTGCACCAGGTAGAACACGCTGGACACCCCATGCAGCATGCCGAATTGCCCCTTATAGGGCGAGTCGGACACGCCCACGCCAAGCGCCGTCGCCTTCTCCTTCAGGTTTTCCATGAAGGGCTGGATACCGAAATACCCCGCCAGCACGCACAGCAGCATGCCCAGCACAAGCCAGCGCAGGCCGCGATAGCGTCCCGCGCCACGGCGGATCATCAGGTTGCACAGCGCCAGCTGCAGCACACCGACCACCACGCCGAGGATGGCCTCGGTCCGGAACAGCTGCCCGGCGATCAAGCCTGCCGTCTCGCGGCTGGGCAGCACGGAAAACAACGTCGGGGCCACCATGTAGCCCACTGTCCACAGACTGCCGGCCCAGACCACGGTCAGCAGGAGGAAGATCCGATGCGGCAGCGGCGGCAGGCTCGAATAGGAGGAAGAGAACACGCAGCCTCGTTCAGACGTAGCGAACCGTGATGACTTCGTATTCGCGCTCGCCGCCAGGGGCCAGCACGATCGCCACATCGCCCTCGAACTTGCCGATCAGTGCACGCGCGATCGGCGAGCTGACGGAAATCTTGCCGCTATCCAGGTCGGCCTCGTCGTCGCCGACGATCTGGTAGCTCACGGGCTTGCCCGATTCCAGGTCTTCGAGGTCGACGGTAGCGCCAAACACGATGCGGCCATCGGTATCGAGCTGGGTCGGGTCGATGACCTGCGCCGCCGACAGCTTGGACTCCACCTCGATGATCCGGCCTTCGATAAAGGCCTGCTTTTCCTTGGCGGCGTCGTACTCGGCGTTCTCGGAGAGGTCGCCTTGCGCACGCGCTTCGGAAATGGCGTTGATCACGGCGGGACGTTCGACGGCCTTCAGGCGCTGCAGTTCCTCTTTCAGCAGCTCGGCACCGCGCTTGGTAATCGGAATGCTCATGTCTTCGTTCAACAAAAAAATGAGCCGCAGCGGAGCAGGAACCATGCGCCGGCATCACTGCCCGGGGCACTTCCGCTCAACCGCGGCTTTGAGGTTGTCAGGTTGTATCGACGGTTAGATCGACGAAATTGCTGTTAGTTTAGGCCAAGACGGCCGCCCGCAGCAACTGCGGGCGGCCCGGAGGCCTTCAGCCGTCCACTCTACCGTCTATCGGTCTTCGCGCTTCAGGCCAGCGAGGCGTGCAGGCTTTGCAGGTCATAGACCTCCAGGCTCTGCATGTGCTTGAGGCCCTCCACCGCGGCGCGCGCGCCGGCGATGGTGGTGTAGTAAGGCACCCGGCTGGCCAGCGCCGAGATACGAATCGAGCGCGAGTCGGCGATGGCGGTACGGGTTTCGTCCACGGTGGTGAACACCAGCGCCAGCTCGCCGTTCTTGAGCATGTCGACGATGTGCGGACGGCCGTCCTTCACCTTGTTGACCACGCGCACCGGGATGCCGGCGGCCTCGATGGCCGACGCGGTGCCGCGGGTGGCGACAATCGGGTAGCCCATGTCATGCAGCATGCGCGCCACGCCAACCGCGTGCGGCTTGTCGCTGTCCTTGACGGTCAGCAACACGGTGCCCTTCTCCGGCAGGCGCGAGCCCGCGGCCAGCTGGCTCTTGAAGAGGGCTTCGCCGAAGGTCTTGCCCACGCCCATCACCTCGCCGGTGGAGCGCATCTCTGGTCCGAGCACCGGGTCGACGCCGGGGAACTTGTTGAAGGGGAACACCGCTTCCTTGACGCTGAAGTACGGGGGCACCACTTCATCGAACACGCCTTGCGAGTCGAGCGTCTGGCCCGCCATGCAGCGCGCGGCGATCTTGGCCAGCGACAGGCCGGTGGCCTTGGACACATAAGGCACGGTACGCGAGGCGCGCGGGTTCACTTCCAGCACGTAGACGATATCCTCGCCATTGACTTGCTGGATGGCGAACTGCACGTTCATCAGGCCGATCACATTGAGGGCCTTGGCCATCGCCGCGGTCTGGCGCTTGAGCTCGTCCACGGTGGCTTGCGCCAGCGAGTACGGGGGCAGCGAGCAGGCGGAGTCGCCCGAGTGCACGCCGGCTTGCTCGATATGCTCCATCACGCCGCCGATAAACACGCGCTGGCCGTCGCACAGGGCATCGACGTCGCACTCGATGGCGTCGTTCAGGAAGCGGTCCAGCAGCACCGGGGAGTCATGCGAGACCTTGACGGCCTCGCGCATGTAGCGCTCCAGGTCGCGCGGCTCATGCACGATTTCCATCGCGCGGCCGCCCAGCACGTACGACGGGCGCACCACCAGCGGATAGCCGATCTCGGTGGCCAGGCGCAGCGCTTCGTCCTCGGCACGGGCGGTGCGGTTGGGCGGCTGGCGCAGGCCCAGTTCATGCAGCAGCTTCTGGAAACGCTCGCGGTCTTCGGCGGCATCGATCATGTCGGGGCTGGTGCCGATGATGGGCACGCCGTTGGCTTCCAGGTCCAGCGCCAGCTTCAGCGGGGTCTGGCCGCCATACTGCACGATCACGCCGACGGGCTTTTCGCGGTCGACGATTTCCAGCACGTCTTCGAGCGTCAGCGGCTCGAAGTAGAGGCGGTCCGAGGTGTCGTAGTCGGTCGACACGGTTTCCGGGTTGCAGTTGACCATGATGGTCTCGTACCCGTCTTCGCGCAGCGCCAGCGCGGCGTGCACGCAGCAGTAGTCGAACTCGATGCCCTGGCCGATCCGGTTCGGGCCGCCGCCCAGCACCATGATCTTTCGATTGGTGGTGGGGTCGGCTTCGCACTCGCCGTGTTCGGCTTCATACGTGCCGTACATGTAGGCGGTGTTGGTGGCGAACTCGGCGGCGCAGGTGTCCACGCGCTTGTACACCGGGCGCACGCCGGCGGCATGGCGCGCAGCGCGCACGGCTGCAGGCTCGGCGCCCATCAGCTTGGCCAGGCGGCGGTCCGAGAACCCCTTCTGCTTCAGGTGACGCAGCTCGGCGGCCGACAGGCTGTCCAGCTTGCGTGCCTTGACCAGGGTCTCGGTCTTGACGATGTCTTCGATCTGGGCAAGGAACCACGGGTCGATGTCGGTCTCGGCGTGCACTTCTTCCAGCGACATGCCGATACGGAAGGCGTCGCCCACGTACCAGATGCGGTCCGGGCCGGCTTCGCCGATTTCTTCGACGATCTCGTCGCGGTCGGTGGACTTGTCATCCAGGCCGTCCACGCCCACTTCCAGGCCGCGCAGGGCCTTCTGGAAAGATTCCTGGAAGGTACGGCCCATGGCCATCACTTCACCCACGGACTTCATCTGCGTGGTCAGGTGGCTGTCGGCCTGCGGGAATTTCTCGAACGCGAAACGCGGCACCTTGGTGACCACGTAGTCGATCGACGGCTCGAACGAGGCCGGGGTCGCGCCGCCGGTGATCTCGTTCTTCAGCTCGTCCAGCGTGTAGCCCACCGCCAGCTTGGCGGCAACCTTGGCGATCGGGAAGCCGGTGGCCTTGGAGGCCAGCGCCGACGAACGCGATACGCGCGGGTTCATCTCAATCACGATCATGCGGCCATCGGCCGGGTTGATCGAGAACTGCACGTTGGAGCCGCCGGTATCGACGCCGATCTCGCGCAGCACCGCCAGCGAGGCGTTACGCAGGATCTGGTATTCCTTGTCGGTCAGGGTCTGGGCGGGCGCCACCGTGATGGAGTCGCCGGTGTGGATGCCCATCGGGTCCAGGTTCTCGATCGAGCAGATGATGATGCAGTTGTCCTTTTTGTCGCGGACCACTTCCATCTCATACTCTTTCCAGCCCAGCAGCGACTCTTCGATCAGCAGTTCGCGGGTCGGCGAGAGATCCAGGCCGCGCTTGCAGATTTCCTCGAATTCTTCGCGGTTGTAGGCAATGCCGCCGCCGGAGCCGCCCAGCGTGAAGGACGGGCGGATCACGATCGGGTAGCCGCCGGTCGCGGTTTCCTTGGCGATCTGCGTCTGCACGGCCAGCGCTTCTTCCATCGAGTGGGCGATGCCGGACTTGGCCGAGCCCAGGCCGATCTTGGTCATCGCTTCCTTGAACTTCTGGCGGTCCTCGGCCTTGTCGATGGCTTCCGGCGACGCGCCGATCAACTCGACGTTGTACTTTGCCAGCACGCCATGGCGATGCAGGTCCAGCGCGCAGTTCAGCGCGGTCTGGCCGCCCATGGTCGGCAGGATGGCGTCGGGACGCTCTTTTTCAATGATGCGCTCGACCACTTCCCAGGTAATCGGCTCAATGTAGGTCACATCGGCCGTGTTGGGATCGGTCATGATCGTGGCCGGGTTCGAATTCACCAGCACGACCTTGAAACCTTCCTCGCGCAGCGCCTTGCAGGCCTGGGCGCCGGAATAGTCGAACTCGCACGCCTGCCCGATGATGATGGGGCCGGCGCCGATGATCAGGATGCTCTTTATGTCTGTGCGCTTTGGCATTGCACGCTCTCATTATTGGCCGGCCCGCACCATCGCGCGGGCCGCACCGGATATCAGGATTCGATTCAGTTCAGGGTGGCCGTCGCCAGCTTGGCGCCGAAGCCGATGAACATGGCGCCTACCCCGCTCGCCATGCCCGCCGACAGGCGTCGTCGGCGGCGAAATGCTTCGGCCAGCCTGGCGCCCACGAAGATGATCGCGGTCAGGTAGGCGAAGCTGCACAACTGGCACACCAGCCCCAGCGCGACAAACGACAGCGCCGGGTAGCCGAACTGCGGATCGACGAACTGGATGAAGAAGGAGATGAAGAACAGGATGGCCTTGGGGTTGAGCAGGCTCACCACCAGTGCCTTGCGGAACGGGCTGACCGCGCGGTCCACAGGCGTTTGAACCTGCGCCGCCGTCCCGCCATCGCTGCCACGGCTCAACCATGCACGCACGGCACCGCGCAGCATCTGGAAACCGATCCAGCCCAGATAAGCGGCACCGATGGTCTTCACCACGTAGAACAAGGCGGGGCTGGCCTTGAGCAGCGAGGCCACGCCCGCCGCCGACAGCACCATCAGGATGGCGTCCCCCAGGAACACCCCGCAGGCACCCTTGTAGCCTTCGCGCACGCCGCGTTGCGCCGCAACGGATAGCACATACATCGAGTTCGGCCCCGGCAGCAGCACGATAAAGATCGTGCCGAGCACAAAGGTCCAGAAATCGGTAATGCCCAGCGCGGTATGCATGAAGGCGTTCATCGGGTCGTCCTGCGGTCTGCTTGTCTACGTAACGTCTCGTCTTGGCTTGAACGTGCTTACTGGCGTGCGTCCGCCATCATCTTGGTGAAGCGGTCGAACAGGTAAGCCACGTCGTGCGGGCCCGGCGAGGCTTCCGGGTGGCCCTGGAAGCAGAATGCCGGCTTGTCGGTCAGCGCGAAGCCCTGCAGCGAGCCGTCGAACAGCGACACGTGGGTGGCGCGCACGTTGGCGGGCAGGGTGTCGGCGTCCACCGCAAAACCGTGGTTCTGCGAGGTGATCACCACGCGGCCGTCGTCGAGGTCCTTCACCGGATGGTTCGCGCCATGGTGGCCGAACTTCATCTTCAGCGTCTTGGCGCCGGCGGCCAGGGCCATGATCTGGTGGCCCAGGCAGATGCCGAACGTCGGGATGCCGCGGGCGATGAACTCACGGGTGGCACGGATCGCGTAGTCGCAGGGCTCGGGATCGCCTGGGCCGTTCGACAGGAACACGCCATCCGGGTTGAGCGCCAGGGCATCTTCCGCGCTGGCTTGCGCCGGCAGCACGGTCACCTTGCAGCCGCGTGCGGCCAGCATGCGCAGGATGTTGAACTTCACGCCGTAGTCAAAGGCCACCACGTGGAAACGCGGCGACTCCAGCTTGCCGTAGCCCTGGCCCAGCACCCATTCGGTCTGGTTCCATTCGTACGGTTCCTTGACCGACACCACCTTGGCCAGGTCCATGCCGGCCAGGCCGGGGAAGGAACGCGCCAGGTCGATGGCCTTTTGCACATTGTCCTCGCCAGCGAGGATGCAGCCGTTCTGCGCACCCTTCTCGCGCAGGATACGGGTCAGCTTGCGGGTATCGATGCCGGCAATCGCCACCACCTTTTCCTGCTTCAGGTAATGGCCGAGGGAATGTTCCTTGCGGAAGTTGGAGGCCAGGAGCGGCAGATCCTTGATGATCAGGCCGGCGGCATGGACTTTCGTGGCTTCGACATCCTCAGTATTGACCCCGACATTGCCGATATGCGGATACGTCAACGTGACGATCTGCCGGGAATAGCTGGGGTCGGTGAGGATTTCCTGGTAACCGGTCAGCGCGGTGTTGAACACCACTTCGCCGATGGTATGGCCGGAAGCGCCAATGGAATAGCCACGAAAGACCGTGCCGTCTGCAAGCGCGAGAATGGCGGACGGAAAAGACGGTAACACGGGTAGGCTCCTGCTGGATTCACCCCGTGACCGACCTGCTCAACGCCTCTTGCCCCGTTTGTCCGGCGGGGCGACAGGCAGCGCGCGGATTGTCGATTTCGTCGACTGGGCGCGATGCTTGTCGCCGGGGCCGTTCGCTCGGTGCTCGATACGCCACATAAAACAATGCGGCGGAGCCAGGGCGAAATGGGGGCGGCGGAAGGTGGAATTCGGTAGGCGCTAGGGTGAGGGGTTCTGAAAGCGAAACTTTTGGATTATACCCCGCGCCACCCATTTTCTCAAGTTATCAAGGACTTGCGGACGCCTCCACCCTCCTCAACGGGCCCGGCAGCCCGGCGGCATGCCGGGCCGATGGCGTCATTCGCCGGCCGGCACCACCGCTGTCACCTCGATCTCCACCTTGGCGCGCGCCTCCACCAGATCGGCCACTTCCACCGCCGTCATGGCCGGAAAATGACGCCCGATGGTGGCGCGGTAGTGCTCGCCGATGGCGCGGTAGGCCGCCACATATTCCACCTTGTCCTTTACATACCAGGTCATGCGCACGATGTGCTCCGGACGCGCGCCGCCCGCCGCCAGCACCGCCACGATATTGCGCAGCGCCTGGCCAACCTGCTCGGCGAAGTCATCGGTCTCGAACTCGCACAGGCCGTTCCAGCCGATCTGTCCGCCGACGAAGAGCAGGCGGCTGCCCACCTGCATTTCGGTCATGGTGCCGTTCGAATAGCCGCGTGGCGCGGCCCAGTCTGGTGGCTGGAGAATCTTCATGGTCGGTTTTCCGTAAGGTAAGAAGTGATCAGGATCTAGGATTGGGATCTTGTTTTTTTGTTTGGCCGGCTTCGCCCTACGCCCCGGACGGGTACATCGGTGCGGCCGCCGGGGCATCGGGCGCCAGGAAGCGCTCCATGGCCGAGCGGACTTCCGGCGGCAGCGCGCGCGACGTCATCTGCGCGGTATCCACGCATACCAGCCGCTGCGCGATCTCCACCCGCACGTCCCCTGCCGGCCCGACAAAGCGCACCCGCAACGAAAAGCTGCTGCGACCCAGCTGCGTCACGCGCAGCTCCCGCGTCAACAATTCGCCCAGGCGACTGGGCGCGACAAAGCGGGTGGACAATTCCGCCGTCGGCACGCCGGCCCGCCCTGCGCCATGCATTTCGGCGAAGGACCAGCCGAGCGCGTCGCGGAACCAGTCCTCGACCAAGTCGTTGAGCATCTCGAAGTAGCGCGGGAAGAACACGATGCCGGCAGCATCGCAATCCTTGAAGCGCACCCGCGCGCTGTTGCTGAAGAACGCGTTCACGGCTGCCTCGCACCCTCCGGTGCCCCGCCCTGCTCGGCCATCTGCCGCAGGCGGAAACGCTGCAGCTTGCCGGTCTCGGTGCGCGGCAGCGCATCGACAAAAATCACCTTGCGCGGATACTTGTACGGTGCGATCTCGGCCTTGACGTAGGACTGCAGTGCCGCGCAAGTCTCGTCGCTTGCCGCCACGCCCGGGCGCAGCACCACATAGGCAGCAACAATCTGGCCGCGCTCGGGGTCGGGCATGCCGACCACGCCGCACTCGGCCACCGCCTCGTGGCGCATCAGCGCGCTCTCCACTTCCGGCCCGGCGATGTTGTAGCCGGCCGAGACGATCATGTCGTCGGAGCGTGCCTGGTAGTAGTAGTAGCCGTCGGCATCCGCCTTGAAGGTATCACCCGGCAGGTTCCAGCCGTCCTTTACATAGTTGGCCTGGCGCGGGTCGTCCAGGTAGCGGCATCCGGTGGGACCACGCACCGCCAGCTTGCCAACCGTGCCATGCGGCACGGGTTGCATCTGCTCGTCGACGATCTGCGCGATATAGCCGGGCACCACCTTGCCGATGGCACCGGGCCGCACGTCCGCGCCCGCGCTGGAAATAAAGATATGCATCATCTCGGTGCCGCCGATGCCGTCGGTCATCTCGATGCCCGTGGCCGCCTTCCAGCTCTGGCGCGTGGCGTCCGGCAGCGCCTCGCCTGCCGACACGCTCTTCTGCAGGCTGGACAGATCGTAGCCCGGTGCCAGCGCTGCCATCTGCCGATAGAAGGTCGGCGCGGTGAACACGATGGTGGCGCGCCAGGCCTGGATCAGCGCCAGCAGGCTTTCGGGCGTGAGCCGTTCGGCCAGCACGGTGGAAGCCCCGACCCGCAGCGGGAAGCACAGGATGCCGCCAAGGCCAAACGTAAAGGCCAGCGGCGGCGTGCCGCAGAAGATATCGTCCGGGCCGGGCTTGAGGACGTGACGCGGAAACAGGTCGCACATCGCGATCACGTCACGATGGAAATGCACCGTGCCCTTGGGCTGCCCCGTAGTGCCGCTGGTGAAGGCAATCAGGCAGATATCATCGGCCGCGGTATCGCAGGCTTCGAAGCGCTCGGGCTTGTCCGCCATCGCGGCTTCTACCGAACCGGCGCCGCTGCCGTTGAAGTACAGCGCCTGGGTCAGGCTCGGGCAATGGTGCTCGCCGCCTGGCTTGAGATTGGCCTCCAGCTCCTCGCGCAGGCGTTCGTCGCACAGCGCGGCGCTGACTGCCGCACGGTCGATCACCTGCTTGAGCTCCTTCGCGCGCAGCAGCGGCATGGTCGGCACTGCGATCAGGCCCGCCTTGACCACGGCCAGCCAGCACGCCGCCATCATCAGGTTGTTTGGGCCGCGCAGCAGCACCCGATTGCCCGGCACCAGCTTCATGTCGCCGGTCAGCACATGGGCAATGCGATTCGATAGCGCAGCCAGTTCGGCATAGCTGACGGTACGGTGCGCACCGTCTTGCTCGTAGCGGATTGCCACGCGCTCGCCGCGCCCCTCGCGCACGTGGCGCTCGACCAGTTCGAGCGCGCAGTTCATGCGCTCCGGATACCGGGTATCGGCGTTGAACAGGAACGCCGGCCACTGCTGCGGGGGCGGCAAGCGGTCCAGTGCATAGGTATCGAGGTGGGCTGTGCTCGCCATGGTTGTCTCCGCTTCCTTCATTCTGGTGATGCTGGTAAGGGTGGTGCGTTCTCGCTAAGCGCGGTGCTGCGCCAGCGTTTCGCGCGCGATGATCAGCTTCTGCACTTCGGTGGCGCCCTCGTAGATCCGCAAGGAACGGATCTCCCGATACAGGCTTTCCACGCGCGTGCCGACCTTGACGCCAAGGCCACCGAACATCTGCACCGCGCGATCAATCACCTGTTGCGCGTTCTCGGTGGCGACCATCTTGGCCATGGCAGCTTCGCGCGTGGTGCGCACGCCGGCCACATCGCGCAGCCACGCGGCGCGGTAGGTCAGCAGCGCCGCCGAATCGATGGCGGTGGCCATGTCGCCGATGGCGGCCTGCGTCAGTTGCAGGTCCGCCAGCACGCCGCCGAACATCGGCCGCGCGGTGGCACGGGCCAGCGCTTCGTCGAGCGCGGCGCGGCCAAAACCCAGCGAGGCGGCAGCCACCGACGCGCGGAAGATGTCCAGCGTCATCATGGCCACCTTGAAGCCCTGCCCTGCCTCGCCAAGCCTTGCGGTGACGGGCACCCGGCAGTTCTCGAAACGCAGCGTGGCAAGCGGGTGCGGCGCCATCACGTCGATGCGCTCGGCGATGGTCAGGCCGGGGGTGTGCGCATCCACGACAAAGGCGGAGATGCCGCGCGCACCCGGCGCCTCGCCGGTGCGGGCAAAGACGCAATAGAAGTCGGCGATGCCGCCGTTGGAGATCCAGGTCTTGACGCCATCGAGCACGTAGTGATCGCCATCCAGCACAGCACGGCATTGCATCGCGGCGACATCGGAACCGGCATCGGGTTCGGACAACGCGAACGCGGCAATCGCCTCGCCGCGCGCCACGCGCGGCAGGTAGCGTTCGCGCATGGCGTCGCTGCCGGCCAGCGTGATCGCGCCGCTGCCCAGGCCTTGCATGGCGAAGGCGAAGTCGGCCAGGCCATCATGGCGGGCCAGCGTTTCGCGCAGCAGGCACAGCGAGCGCGAGTCGAGCGTGTCGAGCGCGCCGCCGTAGGCGGCTGGCACGCAGTAGCGCAGCCAGCCGGCCGCGCCGAGCAGGCGCACCAGCGCTCGGCAGGCGGCATCGGTGTCGCTGTGGTCGACCTTGAGCGAGGCCGTGGCCCACGCGTCGAGCCGTTGCTCTAGTTCACGGTGCGCGTCGTCGAAGAACGGCAGGCAGAGATAACCTTTGTCGGACATGGCTTGCTATTCCTTTCAGTCGCCTTCGAACACCGGGCGCGTCTTGGCCACGAACGCGTCGTAGGCGCGGCGGAAATCCCGGGTCTGCATGCAGATGGCCTGCGCCTCGGCCTCGGCCTCGATGGCTTCGTCCAGGCCCATATTCCATTCCTGGTGCAGCAGCTTCTTGGTCACGCCGTGGGCGAACGTCGGGCCAGCCGCAATCTGCGCGGCCAGTGCCTGCGCCTCGGCGAGCACAGCGTCCGGCGCATGCAGCGCATTGAAGAAGCCCCACTGCAGCCCTTCCGCCGCGGTCATCGCGCGACCGGTGTAAAGCAGCTCGCTCGCACGGCCCTGCCCGATCACGCGCGGCAGCAGCGAGCAGGCGCCCATATCGGCGCCGGCCAGCCCGACCCGCACGAACAGGAAAGCGGTCTTGGCCTGCGCCGTGCCCAGACGCATATCCGAGGCCAGCGCCATCATCGCGCCGGCGCCAGCGCAGATGCCGTCGACGGCGCTGACGATGGGCTGCGGGCAAGCCCGCATGGCCTTGATCAGGTCGCCGGTCATGCGCGTGAATTCCAGCAGCTCCGGCATGGTCATGCGCGTGAGCGGACCGATGATCTCGTGCACGTCGCCGCCCGAGCAGAAGTTGCCGCCGGCGCCGGTGATGACCACCGTCTTGATGTCGGTGGCGTAGCACAGACCGCGGAACAGGTCGCGCAGCTCGGCGTAGGAATCGAACGTGAGCGGGTTTTTGCGCTCGGGGCGGTTCAGCGTCACGGTGCCGACCTTGCCGTCGGCCGAGACCGACCACAGGAAGTGCCGTGGCTGGTAGCCGGCGAAGCTGCGCTTGTGGTGGCGCATGTCCAGTGCTATTTCGCTCATCTCGTTTCTCGCTTGTTCGTTCTGATTCTGGTTGGCTTGCATGCGTTGGCGATCAACCCGCCATGACTTCGCCGCCGGCCACGGCGATCGACTGTCCGGTAATCGCGCTGGCCGATGGCTGGCACAGCCACGCCACGGCGTCCGCGACTTCGTCGGGCTGCACCAGCCGCCCCTGCGGATTGCCCTTGGCCAGTTCGGCGCGGGCCTGCGCCTCGGTACGGCCGGTCTTGCGCACGATGTTGGCGACCGCGTCGCGCACGATGTCGGTTTCCGTATAGCCCGGGCAGACCGCATTGACGGTGACGCCGCTGCTCGCCGTTTCCAGCGCCAGCGCGCGGGTCAGGCCAATCACGCCGTGCTTGGCCGCGCAATAGGCGCTCACATAACCATAGCCAACCAGCCCGGCCGTGCTGGCCACATTGATGATGCGGCCCCAGCCATTGGCGAGCATGTGCGGCAGCGCGGCCTGCGTGCAGAGAAAGGTGCCGGTGAGGTTGACCTCGAGCATGGATTGCCATAGCGCAAGATCGGTCTTGCCGAACGGCGCGCTGCGCGCCTGGCCGGCATTGTTGATCAGCAGGTCGATGGGCCCTGCCTTGCCGGCGGCGTCGGCAAAGGCCGCTGCCACGCTGTCGGCCTGCGAGATATCCGCCGCCACAGTGCAAAGCATGGCGGGCGACACGACCGCCTCGGCCAGCGTATCGGCGGTGGCCGCCAGCGTAGCCGCGTCGCGGCCCAGCAGGGTTACGCTAGCGCCGTGCGAGAGCAGGCGGCGCGCGATGGCAGCGCCGATGCCGCGCCCGCCGCCCGTGACCAGCGCGTGCCGGCCCTGCAGGGAAAGATGCGCATTCATGCTCAGTGATCCTCCGGCTGGCGGGCTTGCTGGGCTTGACGGGCTAGTTGTGCCGCTCGCTCCAGATTGGTCTCGAGCTGGCGCTTGCCGGCCTGGTATTGCTTGGGCCAGGCCAGGTCGCGATGCCCCAGCCGCGCCGCCTCGTGAATGGTCCACGCGGGATCGGCCAGGTGCGGACGGGCAATCGCGCACAGGTCCGCGCGGCCGGCGGCGATGATGCTGTCGACGTGATCCGCCTCGAAGATCGCGCCAACAGCGATGGTGGCGATGCCGGCTTCGTTGCGGATGCGGTCGGCAAACGGCGTCTGGTACATGCGGCCGTACACCGGTGCCTGGTCCGGGCTCACCTGCCCGGACGAGCAGTCGATCATGTCGGCGCCCGCGGCCTTGAAGGCGCGCGCAATCTCGATCGCGTCGTCGGGCGTGATCCCGCCTTCGACCCAGTCGTGGGCCGAGATCCGCACGGACATCGGGCGCTCCTGCGGCCATACGGCACGCACGGCGGCAAAGACTTCCAGCGGGTAGCGCAGCCGCGCTTGCAGCGAGCCGCCGTATTCGTCGCTGCGCTGATTGGTCAGCGGCGAGATGAAGCTGGAGAGCAGGTAGCCGTGGGCGCAGTGCAGTTCCAGCCAGTCGAACCCGGCTTGGGCAGCGCGCCGCGCGCTGGCCACGAAATCGTCGCGCACGGCGTCCATATCGGCGCGGCTCATCTCGCGCGGCACTTGCGAGATGCCCGGCATATACGGCAGCGGCGAAGCCGACAGCACCGGCCAGTTGCCTTCGGCGAGCGGATAGTCCATCTGCTCCCAGCCGAGTTGCGTGGAGCCCTTGCGCCCGGCGTGGCCGATCTGCATGGCGATACGTGCGTCGCTGTTGGCATGCACGAAATCGACAATGCGGCGCCAGGCATCGCGCTGCTCATCGTTCCACAAGCCCGGGCAGCCCGGGGTGATGCGCGCATCCGGCGAGGTGCAGGTCATTTCCGCCACCACCATGCCCGCGCCGCCGAGCGCGCGCGCGCCCAGGTGCGTCAGGTGGAAGTCGCCCGGCACGCCGTCCTCGCAGGAGTACATGGCCATCGGCGACACCACCACGCGGTTCTTCAAGGTGACATTGCGCACGCGGTACGGCGTGAACATCGGCGGCACGGCGCGAGCCTCGGCCGCCTGCCCGGTGCTGGTGGCCTTGGCGACGTTGACAGCCGCCTGCCCCGCCAGCCAGCGCTCGAAACCCTCGACGTAGCCGGGGTCTCGCACACGCAGGTTCTCGTGCGAGATGCGCTGCGAGCGCGTCAGCAGCGAATAGGCGAACTGCTCCGGCGCCAAGCCCGCGTAGCGCTCGACATTTTCGAACCACTCGGTGGAGTTGCGCGCGGCATTCTGGATCTTGAGCACTTCTACGCTGCGGGTGGCCTGGTAGCGCTCCAGCGCCTGCGGCAGCACGTCGGCGCCGCCCGCGCCGGCGTCGCGGATATTGTTGGCCAGGTCGATGGCGTCTTCCAGCGCCAGCTTGGTGCCGGAGCCGATCGAGAAATGCGCGGTATGCGCGGCGTCGCCCATCAGCACCACCGGCACGCGGCGGCCATCGGCCAGCGTGTTCCAGCGCACCCAGGTGCCGCAGATCACGCGGGGGAAACGAATCCAGTTGGCGGAGCCGCGCAGGTGCGTGGCGTTGCTGATCAGCGCATTGCCATCGAGGTAGCGGGCGAACAGCCGTTCGCAATAGGCCACCCCCTCCTCCTGGCTCATCTGCTCGATGCCGGCGGCACGCCACACATCTTCGGGCGCTTCGACAATAAACGTCGACGTGTTGTCGTCGAAGCGGTAGGCATGGGCCTGGAACCAGCCGTGCTCGGTTTTTTCAAAGGCGAAGGTGAAGGCGTCAAACAGCTTGCGCGTGCCGAGCCAGACAAAGCGGCACAGCCGGGTATCGATATCGGGCTGAAAGGTCTCTGCATAGCGCCCGCGCACGCGGCTGTTGATGCCATCGGCGGCAATCACGAGGTCGGCCTGGTATTGCCGCGCCAGTTCCTGGTCGTCCGTCACGTCGGTCTCGAACACCAGGTGCACGCCGAGCGCCTCGCAACGCGCCTGCAGGATGTTGAGCAAGCGCTTGCGACCGATGCCGATAAAGCCATGCCCGCCGGAGCGCAGGGTGCGCCCGCCGATATGGATATCGATATCGTCCCAGTGGTTGAACGCCGCGTTGATCTGCTCCGCGCTGACCGGATCGGCCTGCTTGAGGTTGTCCATGGTGGCATCGGAGAACACCACGCCCCAGCCAAAGGTGTCATAGGGCCGGTTGCGCTCCACCACGTAGACCTCGTTGGAAGGGTCCCGCAGCTTCATCAGCAAGCCGAAGTACAGGCCCGAGGGGCCACCGCCGATACAGAGCACTCGCATTTTTTCGTCTCCTGCGTGCCGGCGTGGCCCCTGGGATTCTGAGTTCCAGGAGAGCCGTGCGGCACATGCGATGCGCCGGTAGCGCATCTAGATCATGCTTAAATATTTGATACTTAAAATATTAGTCGGCATGCGGCCCCCTGGCAAGGACAATCTTTTGCGCAGTGCAGCGCCAGCCGGAAGGCGGGCGCCCCTGCCTTCAGCCTTGCATCGCCGTGTGCAACTGCGCGAGTGCGGTGGGATCCTCAATCGTGGTCAGGTCGCCCGGGTCACGCCCTTCCGCCACCGCTTGCATGGCGCGGCGCAGCAGCTTGCCGGAACGCGTCTTGGGCAGCGCGTTGACGAAGAACACGCGTGCCGGGCGCGCCACTGCCCCCAGTTGCTGGTCCACCGTCTTCATCACATCGGCCTCCAGCGCCAGCCGGTCTGGCTGGGTGGCGGTATGGCCCGCATCGCGCACGATCACAAAGGCCATCGCCACCTGGCCCTTGAGCGCATCGTGCACACCCACCACCGCTACCTCGGCCACTGCCGGGTGCGACGAAATGCTCTCCTCGATCTCGCGCGTGCCAAGACGGTGGCCCGCCACATTGATCACATCGTCGGTACGGCCGAGGATAAAGATATAACCATCCTCGTCCTGCACACCCCAGTCGAACGTGGAATAGCAGCGCCGTCCCGGCACGCCGGACCAATACGTCTTGACGAAGCGTTCGTCGTCGCCCCATACCGTGGTCATGCAGCCCGGCGGCAGCGGCCCGTCGATGGCGACCACGCCCTTTTGCCCCGGCGGGCATTCGGCCCCGGTGGCCTCGTCGACGATCTTCAGGTCGTAGCCGTACACCGGCACGCCCGGCGAGCCGAGCTTGGCCGGCAGCGGGTCAAGGCCGCGCTGGATCGCGATGATCGGCCAGCCCGTCTCGGTCTGCCAGTAGTTGTCCACCACCGGCTTGCCGATGCCCTGCTGGATCCAGCTCGCGGTGGGCTCATCCAACGGCTCGCCGGCCAGGAACAGCAGGCGCAGGCTGGACAGGTCGTAGCGCGTGAGCCAGGCCGGGTCCTGCTTCTTCAGCACGCGAATGGCGGTGGGCGCGCTGAACATGATGTTCACGCGGTACTGCTCCACCAGTTGCCACAGGATGCCGCCGTCCGGGCGGATCGGCGTGCCTTCGTACATGATCGTGGCCATGCCCGCCAGCAGCGGCCCGTAGACGATGTAGCTGTGCCCCACCACCCAGCCGATATCGGAACTGGAGAACATGGTGTCGCCAGCCTTGCCGCAGAAGATGTACTCCATCGAGGCCGCCAGCGCGACCGCGTAGCCGCCCGTATCGCGCTGCACGCCCTTGGGCTTGCCGGTGGTGCCGGACGTGTAAAGCACGTAGGACGGCTCGCTCGATTCGAGCCATACGCACGGCACGCGCGCCGTGCCAACGCGCTCGCGCCAGGCGCCATAGTCTTCATCGCGGCCAGGCGTGAGCGCCATCGGGGAAAGCTGGCGATCCACCAGCAGCACGCGCTCCGGCTTGTGCGTGGCCAGTTTCACCGCCTCGTCCAGCAACGGCTTGTAGGGCACTACCTTGCCGGCGCGCGAGCCGGCATCCGCACTGACGATCACGCGCGGCTGCGCATCGTCGATGCGCGCGGCCAGGCTCACCGAGGCAAAGCCGCCGAACACGACGGAATGAATGGCGCCAATGCGCGCGCAGGCCAGCATGGCAAACGCGGCCTCGGGAATCATCGGCATGTAGATCAGCACGCGGTCGCCCTTTACCACACCCAGCTGCTGCAGGATTGCGGCCATGCGGTTGACCTCGTCGTGCAATTCGGCATAGCTGCAGGTGCGGTGCAGGCCGGTTTCAGTCGATACGTAGATCAGCGCGGCCTGGTCCGCGCGCTCGGCCAGATGACGATCGACGGCGTTATGGCAAAGATTGGTGCGGCCACCGACGAACCACCGGGTGAATGGCGGGCAGCTGTCGTCCAGCACGGTGTCGAACGGGGTTTCCCAGTCGATGCGGCGAGCCTGTTCAGCCCAGAAGCCTTCGGGGTCGCTCAGCGAGCGGGCGTGCAAGGCACGGGTAGCCGTCATGGCTTGTCTCCTCCGCTTGGATGCGGGTTATTGGTTTGTTTGTGGGGTTGTTTGTTGGTTTATTGATTTGCTGTCGCTAGTTTGCCACCACCGGGGCGGCATGGCGCCTGGCATGCCGTGGCCGATCCGAGCCACTGGTTCCCGCAGTCTGCGCATGCCGCCTTACGCAAGGCTTACCCACAATGCGCCGCACCAGGCAAAAGGGCGTGCCATTGGCACGCCCTTGATCTGGCTCAAACCCACTACCGCTTTAGCGCGCGTGCGCCTTGGTCTTCGCCGGCCCCGCCACTGATTTGCTGGCCGCCTTGGCACTGGCCGGCTTGGCGCTGGCCTTGGCTGCCGAAACGGTCGGCGCAGGCTTGGCCGATGACCTTGCCGTGGCCGCGGCGCCCTTGCGCGGCGCGGCCTCGACCGTCACGCGCTGGCGCGGCGCGGCGCGCCACTTGGCCGTTCCCCGCGCCGGCTCGGCCCGCACCGGGACCAGCGCGGTAGCGGTGGGAGCCGGCTCGGGCGCGCTGACGAAGCGGGAGCGCGCCGGCACCATCAGCACCAGGCTCTGCCCCGCCACCAGCTTGGTGCCGGAGAGCTTGTTCCAGGACTGCACCTGGCCAGCCGACACGCCATAGCGATGCGCAAGCGTTGCCACCGTATCGCGCCGCCCGGCCCGCACCACCACGCGGCGTGCGTCCGGCACGTCTGGCTCCATGGCCATCGTGGCGCTTTCAGCCAGCGTGGCGCTGATGTCCTGGTTGTGATCCTCGGAGCGCGGCACCACCACCGTGGAGCCGGCCTTCAGCCGCATGCCTTTGGGAATGCGGTTGATCTCGCGAATCGTGTCCGCATCGATATTCAGCCGTGCCGCCAGTGCCTCGATGCGCTCGCGGTTATCCACCGTCACGGCCGTCCAGCTCGACAGGCCGCCACGGTAGGTGTTCAGGTTGTACTGGAAGCGCTCGGCGTTATCGAAGGGCAGCAGGATCTGCGGATTTGCCGCGCCCAGGATCACCGGCCGGTTGAAGGACGGATTGAGCGCCTTGAACTCGTCGAGCGGCAGGTTGGCGAGCTTGGCCGCCAGCTTGACGTCGATGTCGCGCGAGGTGGTCACCGTGACAAAGTACGGGTGATCCGGAATATCCGGCAGCTTCACCCCATACATCTGGGGATTGGCAATGATGTTCTTGACCGCCTGCAGCTTCGGCACGTAATAGCGCGTCTCGTTGGGCATGCTCAAGCTGGCGTAGTCGGTCGGCAGCCCGCGCGCCTGGTTGCGCGCGATGGCGCGCGACACCGCGCCCTCGCCCCAGTTATATGCCGCCAGCGCCAGTTGCCAGTCGCCGAACATGTCGTACAGCCGCTGCAGGTAGTCCAGCGCCGCGTCGGTCGAGGCCAGCACATCCCGCCGCTCGTCGCGGAACATGTTCTGCTTCAGGTTATAGCTCTTGCCGGTGCTGGGAATGAACTGCCACATGCCGGCCGCCTTGGCGGTGGACTCGGCCTGTGGGTTGAACGCGCTCTCCACGAACGGCAGCAGCGCCAGCTCCGTGGGCATTTTGCGGCGCTCCAACTCCTCGACAATGTGATAGAGGTAGCGGCTCGAGCGCCCCACCATCCGTTCCATGTATTCCGGGCGCTGCGCGTACCACTGCGTGCGATCGTCAACCAGCGTGCCTTCCAGGTCCGGCATGCCGAAGCCGCGGCGGATGCGGTCCCAGATGTCGCTCGACGGCCCGCGCAACCAGTCCAGGCTGTCGCGGTCCACGTTGATGACACCTGCGCTGTTGATCGAGTTGAGCGGATCAGGCTTGGAAATCGCGGGCCTGGAAGCGGAGGCGGTCGCTGTGGCGCCATCGGCGCCCTCGGGCGGAGTGGGCGTGCTGGCACACGCTGCAAGCAGCGCGGCACACGCAACTACCGCCAGTAATCGACCAATTTTCATTAAGTTCTCAAATCGTGACGCTAAAAATTTGCCTGATGCTAAGAAAAAGCGGCTTTCGCGTCAATGAAATTCTCCCTGCCGCGGCACTGGGCCGAGGCCGGCTGGGACGTATCGGGTACGTGAAAAACGCCGTCCCGGCCAAGCGCGCCCAAGGCTTGCGGGCGCACGGAAGGACGTAACGGCAAGCGGGGATCAGCGCAAATCAGCGGAAATTATCTTTCCAGCCACGCAGCGCGCCAAAGGCCGCTGCGTCATTGCCGGCCACCCCGCCGGCGTGGGCCGCCACCGCCTCGCGCACCGCGGGCACACGCGAGCGCAGGAAGGGATTGACCTCGCGCTCCTGCCCGATTGTGGTCGGCACGGTCGGTGTGCCGACCGCGCGCAACGCATCCACCCGTGCCTCCCAGGCTGCCAGCTCGGCATTATGCGGCTCCACCGCGCGGGCGAACCGCACATTGCTGCGGGTGTACTCGTGGGCGCAGTACACCCGGGTGGCGCCGGGCAGCGCCGCCAGCTTGTCCAGCGACGACAACATCTGCGCCGGCGAGCCCTCGAACAGGCGGCCGCAGCCGCTGGCAAACAGCGTATCGCCACAGAAGACCGAAGGCCCTGCGCCCGGCAGGTCCGCCACGTACGCGACATGGCCGGCGGTATGGCCCGGCACGTCGAGCACCTTGAGTTGCAGCGACGGGTGCACCACGTTCACGGTATCGCCCTCGCGCACCGCCACGGTACGTGCGCCGATGCGCTCGCCGGCCGGGCCAATGACCGGCAACGGGGCGCCATCCGGCGCGGTGGGATGCGCCGCCAGCAACCCGGCCACCCCGCCCTGGTGATCGCCATGGTGGTGGGTGATTACAATAGCGCCCAGCGTCAGCCCCTCGCGTGCCAGGAAGGCTTCGACCGGCGCGGCTTCGCCCGGGTCGACCACGGCGGCGCAGTGACCGTCGTGGATTGCCCAGATATAGTTATCCTGGAATGCGGGAATCGGCTCCACCTTCAACATGCGTGCTCCTATGTCCAAGCGTCCGATTATAAATTGGGAAGACTGGCTTGCCTCGCCTCCCGGGCAATACATGCTCGAGTGGGAGCAGGCGCAGTACGACCGGATCGTGGTGGATATCTTCGGCTACCACGCGGTGCAGCTCGGCCTGCCGCACATCGACACCCTGCGCGAGAACCGCATGCCGTTCTCCGCACTGGCCCTTGCCCCCGGCAACGGACCCCACGGCCCACGGGCACAGGCCGATTCGCGTCAGTTGCTGTGCCGCTTCGACGAACTGCCGTTCGAGACGCAAAGTATCGATCTGATCACCCTGCCCCACATCCTGGAGTTTTCGGAAGACCCGCACGAGGTGCTGCGCGAGGTGTCCCGCGTGCTGATGCCGGAAGGCCGGGTGGTGGTGACCTGCTTCAACCCCATGAGCCTGTGGGGCGCCCGCCAAGGCCTCAAACGGCTCGGCGCCGACCCCTTCCTGCCCAACGACAGCCAGTCCATCGGCTTCGTGCGCATCAAGGACTGGCTCAAACTCCTGGGTTTCGATATTATCCGCGGCCGGTTCGGCTGCTATTGCCCACCGTACCGCACCGAGCGCTGGCTGCAGCGCGCCGCCTTCATGGAGAAGGCCGGCGACCGCTGGTGGCCGATCTTCGGTTCAGTCTATATGATCTCGGCGGTCAAGCGCGTGCGCAATATCCGCCTGGTCGGCCCCGCCTGGAAGAGTCCCAAGGCTGCGCTGTCGCCAGTCGCCGCGCCGGTGGCAACCCCCACGGGCACCCACGGCAAGTCCCCCGGCGACGAGCATTAAGCGCCATCCAAGCGCTGCCGCCCCCCCAATCCCCCCGGTTGGCCCCGCCTCATCGCGGTGCCACCCTTAGCTTAGCCAATACCCAATACCCAATGGAACCCAGCGAAATCGAAGACGTCATCATCTATTCGGACGGCGCCTGCAAAGGCAACCCCGGGCGCGGCGGCTGGGGCGCCGTGCTGGTGTCCGGCACCAACGAGAAAGAGCTGTTTGGCGGCGAAGCCCTCACCACCAACAACCGCATGGAAATGACGGCCGTGATCGAGGCCCTGCGCGCGCTCAAGCGCCGCTGCCGGATCAAGGTCTACACCGACTCCCAATACGTGCAGAAAGGCATCGGCGAATGGCTGCCGGGCTGGAAGGCCCGCGGCTGGAAGACTGCCGACAAGAAGCCGGTAAAGAATGCCGACCTCTGGCAGGAAATGGACAAGCTCGCGCAGCAGCACGACATCACCTGGCACTGGGTACGCGGCCACAACGGCCACCCCGGCAACGAACGCGCCGATGCCCTTGCCAACCGTGGCGTCGACTCGCTCAAGGGATAAAGCCGGCCCCGTACCGCCTCATAGCGCCCCACACCGGCCCGACTTCCCCCGCCCCACCGGTTAGAATGCCCGCCATGCGACAGATCGTTCTCGACACAGAAACCACCGGCCTGAGCGCCGCCACCGGCGACCGCCTGATTGAAATCGGCTGCGTGGAGCTGCTCAACCGCCGCCTCACGGGCAGGCATCTGCACTTCTACGTCAACCCGGAACGCGATATCGACGAAGGCGCGATCGCGGTGCACGGCATCACCGTAGACTTCCTGGCCGACAAGCCCAAGTTCGCGGAAGTGGTCAACGAGATCCGGGACTTCGTCCAGGACGCCGAGCTGATCATCCACAACGCGCCCTTCGACCTTGGCTTCCTCGACATGGAGTTCAAGCTTGTCGGGCTGCCGCCGTTTCGCGAGCACGCTGGCAATGTGATCGACACCCTGCGCGAAGCCCGCCAGATGTTCCCCGGCAAGCGCAACTCGCTGGACGCCCTGTGCGACCGCCTGGGCGTCAGCAACGCCCACCGTACCCTGCACGGCGCATTGCTCGATGCCGAGCTGCTGGCCGAGGTCTACCTCGCCATGACGCGCGGGCAGAACTCACTGGTGATCGACATGCTCGACGGCGGCGGCGCCGAGAGCGACGCAGTGGCCGCCACCGACCTCTCCCGCCTCGACCTGCCCGTGCTGATGGCCAGCGAAGATGAAGCCACCGCCCACCTGGCGGTGCTCAAACAGCTGGAAAAGGCGAGCGGTGGCAAAGTCGTATGGAAGGAAGCACCGCCGGCGAGCGAAGCCGCATAGACGGGGCAAGATTGCCGGCCGAAAGTAGCCAACGGATTTTTTGCAGAAATTTCCAGGAAGGGCTTTACAAGATACAACGGCGCTGACATAATCTTGTTTCTCTGCAGCACAGCAGTAACAGCGCAGCAGCAGGGGTGGTTAGCTCAGCGGTAGAGCACTGCCTTCACACGGCAGGGGTCACAGGTTCAATCCCTGTACCACCCACCAAATTAGTGGCTAGCAACTGCCTACGTTGCCGAAAAACCCAGACAGCGAAAGCTCTCTGGGTTTTTTGTTGCCCGGTATCGGCCAACGCGCCAGGCCGGGAGAGTCAGCTCGGCCAATCATTTGCCGAGCCCCTGCTGCTGACTCTGGTGCCGCTTACCCTGGTGCTGATTACGCTGCGTATCCGGGCAGGCCGACAGCCAGCTTGCCTTTTGCCAGCGTGATGCCTCGCCGGACCGCTGCGTGAAAGTCGGCGCTAAGGTCCTCGACGGCGATGGCGCGGCGAAAGAAGTCCGCCCACACGAACTCCGCAAAGGCGGTAGGCGTCTTGGTGTAGCCACCAGCGTCCCGGACATACCCGGCCAGCGACCGATATGGATCGTCGACCAGTTTCTCCAGGTGATGGGGAACCGCAGCGTAGCAGTGCCGCACGCCGTGTTCGTCCAGGGGATGAACCCATAGGCTCTTATCCATCTGCACCCAGAAATCGTCCTGCGCGCAAGCCGACAGATCGGCTTCCACGGTGAAAAATCCACTGGTGACGCCGGCCTCCAGGGCAGCCCGCCCGAGATGATGGTGATCGGTGATGTAAAGCTTGCCGCCCGGCCCGTTTACCGCCGGGATCGGATGGGCCTGCAGGAACTCGCGCTGCTCCGCAGGCTTTAGCGAGGCCAGGTGTTTCTTCTTGTCCTGCACTTCGATCATGCCCACCGTCAGTTGCGTCGGGTGGAGTTCGTGAATCAGGGATTCGCGGACCGCTGCCATGTTGCCCTCCTCTTCATTCTTCCGCACAGGTTCTGCACAAGGCAAGATTAGCAGGCATATCGCCAACGATCAGAACGAATAAGGGATGGGTGCCCGACAGGCAGTCAAGGCGGATGCGGATCTCGCTCGCCGTCAGGTGCGCCGATAGTATCGTCGGCAACGCCGGACAGGTCTTCCCCGCACCTTGGGTTCGCGATGAAAGATGGCCCGGATCGCGAACGCGTACACCCCGACGATCAGCAGGGCAGCGACAAGGGGGGGGAGAACCGGCATGACGGACTCCGATCGGGCCTGCTCCAACGCTCATCGGCCATGGCCGCCACCGTTATGACCACCACCGCCATGACCACCGCCATGACCCTCCCCATGCCCCTCGCCGTGGCCGCCATGACCATGGTGACCATCACCGCCGTGGCCACCACCATGGAAGAACACGGCACCACCCCCATAAAACCCGGGCCACCAGCCGTAGTCATAGTAGGGGCCATAGGGGTAAGCGGGATAGTAAGCGCCGTAAGGATAAGTGCCTTCGGGCGGATAGCCGTAGCCATAGCCGTCATATGCAGGCACTGCCGCGCACCCGGCCAGCGTCATGGCCGCAACGATTGTGAGGATTTTGATACATGTGCCCATCGCCAATTCCTGACGCGTTCGTGTAGTTAGACACGAATTTCCAGTGCACATTCCAGGTCCCCGCCTGGCCCAATGCCGGATATGCGCGGCCAGGGGAAGTCGCGGTGCTTGCCCGTCACTACTGGCCGACAAGGCTGGCCGGCGCCCTACAAATTAACTACGGCTCCACCTTCCGACGGCCGATAGTCCAGCAACCGGGATAGCTCCCCCGCCGCACTCCTCACCTGTTCCACCATGCCATCGAGCCGCTCCGGATCGATCCGCGAAGCCGGGATGGTGGCGCCAAGCGCCGCCACTACCTTGCCGCTGCGGTCCCGCACCGGCGCGGCGATGGTCGAGATGCTGGTTTCGAAGAAGCCTTCCTGCAGCACGTAGCCGCGCTGGCGGTCGCGCTGGACCATGTCGAACAGGGCTTCGACGGTCTTGGGCGTGCTCTCCGAGAAGACTTCCAGCTGCGGCTCGGGATAGAGTTCACGCAGTTCCGCCAGCGTCAGGTCTTCAAGCAGCACGCGGCCAAGCACGGTGGCGTGCGCCGGCAGCCGGGTGCCGACGTTGACCGAGCTGGCGAACGGCGTAGGCGCCACGGACTTGGCCACGTAGACGATGGAGCGGCCGTCACGCACCACCAGGTTGCATGGGAAGTTGATCTCGTCGCGCAGGCGGTCCAGCAGTGGCCGGCCGAGTTCGGTCAGCTCCAGCGAAGCGAGGTAGTCGAAGCCAAGGCGCAGTACCGCCATGCCGAGCCGGAATTCACGGCCGCCATCGGTGCGCTCGACAAAGCCCATCATCTCCAGCGTGGTCAGCAGGCGGAACACCGTGGAGCGCGGGACCTGCAGCCGGCGCGCCAGCTCGGCGGCAGACAGGGTCCGCTCGTTGCGGCTGAACTCGCCCAGCAGGCGCAGGCCGCGTTCCAGCCCCGGCACGATGTACTTGTCCTGGAGATCGGTAGGCTCGAGGGCATCTGTCATGGTGATATCTCTGCGAATGAGTACTTTGGCGTGCTATATGGTAACGGCTTTGGCTTCGGCCCTGCCCTGCGGCCCGGCCGGTGCGGATGACGCACCTTGCATCCCGATGCGCCGCCCGCGACTGTCCGATATAACACGCCCTGCATCTATCCTCCAGCACTTCCATCACCGAAGCCGCGCATGCCTACTTCAGATAGTCCCGCAGCCAGGCGCCGCACTCGCCCGCGTGCTGTGCCGGCCAGCGCACGGTAATGGTCGCATTGGGCTGGCGCACTTCGATGCAGATGTCCGTGAGCGGGCCCCTGTCCACGGCGGGTGCGGGCGAGAACAAGCGCGACCACCAGCCTGTGCTGCGATTGGGGCTGGCTTGTACGGTGTGAGCCGGGACGGCGGCCGGGCAAGCGGGAATCCCCTCGATGGCGGAGGCGGGCGAGGCGGGCGAGCCGGGCGAAGAGGCCTGCGCCTTCGCAACCGTTTGCGCCGCAGCCGGTGCTGCGGGCGCTGCGGACGCCGCAACCGGCGCCGCCTCGGCAGGCGCCGCCAACCGCGCCGACAAATTCGTGCCGAACTCCTCCCACATCCGGTCCGCCTTCGTCTTCATCACGCTCAGGCCGAACGTGCCAAGGCGGCCCAGCACGTCCACGTTGATCTTCATGCGCAGTTCGGTCTTGCCGTCGGGCTGCCCGGTCAGGAAGATCTCGCTGGACTGCTTGAGCGAGCTGGCCACGGAGGCGTCCTCGCCTGTGCCTTCGCTACGCAGGTAGTTGGGCGCGCGCATCTCCACGATGGTGGTCTTGATCTTGAAACGCGCGCTGACAAAGGCGATCTTGACCTGGATGTGCGAGATGTACTCCACATCGCTGACCACCTCGATCGACTGCATGCCCGGCACGCAGCCGCCCATCACATTGGGATCGAGCAGCAGCGCCCAAACTTGCGCCGGCGCTGCGCCGACGATCAGGGTTTTTTCAATTTCCACGCATCTTCTCCGCGGCGGACAGAATGGATTCGACGATGCCGACGTAACCGGTGCAGCGGCACAGGTTGCCGTTCAGGCCGGCGCGGACTTCCTCTTCTGTCGGGTTGGGGTTATGCGCCAGCATGGCGCAGGAGGTCATCAGGAAGCCAGGGGTGCAGTAGCCGCACTGCAAGCCGCCGCACTCCATGAAACTTTGCTGCAGCGGGTGCAGTTCGCCGCCGGCGCCGAGGCCTTCGACGGTGGTCACGTCGCGCCCGCGCGCCTGCACGGCAAGCATCAGGCAGGACTTCATGACTTCGCCGTCCACCAGCACGGAGCAGGCGCCGCAGATGCCGGTCTCGCAGCCGCGCTTGGTGCCGGTCAGGTTGAGGTCGTCGCGCAGCAGGTCCGACAGCAGGCGCCGCGCGGGCACTTCCACGCTGTGGTCTTCGCCGTTGACAGTGAGTTCGATATGGATCTTTTGCATGGGGAATCCTTAGTCCGCCGCCAGCCCGAATAGCGCGGCGATGCTTCGCCGCGCCACGGTCCGTACCATCTCGCGGCGATAGTCCGCGTTGCCGCGCATATCGGATATGGGGTCGATGCCCGCGGCGACGATGTCCGCCGCTTCGGCGGCCACTTCGGGCGTGACGGCCTTGCCGGCCAGGAACGCCTCGGCATGCCGCATCCGCGCCGGAATCGGCGTCGATGCGCCGACAGCAAGGCGCGCCTCGATACATGTGGCGCCAGTCCGGCGAGCCAGCAGCGCGACGCTGGCCAGCGGCCGGTGCTCGGCGGCCGTGCGCAGGAAACGCGCGTAGTGGCCGAGCGCATCCGGCGCCGGCGCGGGAATGCGGATCTCGGTCACGATCTCGTCGGGCTCGAGCGCCGTGGTGTAGTAGTCGACCAGGAACGCCTCCATCTCCAGCACGCGCTCGCCGCTCCTGCCTGCGAGCACCACCTGCGCCCCCAGCGCCATCAGGCAACCCGGCGGATCGGTGGCGGGATCGGCATAGCAAAGGTTGCCGCCGATCGTGCCCTGGTTGCGCACCTGCGGATTGGCCACGCGCCCTGCCATGCTGGCCAGCATGGGGTAACGCGCCTGCACCAGCTTTGAGCGCGCCACCTGCGCATGCAAGGCCAGCGCGCCGATGCGCAAGCCGGTGCGCGGATCGAACTCTATCTTGCGCAGTGCATCGAGTTGGCCGAGCGATACCAGGTGCGTGGGCGTGAGCATGCGCTGGCGCATGCCGAGCATCAGCGCGGTGCCGCCGGCGATTACCCGACACTCGTCGCCCAGGTCGGCCAGCATGCGGCTGGCTTCCTGCACCGAGCCGGGCTCCAGAAATTCGAAATTACGCATGGCGCGCCTCCGTTTCCTTGCGCTTGCGCAGCGCGGCCAGCACCTTCTCCGGCGTGATGGGCAGCGAAGCGATACGCACGCCGATGGCGTCATAGACCGCATTGGCAATGGCCGCCGCGCCCGGCAGGATCGCGGTTTCGCTGGCGCCCTTGGCGCCATAGGGCCCGTTGGGCTCAACGGACTCGACCACATCCGTGCGCAGCGCGGGCACCGCGTCAGCGGTCGGCATCGTGTAGTCGGCGAAGTTGCCGTTCAGGATGCGGCCATCCTCGACCTGCACATGCTCGTACAGCGTCCAGCCGATCGCCTGCACGGTGGCGCCGTGCGTCTGGCCGTGCACGGCCAGCGGGTTGATGGCCTTGCCGCAGTCGTCCGACACGAAGCTGTCGATCAACGTGACCTGCCCGGTGGCCATGTCCACTTCCACTTCGACGGCCTGCGCCGCAAACGAGTAGGCTGGCGCGATGTTGCCGTAGTAGTTGGCGTCGTGCATCACGGTGGGCGCATCGTAGGTGGCGCGCACCATCAGCCCTTCACCGCCGTGGCGGAAGATATGCAAGCGCGCGATCTCGGCGAGCGTGGCGCGCTTGCTGTCGTCATTGCGGGCGCGGATCACGCCGTCGAGCAGGTCCAGTTCGTCCTCTGGCACGCCGAGCTTCTCAGCGGCCACGGCCAGCAGTTTCTGCTTCGCCTCGCGCGCGGCCCGCATCACTGCGTTGCCGGAAATGATCGTGACGCGAGACGCCAGCGAGCCGAGGCAGAACGGCGCCACATCGGTATCCGGCGTGCTCACGGTGACATGCGACAGCGCAATGCCCAGCTCCTGGGCGCAGATCTGGCTGAGCATGGTGTTGGCGCCCTGCCCCATGTCGCACTCGCTGGTGAGCAGCATGACGCGCCCGTCCTCGTTGACCTTGAGCACGATGGTGGAGCCGTCCCAGTTGCCCAGCGTGCGGTTGCCGCTGACGTGCATGGCGGCCGCGATGCCGAGCCCGCGCCGGCGCGTGCCGGTTCGCCGCGAGGCATCGGCGCGGCGCGCATCCCACTGGATCGCTTCGCGCGCTTGCTCGAGGCATTCCACCAGGCCGCTGCTGCCGATCTTCCAGCCATGCACGCTGGTGTCCCCGGAGCGGATGGCATTGCGCTTGTGGATTTCGATGGGGTCCATGCCGAGCATTTCGGCCAGCATGGTGAGGTGGCTGTTCAGCGGGAACTGCATCTGCTGGCCGCCAAAGCCGCGGAACGCGCCGCGCGGCGGATTGTTGGTATAGGCGAGCACGGCGTTGGAGCGCACGTTCTCCAAGCGATGCATGTTGTCGCTGCGCATCGCGCTCACGTGCATCACGTCGCCAGCCAGGCCCGCATAAGCGCCGCACTCGGCCACGATATTGACGTCCTTGGCGACGATCATCCCTTGCGCGTCCAGGCCCATCTTCAGCCAGACCCGCGCCGGCACGCTGGAGCGCGCGCCGAGGAAATCCTCGAGCCGGTTGTTGACGAGGCGCACCGGGCGGTCGAGCCGCGTTGCCAGCAAGGCCGCGATCAGGCTGTTGCTCTCCTCCACGATCTTGGCGCCAAAGCCGCCACCGGTGACCGCCTGGATCACGCGGATAGTGGACACCGGCCGGTCCAGCGCTTCGGCCAGCCGCGCGCGCGCCAGGAACACGGACTGCGTCGAGGCCCAGACCGTGAGCCGGCCATTGCCATCCTGGGCGGCCACGGTAGCCATCGGCTCCAGGTAGCCGGGATACTGCGAGTGCATGTCGTACGTGGCCTCGTAGACCACCGCGGCCCGGGCGAAGCCGGCTTCGACGTCGCCACGCTCGATATGCATCTCATGGGCGATATTGCGCGTGCCCGGGTGCAGCTCCGCCGCGCCATCGACAAGCGCTGCATCGGCGCTGAAGATGGCGGGCAGTTCTTCGTACTCCACGCGGATCAGGTCCAGTGCATCGCGCGCGGTTTCCTCATCCACCGCGACCACCGCGGCGACCTCCTCACCCACGTGGCGGACCACGCCAGCGGCAAGAATGCGCTGCTCCTTGCGATGCGTGCCCCACAGCCGTGACGGCGTGTCCTCGCCGGTCAGGACCAGCTTGACGCCCCGCAGCGCGCGCGCCGCCGCGGTGTCGATGCGAACAATGCGGGCATGCGGATACGGGCTGCGCAGCACCTTGGCGTGCAGCATGCCGGCCTGCTTGATGTCGCCGGCATACACGGCCCTGCCCATCACCTTCTCCCGCGCCGTCACTTGCGGCGTGGCGCTTCCCACTGTCGACGTGCTCATGCCGACCTCCTGCTAGTCAGAAAACCACTGAAAACCATGAAGACGCCGGCGAGCGTTGCCGCCGGCGTCGCGTCACTCGGCGGTAATGCCGAAATCCTTGATGACCTTGCCCAGCCGCTCGTAGTCGGAAGCATTGATCTTTTCCAGCACGGCGGGCGCGCCGCCCACCGGCACCGCGCCAAAGGTGGCCATCTTCTCGGCGATGTCCGGCATCTTGACGATCTCGTTGAGCTGCTCATTGAGCAGCTTCACCACCTCGGCCGGCGTGCCCTTGGGCGCCATGACGCCGTGCCATGCGCCGACGATGACGTCCTTGTAGCCAAGCTCGGACAGCGTCGGCACATTGGGCAGCAGCGCAGAGCGCTTCGGATCGGTCACGGCCAGCGCGAGCAGCTTGCCCGTGTTGATGTACTGGGCCACCGGCCCCAGCGTCACGTAGGCGAAGTTGACGTGGCCCGCGACGACATCATTGACGGCGGGCGCAACGCCCCGGTACGGCACATGCTGGATCTTCACGCCAGCGGCGCGGTTCAGCCACTCGCCGGCGATATGCATGGGCGAACCCGCGCCGGGGGTGGCATACGTCAGCGGCTTGCCTGCCTTCGCCGCGGCCACCATTTCCTGCACGGTCTTGATGCCACCGCCCGGATACGCCACCAGCAGCACGGTCTGCGTGCCGGTCTGGATGACCGGGGTGAAGCCATGCAGCGCGTCGTAGCTGGCGCTGGCGGGGAGCTTGAGCACCATCGGCGCCGTCGTGAACGGGTTGGGCGTGAACAAGAGCGTGTAGCCGTCGGCCGGCGCGCGTCCAACCATGGCGTTGCCGACCACGCCGCCGGCGCCCGGCTTGTTCTCCACGATCACCGGCTGCTTGAGGCGCATCGACAGCTTCTCCGCGTACATGCGCGCCATGGAGTCCGTGTCGCCGCCCGGCGGATAGGCGACCACGATCGTGACCGGTTTGGCGGGATAGCCGAGTGCAAAGGCGCTGCCGCCTCCCAGGGCAATCGCGGCGAGCGCTGTGGCAAGGACGTGTCGGCGGGCAAGGTTCATCTACGGCTCCTGTGGGGGCGCTCCACTTCAGCGGGGAATGGCATGGTGGGGGCGGGGTTAGGCACGGCTAAGGGACGGGAACGCATTCGATGTGCGTTTTATTAGCGAAACATTAGTTCAGGAGAGGAACGTGTCATTCATACTAGAATGCTAATGTTGACCACTCAACTTACGTTAATCCCCAATTGACATATCTATTTTTTATAAACTCAGAAAGAGAGAATCATGACGAGAAGAAGGCGGCACATCGGATTCCCTATGAGACAATCGGCTCCGCCCTCCCCTGATCAGCCGCCGTCCGGCGGCATCTCCTGAAAGACATGGATCTGATGAAGCGCGCAGCCGGAACGACAACCGACACCGGTGACAAGGCAATGCCCCCGAAAACCGACTGCCCCTGGGCGCAACTGGACGAGCAAGGCAGCGGGCTCGATGTCGACGACTTCCTGACGACGATGCTTAGCCAGTTGGTCAACGCGCTGCGGCGCACCGTGACGCTGCCCTACGCCGAGCAGTTCGCGCTCACGGTGCCCGAATGGCGCCTGCTGGCCCTGCTGGCACACGCACGGCAGTTGCCTTTCGCAGAATTGGTGCTGCAATCCACATCGGACAAGGCGCTGGTGAGCCGCACGCTGCGGCTGCTCGAAGGCCGCGGGCTGGTGAAGCTGGATGCCGAGGGCAACACCCCGCGCAAGAAGCTGATCTGCAGCATCACGCCGGAAGGCCTGGCGCTGCATAAGCAAGTGATGCCGCTGGCCAGGAAAGGCCAGGCGGAGGTGATCCGGCTGCTTGAGCCGGAGGAGCGCCGCGCGATGTACCAGGCGCTGAGGAAGCTGCACGGCCTGTGCGTGACGCCCGGGCGCGGCGACGCCGGCGGGGGCGGGGGCGAGTAAGCGCGCACGAAAACGAACAAAGCCCGTGGCAGCTGGCGCTGCCACGGGCTTCATGTCGTGCGTCGCGGATCAGGCCTCGAGTTGCTCGAGCACCTTGCCCTTGGTCTCGATGCCAAGGAAGTGGATGGTGAGCGCCGCCACGAACGGCACCGTCGCCAGCGCGTAGAAAGCAGTGCTGAGATTGCCCGAGCCGATCGTGCTGGCCACCAGCGTCGGCGCGAAGATCGCCGCCAGCTTCAGCCACGCGCCCCCAAAGCCGCAGCCCATGGCGCGGATGCTGGTGGGATACAGCTCTGGCGTGTACACGTAGGCCGTGATAAAGCCACTGGCCAGGAAACCGAGCGAGAGCGCGCAGAGCCCGGCCACGACGTACACCGACTCCGCGTGGAACACGCCGGCCAGCGCCAGCGATATCGCGCACAGGATGAACGAGACGTTGATCACCGGCTTGCGGCCCACCTTATCGACGATCATCGCGCACACCAGCGAGCCGATCACCCCGAGCACCGATGCGCCCGCGGCCAGGTTCAGCGCCAGCTGCAGCGGTGCGTGATACACCGTCTTGTAGATCGTCGGCAACCAGGTCGACAGCCCGTACTGGATAAAGCCGCAGGTCGCCCACAACATCCACACCGCCAGCGTGCGGCCAATATAGGCCTTGCTCAGCAGATCCCGGACACGCCGGCGCGGGTGCTTGCCGGTCATCGCGTCGTACGCGGATACATCGCCCAGCGGCGCCAGCGGCCCCTTGGCGCGGGACTCGAACGCCACGAGCGCGCGGTCGGCCTCGGCCAGGCGGCCCTTCTCCGCCAGCCAGCGCGGCGACTCGGGAATGGCCCGACGCAGGATGAAGAACAGGATGACCGGGGCGCCGCCGATGAAGTACATCACGGTCCAGCCGAACCGCGGCACCAGCCACGCGCCGACCGCATTGGAGATCAGCAGGCCGATCGGGAACACCACCTCGTACAGCAGTACGAAGCGCCCGCGCCCGTGGGCACGCGTCACTTCGTTGATATAAGTGGCGGCCACCGGCAGCTCACCGCCCAGGCCCAGGCCCTGCACGATGCGCAGCAAGGCAAAGATCTCGAACGAGGGCGCAAAGCCGCAGGCGATGCTCATCAGCCCGATGATGCCCGCGCTCCAGCCAATCGAGTTAAGGCGGCCAAAGCGCTCGGCCAGCGCGGGAAACAGCAGCGCGCCGATCAGTTGCCCGACCGACGGCGCCGCGATCAGGAAGCCGATCTGCCCCGGCGTGAGCGACCACATGGAGATCAGCAGCGGCAGCGTGGCGGCGATGGCGATGACGTCGAAGCCATCGAAGAACGTGGCCAGGCCGATCAGCAGCCGCGCCCTGACATGCATGCCATTGCTGGGCAGGCGCTCGATGCGGGCGATGATCTCGCCCCGGGTGGTTGCCACGGGGGCGTCAATGGCGCGCGCGCCACCGCCTGCCGTGCTGGTGCTGGATGGGGTCGCCACACCCTCGGCGCTCGCGTTGGCGAGCGGGGCCTCTTGTCTCTGGATCAACACGGTGTTTCTCTTCTAAAGTATCCGAGGCAGGCAGCCGCCCCGCGCTGGCGCATTGCCGGACTTGCCCGGCAATGGCCACCACCGTTGGCGCCGCGATGGACGCGGCGCGCGGTGGCGCGCTTAGAGGTCCAGGACCAGGCGCTTGCCTTTGCAGCCTGACACGCAAACCATCATGGTCTGGTTCGACTCGCGCTCGCTCTTGCTGAGCACGCCGTCGCGGTGTTCGGGAATGCCTTCGAGCACGCGCGTCTCGCACGAGCCGCATACACCTTCCTTGCAGCTGTGCTCTACCGCAATGCCCGCTTCGAGCAAGGCATCCAGCAGGGACTTGCCTGCGGGCACTTTCAGCTCGCTGCCCGTGCTTGCCAGCGCCACGGTGTACTCGCCGTCCTGCACCGCCGCCACCGACGGGTCGGCGGCGAAGCGTTCGATATGGACTTCGGGATAGCCATGGCCGGCGCAGGCGGCTTCGAAGGCGTTCAGCATCGGGCCCGGGCCGCAGCAATAGAAGTGCGTGCTGGCAGCTTGCCCGGCCAGCAGCGTGGACAGGTCCGGCGGGCTGCCCGCCTCGTCGTCGAAGTGCATGCGCACCGCGTCGCCGTAGGCGGCCAGCTCGTCCGCGAAGGCGGCTTCCGCACGCGAGCGTGCGCAGTAAAGCAACGTAAAGGAACGCCCGAGCTCATGCAGCCGACGCGCCATGCACACGATCGGCGTCACGCCGATGCCGCCGGCCACCAGCACCGTGTGTGCCGCCCCCTCGTCCAGCGCGAAGTGGTTGCGCGGCGCAGCCACAGTGAGCGTGCTGCCCACCCGCAGTTGCTCATGCACATAGCGTGAGCCGCCACGGCTGCCGCGGTCGAGCAGCACGCCCACCACGTAGCGGTCGCGCACTTCCGGCGCGCCGCACAGCGAGTAGCTGCGCACCAGGCCATTGCCCAGATGCAGGTCGATATGCGCGCCTGGCGCGTACTCGGGCAACGCATGCCCGTGCGGATCGCGCAGTTCCACGCTGACGATGCCGCGCGCTTCGAAACGCATGGCCTGCACGCGCAGGCTCAGGGATTGGCTGGTACTCATGGCACTTCCTTCGGTTGCTTCGTGTTGCTTGTCTTGCTTGTCTTGCCTGCGTTGCTTGTGTTGCCCGCGTTGCCTGTGTTGCTACGCCGTGCTCAGCGCTTCTCCGTCAGGAACTTGCCCTGCGGGCCGCCTGCGTTCTTCTGCCTGCGCGTATTGCCATCCAGCCCGCCTTCCACTGCCCATTCGGCGAACATGGTCGGACCCGGCTCGAAATCGCGCGGCTCCCAGTCGGCATCCAACTGGTCTTCATCGGCGTAGTACTCGATGAGGCCGCCGGCCGGATTCTTGAAGTACCAGAAATACGCGGACGAAATCGGATGCCGGCCCGGGCCAAGCTGCGTATCCCAGCCGCTGCGCGACACATGCAGGCCGCCGCCGAACACCTCGTGGATGTCGCGCACGGTAAAGGCCACGTGGTTCAGCCCACTCTTGGCCTGAGGCAGCTGCAGCAGGAACAGGTCGTGGTGGCCGCCGTCCGGCGCGCAGCGCAGGAAGGCGCCACGGCCCGGATAGTGGTCCGACGGCACGAAGCCCAGCCTCTCGGTGTAGAAACGCTCGGTGGCGGCCACGTCCTTGACGAAGAAGACCACGTGCCCTACCTCGATCGGCGTGGCACGTTCGTAGATCGGGCTGCGCTGGTTCATGCGCGGCTTGTCGTTCCACGTGTTCATCGCGGCGCATTCCACCTCGACCTCGCGCTTGCGGGTCAGCTGGAAGCGCACGGCCAGGCCGTTCGGATCCGTGCAGCCAACGCGTTCGCCTTGCTCGCCCTGCACGCCGTGCTCGCCCGTGCTGACGAAACCCGGCTCGGCGCGGATGGCATCCGCGATCCGGTCCAGCGCGGCTTGCGTGTCCACGCCCCACACCACCTCGCGCAGCGTCGGGCCGTCTTCCATTGCCGCCGGCAGTGCCGGGTCGTCGGTGCGGCGCACCAGCACGCGGCAGCCGTTCAGCGTCTCGAAATCCAGCCCGGCCGCATCCTCGCGCACCAGCGTGAGGCCCCAGTCGGCGAAGAAGCGCCGGCAGGCGTCCAGGTCGTCGGCACCGTAGACGATTTCGTCGATGCCCAGAATCGTGTTCATTACCCTCTCCTGCTGTGTCGCTTTTGCAGCGTCCAATGTCGTCGCGCTCACTTAGTTAGCCCACGGCAGCGGTTGTTCATGCATGCCCCAATACACGCTCTTTTGTTCCATGTACTGCAGGATCCCCAGCCGCCCCTTCTCGCGCCCCAGCCCACTGTCGCGCCAGCCGCCGAACGGCGTCGAGATCGAGAACTGCTTGTACGTATTGATCCACACATTGCCGGCCTGCACCGCACGCGCAAAGCGCCACGCGCGCTTGTAGTCGCGCGTCCATACGCCCGCCGCCAGCGCGTACACGCTGTCGTTGGCTTGTGCGATCAGATCGTCCTCGTCGTCGAAGGCCATCGCCACCAGCACCGGCCCGAAGATTTCCTCCTGGCATACGCGGGCGCTGTTATCCAGCCCCTCGATGATGGTCGGCGTGTAGAAGTAGCCGTTCTCGCAGCCCGCCACCGTGGGGCGGATGCCTCCCGTACGCAGCTGGCCGCCTTCGGATACGCCAAGCGCCACATACGATTCGATCGAGTCACGATGGCGGTCGCTGATCAGCGGCCCCATCTGGGTGCGCTCGTCGGCCGGATCGCCCACTCGCAGGCGCGCCGCGCCCTCGGCCAGGCGGTCCATGAAAGGCTCATACAAGGAACGTGCCACGAACAGGCGCGAACCCGCGATGCACGATTCGCCCGAGGAACTGAAGATGCCGTACAGCACGCCGTTGACCGCGTGGTCCAGGTCCGCGTCCTCAAACACCATGGTGGGCGACTTGCCGCCCAGCTCCAGCGACACCGGCATCATCTTGTCGGCGGCAATGTGGGCGATATGGCGTCCCGTGGTGGTGCCACCGGTAAAGGACACGCGGCGCACCAGCGGGTGCTTGGTAATGGCATCACCGATCACCGAGCCCTTGCCCGGCAGCACGCTGATGAGGCCCTTGGGCACGCCGGCTTCCTCGCAGATGGCGGCGAGTTCCAGCGCCATCAGCGGCGTGATCTCAGCGGGCTTGATCACCACCGCGTTACCGGCGGCCAGCGCGGGCGCCAGCTTCTGCGCCTCGCTGGCGATGGGCGAATTCCACGGCGTGATCGCGGCCACCACGCCCATGGCTTCATGCACGCTCATGGTGAGGAAATCACCACGCGCGGGCGTGAGCGTCTCCTCCAGGGTTTCGCAGGCCGCCGCGAAGAACTGGAACGTGCCGGCGGCGCTGGCCACCAGCGCGCGCGTCTCGCTGATGGGCTTGCCGTTGTCCAGGCGCTGGCGCTGAGCCAGCGGCTCGGCGCGCGCGCGGATCAGGTCGGCCACGCGATGCAGCACGGCTGCGCGCTCGTGCGGCTTGCGCTGGGCCCAGCCGCTGGTGAGGAACGCGCGATGCGCGCCCTGCACGGCCTCTTCCACGTCGTCCAGGCTTGCCGCATTCAGTTCCGCGACGACTTCGCCGGTGGCCGGGTAGCGCGTGGCGTAGCGCTCGCCGCCGCCCACGCGCCACTCGCCTGCGATACAGATGGGGAGAATGTCTTGCTTCATGATGATTGCCTTGCTGCGCTGCTTAAATCGACATGGCGTGGGCACGGTTGCCCAGCGCACGCACCACGCTGAACACTGTCAGCGCCGAAGTCTTGGGGTTCGCCGCCAGCGGCTTGCCGCGCATGGTCAGCTCGAAACCGCCGAAGGCACCGCGCGCTTCCACGTGGTGCACGTTTTCATCCACGCCCGGATCCGCCAGCAGCTTGACCTGCGTGTGGTCCAGCCCGAGGCCGGCCATCGACAGCGTAGCCGCCACATTGGCGTTCTTCGGATAGAGCCGCGCGGCTTCGCGGGCGTTGCCCTCGAAGATCACCGTGGCTTCGGTCAACGCGTCGAGGTCGAACAGCGCCTCGGCCGGCGTGTCCTTCCACGCGCCGGGCGGCTTGCGCCCGGTGTAGACCACCGAGTCCAGCCCGCCCACGCGCGCTGCCGCCAGTGCGTCGATCGCACCGATGGCGCCGGAGAGTAGCTGCACCTGCGTGCCGCCGCGCCGTGCCGCGGCTTCCAGCCGCTCGGCCAGGCCCGGCTCGGAGAGCGCGCCCACCGACACCACCATGCAGGCGATGCCGCGCTCCAGCGCCGGCACGATGTGCTCCTCCAGCGCATGGTGGCCAGCGCACTCCACCAGCAGGTCAGGCCGTCCGTCGGCCTGGCTCAGGCAGGTGGCAACCCGTGCATGCGGCGCCAGCGCGGAGACGTCATGGCGGGCCTGGTCCATCTGCGCCTCGGGCACCACCACCACGTCGAACACCACGTCCGGATCGCTCTTGAGCAGCTCGAGCACACCGCGCCCGATCGCTCCGCATCCCACCATCGACACGTGCAGCATGTTGCGTCTCCCTCAGGCGGTCACAGTGCTGCGTTCGGCCGCGCGTGCGGTCTTCTCGGCGTCGGCATCCGCTTCCTTGTTGACCGGCGGGCCTGCGAACGCGGTCTTGAACGTACCGATGGACAGCATGTCGATTTCCAGCAGGAACGGGCCGGATTCGATGGTGGCTTCTTCCAGCGCGGCACCCACGTCGGCCAGGTTGCTGACGCGGCGATGGCGCAGGGCCAGCGATTGCGACAGTTGCGCATAGTCCGGTGTATGCAGGTCCACGTAGTGGCGCCGTCCGCCGTATTGCGCGTCCTGGATGTTCTTGATCACGCCATAGCCCTTGTCATTCATCAGCACGAAGACCACGTCGGCGCGCTCCTGCACGGCGGTAGCCAGTTCACCCAGGTTCAGGATGAAGCCGCCGTCGCCGGCCAGGCAGAATGTCTTCTTGCCGGAAGCCGTCACTGCCGCGCCCACGGCGGCGCCGATGCCCATCGCCAGGCCCTGGCCGATACCGCCGCCCAGCGCATGCACGCCGGCACGGGAGTCAAAAATGCGCAGCTGGCGATTGCCCCAGGTGCTGTTGGAGACGGTCACGTCGCGCACCCAGTTGAAATTGCGGCCCACCGCGCCTTGCAGCGCTTCCACCAGCGCCGAGTACGGGCCCAGGCCGTCGATCAGGCCACTCATGGCGAACTCGTGCGCGCTGCGCAGGTCAGCGGCAAAGTTCGGGTCCACCTTGAGCTTGCCTTCCAGGCGATCGGCCAGGCCATCGAGTGCCAGCGCTGCATCGCCGCTGGCGAAGTAGTCGCTCTGGTAGCAGCGGCCTTCGGCGGATGCATCGGCATCCACACGGAACAGCGGGCGCGGCAGCTTCAGTTCGTACTTCAGCGTTTCATTGCCGCGCAGGCGCGAGCCCACCACCAGCATGGCGTCGCAGGTTTGATAGAACTGCTCCACCGGCTTGTGCAGGTTGAACGCGCCCAGCGAGCGGGGATCGTCCTCGGCCACGATGCCGCGGCCTTGCGTGCTGGTGACCACGCCAAAGCCCAGCGCCATCAGGCGCTTGACCTGCGCGCCAGCGTGGCGTGCGCCGCCACCCAGCCACAGCAGCGGGCGCTTTGCCTTGGACAGGCGCTCGGCCAGTTCGTCCAGCGCGTGGGCGGACGGCACATGGGTGGGCACCGCCAGCGGGCGCAGGTCGGTCGGCATCGGGATCAGCGCGGCCTGGATATCGATGGGGATTTCCACGCTGACGGGGCCGGTCGGCGCGGTCAGCGCGGTTTGCACGGCGAGCTTGATGGTGCTCAGCGCGGTATCGGCGCTGCGGATGCGGAACGCGGCCTTGGAGATGGCCTTCAGCATGGTCAGCTGGTCCGGCGCCTCGTGAATGTAGGCCAGGCTCTGGTCCAGGTACGGCGTTTCGATCTGTCCGGTCAGGTGCAGCAGCGGCGTGCCGGCGGTCAGTGCTTCGACCATGGCGCCGGCGGCGTTGCCCGCAGCGGTGCCGGTGCTGGTCAGGCACACGCCCAGTCCACCGGTGGTGCGGGCGCAGGCGTCGGCCATATTGGTGCCGCCGGCTTCGCCGCGCGCGGGCACGAAGCGGATCTTGCCGCGCTCGCCCATCGCGTCGAGGATGGGCATGTTGTGGATCGAGATCACGCCGAACGCTGCCTTGACGCCGCATTGTTCGAGGAAGGCGGCGATGGCGTAGCCCACCGTGACTTGTTGCTGTTCGTTACGCATGACGGGAAAGTCCTCCGGAAATATCGATGTGGCTGCCCGTGGTGTACGAAGACAACGGCGAGGCAAGGAACAGGATCGCGCGTGCGGCTTCCTGCGGCAGGCCAAGACGGCCAAGTTGAATATGCTTTTGCTGCGCCAGGCGCGCGGTCCACGCGGCCCAGTCGAGGTCGCGCTCGGCATCCGGGCGCGCTTCGAAACGCCGGCGCCACTGGCCCGACTCGACCAGGCCGAGCAGGATGCCGTTGACGCGGATGCCCTTGGGGGCGAATTCGGTTGCCAGCGAGCGCACCAGGTTATGCACGCCGGCGCGCGCCGCGGACGTCGCCACCATATGCGGCTCGGGTTGCACGGCCAGCAGGGAGTTCACGCAGACGATGGCACCGCTGTCCGAGCGCTCCAGTTGCGCAAGGAACGCACGCGTGGCATGGATCACCGAGAAGAACTTGAGCTGCAGCTCTTCGAGCCAAGCCGCGTCCTCGGTGCTCGAGAACGTGGAGACGCGGCCCTGCCCGGCGTTATTGACCAGCATGTCGGCGGGGCCGAGCGCGGTCTCGCTGGCGGCGGCAAAGGCGGCTACCTGCGCGGGGTCCAGCACATCACAGGCAGCCGCGTACAGGCGGGCATCGGGGAAGCGTGCGCGCAGATGGCGTTCCGCTTCGCGCAGCCGCGCTTCGTTGCGCCCGCACAGCGCCACGGCGGCGCGCGCTTCCAGCAGTTGTTCGACGGTGGCCAGGCCGATGCCCGAGGATCCACCCGTGACGACGGCAACCTTGCCGTCGAGTTCAATCATGGACATCGTCCTCACTCCCGATACAGGTTGACCACCTTGCCGTGCTCGCGCGGGCGGTAGTCCAGCAGGCGAGACAGCTCGCCCGCGGTGTCTCTGACTTTCTCTTCCATCATGTCCAGTTGCTCCGGATCGATGCGCGAGGCAGGGATGGTCACGCCCAGCGCCGCCACCACCTTGCAGGTACGATCCCGCACCGGTGCCGCGATGGTCGAGATGCTGGCCTCAAAGAATGCTTCCTGCAGCACCACGCCGCGCTCGCGGTCGCGCTGCACCATCTCGAACAGTGCTTCGACCGTACGCGGCGTGCTGGGCGTGAACACTTCCAGTTGCGGCTCCGGATAGAGCTGGCGCAACTCGGCCAGCGTCAGGTCTTCAAGCAGCACGCGTCCGAGCACGGTGGCGTGCGCCGGCAGGCGGGTCCCCACGGTGACGGAACTGCTGAATGGCGTGGGCGCCACGGACTTGGCCACATAGACAATCGAGCGGCCGTCGCGCACTACCAGGTTGCACGGGTAACGAATGTCGTCGCGCAGGCGATCCAGCAGCGGGCGCCCCAGCTCGGTGAGTTCCAGCGAAGCCAGGTATTCGAAACCCAGGCGCAGCACCGCCATGCCGAGGCGGTAATCGCGGCCGCCGTCGGTGCGTTCGACAAAGCCCATCATCTCCAGCGTGGCCAGCAGCCGGAACACCGTGGAGCGGGGCACCTTGAGCCGGCGCGCCAGGTCGGCCGCCGACAAGGTGCGGTCGCGGCGGCTGAACTCGGCCAGCAGGCGCAGGCCGCGTTCCAGTCCGGGCACGATGTACTTGTCCTGGGTGTCTTCCGACAGGCGTTCTTGAGTCATGAGATGGCTTGTGTTTCAACTGGGCCGGCACCCCGATTGGCGCGCCGGCCGCGCGCTGTTCAGCGCTTGACCTTGGTGAGCGGATGCTCGGGCGGGTACGTCGGCGTGATCGGCTTCTTGGCGCCGAGCATCACGCACATCAGCGCGTCTTCCTCGCCGATGTTGATTTCCTCGCGGTACACGCCGGGGGGCACCGAGACCAGGTCGCGGTCGGTCAGGATGGTTTCGAAACGCTCGCCGTCCTTTTCCAGGATCAGCTTGATCTTGCCGCGCATGACGAAGAAGACTTCTTCCACGTCCGTGTGCAGGTGCGACGGGCCTTCGTGGCCGGCCGGGATGATCATGGTCGAGAACGTGAAGTTCTCGGACGGCACGGTATTGGTGTCGGTGGCCACGCCGGTGCCGCCGGTGCCGAGGTAACGCATCTGCGCACGGCGGTACTTGGGATCGTAGTCAGCCTGGAACTTCAGCGCGTCCCAGTCGTAGCGGCGGGTGGAGAAACGCGCGACGCGGCTCTCCATCCACTGGTCGAAGGAAGCGCCGGACGGCTGCTCCCAGGAACGCTTGATATTGTCTTGTTGGGAAAGATCGCTCATTTGGATTCCTTCTAGCTCAGTGCATGACGAAGCCGCCGTTGACGGCCAGCGTCTGGCCCGTCACGAAGCGGGACAGGTCGGACAGGGCGAACAGCACGGCCCCGGAGACATCCTCGGGTAGCTGCTCGCGGGAAATCGCGCGTTGCTCGCGATAGAGGTCGCGCCGCTTCTGGGGCACGTATTCGGTTGCCTCCACCAGGGTCAGCCCCGGTGCGATGGCATTGACGGTGATCTGGTCGTCGCCCAGCTCGCGCGCCAGCGAACGGGTCATGCCGATGATGGCGCTCTTGCTGGCCACGTAGGCCAGCAGGTTGGGCGCGCCCCACAGCGGCGTGTCGGACGCCAGGTTGATGATGGCGCCGCGGCCCGAGGCGCGCAGCGCCGGCAGGCAGGCGGTGGTCATCAGCCAGGTGCCGCGCACGTTGATATTCATCACGCGGTCCCAGGTGGCGATGTCGATGGCGCTGGCGTCGCGGCCACCGGAATCGGTCACCGCGGCGTTGTTGACCAGGCCGTCCAGGCCACCCAGCCCGGCCGCCGCCGCGTTGGCGCAGGCCGTCACCGATTCGGGGTTGCCCAGGTCGAGCACAAACGGCAGCGCCTTCAGCCCGCGGGCCTGCAGCGCAGCCGCTTCCTCGTGCAGGCGGTCCGCGAGAATGTCCGCCATGGCGACGGCGGCGCCGGCTTCGGCAATCGCGGTGGCAAACGCCAGGCCAAGCCCGCGCGCGGCGCCGGTCACCAGCACGCGCCGGCCAGCCAGCAGGTTGTGGCGATCGATCTCAGGCATGGCTTGCCACCCCGCCAACCGGCTTCAACATGGCAACGGGCTCGTCGGCGACTTCCTGGTCGGCACGGCGGCGCAGCAGGCGGCGCACGCGGGTGATGCCGACATCGTGCTGGTACAGCGTTTCATGCTCGCGCGCGTTCGGCGCCATCATTTCCAGCACCACGCGGTCTTGCTCCAGCACGTCCCAGTGCAGGCCCTCCAGGCGGTTGCGGTACAGGAAGCGCCAGACATCGCGCTCCCAACCCTGCACGTGACGGGTGCGCCAGAAGAACACCATGCAGTGCTCCTCATCCACCGGCGTAGCGATGCCAACGATGCCGAAGGGACCGCCAGGGCCCACCTTGGCGCGATACGGGATGGCCAGGCGCAACCACATCGTGCCGGTTTCGCCGAACTCCACCCAGTCGAAGTTCACGCCGCGCTGGCCGGTCTTCTCGAACACCAGGCCGGTGTCGGTCTCGCGCACGGCCATCACAGCCTGCTTTTCGCCGCTGGCCATCGAGTGCGACACAGCGTGCAGGTAAGCGCCATGCATCGGGTCCATGACGTTGTCGATGGCGTAGCGGTAGTTGCAGTCCCAGTGCGCCACGCACAGGAAATTGGTGTGCTCGTCGCTTTCCAGTTCTTCCGGCAGGCGCAGCGCATCGGCTTGCCCGGGAGCACGTTCACCGAACCACAGGAAGATGGCACCGGCTTTTTCCTGCACGGGGTAGCTGCGCACGCAGGTCTTGCCTTCGAGCGGGCAGCTGTCCACGGCCGGCACGCTCTTGACCTGGCCATCGCCACCCACTTCCACGCCGTGGTACCAGCAGGCCACGCGGTCACCAAGGTTCCAGCCCATCGACAGGCGCGCGCCGCGGTGCGGGCAGCGATCTTCCAGCGCGTGCACCTGGCCATCGCCATCGCGCCACAGCACGATGTTCTGGCCCAGGCGCGTAATGCCGATCGGTGCATGCGTGACCGCCCATGCGGCCGATACCGGATACCAATAGTTGTGCAGGCCGGTGTTCAGGCGCGCCTCAGCACGCGCTTGCTTGTTCGATTCCATTGTTTGCTCTCTTGCGGGTACCGGATCGGATCGCTCTTTCGAGGGGCGCCTGATTGCACTGCCCTTCGTGACGCAATCGCTTTGATGTTCTTGAACTGCGTGGCGCCTCGCTCAGGCGCCCAGGCGGTGCATTTCGGCGAGGAAACGCGCTTCGGTCCAGGCCTGGCCATCCGCGCCCAGCAATCCCGCCTGGTTGAACGAACGCACGATGTCTTCCGGGCTTTTCGCACCGGCTTCGAAGGCGGCCTCCAGCGCATCGCCCAGCGCGTCTTCGTAGGCGGTGGGCATGGCGGCGCGGGTCTGCCACACGATGTTGGCCACCTTGCCGGGCTGCTCGATGTGGCCCTTGCCAGCGACATTGTTCGGAGCCGGACGCTCCCAGGGCGCCAGATTCGGGTTGTATGCGAGGTTTTCCATTGCGCTACTCCTTTCCCTTATTGCCAACCGGCTAACCGAGCGTTTTGTTTCACCTATAAAACGCTGATTTAAATATTGAACACAGACACCACTATAGACAACGAAACTTCAAAAATTGACTGGGGTTTACCCTTTTGATTTACCAATGCCACGAGAACGTGGCATCGGCATCGGCGCGGCGGCCTGAGGCGGGTGGGTACGAAGAAACAGGACGAGGAACAGAAAGTGGGAAGGCTAAGCCGCGGCAAGCCCGTGGCGAATCCAGCGCGCGACCCGGCTGGCCTGCTCCACGTAGCAGGCATGCCCTGCCTCCGGGATCAGCTCGAATGGCAAGGCAAAGCGCTCCGCCAGCGCCGCGCACCCGGGCGGCGGCGTCACGACATCCAGCGCGCCGCAGCCGACCCGCACCTTAACGCCCTGCCCCCGGCGCCCGAGGTAGTCGTCAATGGCATCGCCGCACAGCATCGCCACCGCCTGCCGGTAACCGTCCGGATCCAGCCGACGCATATTCCAGCGCACCCAGGCTTGCACATCGGCACTGGCCGCGGCGCTCAACAGGCGGCTGGGGCCCCGCTCGGCCAGGCCTTCCACGCCCACGGCCGCAAGCGCTTCGAGCCGCTGGCGCGCCACGTCCCTTGCCTTGTCCTCCTTGCCGGGGCCGCCGTATCCCTGCGCAGGGCTCAACAGCAGCAACTGCGCGGGCAGCAGCGCCGGGCTAGCCTCGGCCACATAGGCGGCCGCCATCAGCGCGCCGAGCGAGTGCCCCACGATCACATCAGGCCGTACGTCCAGGGCGCGCATCAGGTCCTGCAGGCGCAGCGCGTAGTCGGCAGCCTTGGGCGCTGCGATGGGCAGGGCCGGCGAATTGCCATAGCCGGGCGCGTCCCACGCAATCACGCGCGCGTGCGCCGCCAGCAGGCTTGCGCACGACAGCCAGGAGGCCGCGCCGGAACTGATGCCATGCAGCAGCACCACCACAGGCCCGTGGCTGCCGCCGCACCGGTAAGCGAGCGGCGCGCCGTCGCGGCCGGCGGCTATGCGCCGCTCGCTGAAGCCGCTATCGAGTGCGCGGAGCAACGCTTCAGCCGGCTGGGGTGCCTGCACCAGATTATTTTGTTCCATATATGAAACCATAGTTTTCTAATAAAACTTAAGAAATATAGACCGCCTGAATCTGGAAATTGATCCGGGTTAACCCCCTGCAAAAAAATTTCGTCAGGCCCGGCTCTCCGCCGACGTTGGAGCGCCCGCAAATCCCCTTTCTGGCGCAACGGCCTTGCATACCAATACGGGTGCGGCTCCCCGGCCTGGTGGCTGCGCGCCGCCCTCCTCGCTGTTGCGCAGCATGGTGCGCAACAGCGCCGTTCTGGTGCAGGCCACTCGTCGCTTCTCCGCATCACTAGGGATTACCCACCCATGTGTTTCCCGAAATGACCAGCTATATTTTGCCCGTTGTTTCTTATGTAATCCGATGTTTTACCTATAAAACAAAAGAAATGGGAAAGTGCTCCTGGCAGCAGGCACAAACCCAGCTCGAAGATGGCCTGACGAAGCGCTGCAACGCCAACCGATCGACACGGCGGAAAAGGAAAAGGAAGAGGAAACGAACGATGAAACTTGGACGGATTGCACTGGCTGCCCTTGCAGCCGCAGTACCCATGCTGGCCTCGGCCCAATCGACGGTGACGCTGTATGGCGTCGTCGATACCGGTATCGAGTATGTGAACAATGTTGGCGCGGCGAAGGACAACGTGGCCCGCGTGAACACGCTGACGGGCACGGTGCCATCGCGCTGGGGCATCCGCGGCACGGAGGATCTCGGCGGCGGGCTCAAGAGCCTGTTTGTGCTCGAATCCGGATTCGCCCCCGATTCCGGCACCTCCAACCAGGGCGCGCGCCTGTTCGGCCGGCAGGCATTGGTGGGACTTTCCGGCCCCTGGGGCCAGGTCGCCCTGGGCCGCCAGTACACCATGCTGTTCTGGGCCACGCTGGACCCGGACATCCTCGGCCCCAACGTGTACGGCTCGGGCTCGCTCGACAGCTATCTGCCGAACGCGCGCGCCGATAACGCCGTTTCCTACAAGGGCACGTTTGGCGGCTTCACGGTGGGTGCCACCTATAGCTTTGGCCGCGATACGGTGAACGCGGGCCCGAGCCCGGCCGGCACCAACTGCGCGGGCGAGAATGCGGCCGACAGCAAGCAATGCCGCGAATGGTCGGCCCTGCTCCAGTACGACAACAAGTGGTGGGGCGTGGCCGCGGCCTATGACTCGCTGCGTGGCGGGCCTGGCGCGTTTGGCGGCCTGACCAAGAGCAACCTGACGGACGACCGGCTCTCGCTCAACGGCTACGTGCTGCTGTCCAAGACCAAGATGGGCCTGGGCGTGATCCGCCGCGACAATGACGGCAGCCCCACGCCGCGCAGCGACCTCTGGTATGCGGGCCTGGCGTATGACATCACGCCGGCGTTCACGCTGGCCGGCCAGGTCTACTACCTCAAGTACCACAACAGCGACAACAAGGCGATGCTGTACGCGCTGCGTGGTACCTACGCCTTCTCCAAGCGCACCTCCGTGTACGCCACGGCTGGCTTCATCGACAACGGCGGCCAGCTCGCCCTGTCGGTCAGCGGTGCCCAGACGGGTTCCAACCCGAAGCCCGGCGGCAACCAACTGGGCACGATGATCGGCATCAAGCACACGTTCTAAGCGCCGGCGCGTCGCTGCGCGGCACTGGCTGGCATGCGGCGCGCAACGCGCTGCATGCCAGCACGAAGTCAATCTAGAGGCGTTTCCCCATGAAGCTCGCAACTCGCATTCTGTTTGCTGCCATCGCGGCCACGACGGCCATGATGGCAGGCGGCGCCGGAGCGCAGGCCTACCCCACCAAACCCATCACGCTGGTCGTTGCCTACCCGGCCGGCGGCGACACCGACGTACTGGCCCGCCTGCTCGCAGAGAAACTCTCGGCGCGCCTGCGCCAGTCGGTGGTGGTCGAGAACCGCACCGGCGCGGCCGGCACCATCGGCAGTTCGTACGTCGCCAAATCCGCCGCCGATGGCTACACCTTGCTGGTCGCGCCCAACACCGTTGCCATCGCGCCGCTGGTGCTCAAGAACGGCACGGGCGCCAGCTACGACGTGCGCGGCGATTTCACGCCGGTGGCCCAGCTTGGCGTGCAGTCGCTATTCGTGGTGGTCAACAAAGGCACCGGCATCACCAAGCTGCCCGAGCTGGTCGCGCGCGCCAAGGCGGGTACGGTGCAGACCTACGCCACGCCTGGCAACGGATCGCCCATGCACATCCTTGGCGAGCTGTTCAACAAGGCCGCGGGCGTGAACATCTCACAGGTGCCGTATCGCGGCACCGCGCCGGCGGTGGTCGACGTGCTCGGCGGGCAAGTGCCGATGACGTACTCCACGCTGGGCGCGGTGGCGCAATACATAGGGACGGGCGCCATCGTGCCGCTGGCCGTCGCGGACATGAAACGCTCGCCGTTCGCGCCGAATGTGCCGACGCTCGCGGAGCTGGGCTACAAGGATGTGGAGGTGGGCGCGTGGCAAGCGCTGCTGGCACCCAAGGGACTGCCGCCGGAGTTGGTGAAAATGCTGAATGCGCACGTCAACGACATCCTGAAAATGCCTGACGTGGTGGCACGCATGGCAACCATCGCCATCACGCCCGTTGGCGGCGAGCCCGCAACGCTAAGCAAACTGATCGCGTCGGACTCGACACGCTACGCCAAGATCGTCAAGGAGTTCGGCATCCAGGCCGATTGATGGATCGACTGGCTGAGCCTGTGCAAGGCGACGGCGTCCGGCTTCCCCCGCGGAATCCGGACGCCGTTTGCTTTCCGGCGCAGCCTAGCGCTGCCCGAAACTGGCATCAATGAACAGGTCCTTGTACTCGCGCGGCTGCGAGCGCCAGTATTGCTTTGGCGCATGCACCTGCGCGCCAAGCTTGGCCGCCGCATGCCACGCCCAGCGCGGATCGTAGAGCATGGCGCGCGCCAGCGACACCGCATCGGCTTCGCCATTGGCAATGATGGCTTCCGCTTGCTCGGGCTCGGTGATGAGCCCCACCGCGATGGTCGGCAAGCCCACCTCCGCCTTGACCCGCTGCGCGTAAGGCACCTGGTAGCCCGGCCCCAGCTTGATCGCCTGCGCCGGCGAAACGCCGCCGGTAGTCACATGGATGGCCGCGCAGCCACGTGCCTTGAGCGCGTTCGACAGCGCGATCGTGCCTTCGATATCCCACCCGCCCGGCACCCAGTCGGTGGCCGAGATGCGAGCCCAGACTGGCTTGTCCGCGGGAAAAGCCGCGCGCACGGCGTCGAACACCTCGATCGGGAACCGCATGCGGTTCTCCAGGCTGCCGCCGTATTCGTCATCACGCTTGTTCGCCAGCGGCGACAGGAACTGATGCAGCAGGTAGCCATGCGCCATGTGGAGCTCGATGCCATCGAGCCCAAGGCGGGCCGCGCGCCTGGCCGCGGCAACGAAATCGTCCCGCACCTTGTCCATGTCCGCGCGGTCGAGCGCCAACGGCGCATCCTCGCCCTCGGCGTGCGGCACGGCGGATGGCGCCAGTGTCTTCCAGCCTGACGGCTGGTCCGGCCGGATCTGGCTACCGCCTTCCCAGGGTGCGTGGCTCGATGCCTTGCGCCCGGCATGCGCCAGCTGTATCGCCAGCGCGATCGGCGAATGCGCCCTGACGGCCTTGATCACCTTGCCGAGCGCCGCCTCGTTTGCATCCGAGTACAGGCCGAGATCCCCCGGCGTAATGCGCCCCTCCGGCGACACGGCCGAGGCCTCGATGATCAGCATCGCGGCGCCCGACAGCGCGAGCTGGCCAAGGTGGATCATGTGCCAGTACTCGGCCGAGCCTTCCTCGGCCGAGTACTGGCACATGGGCGCGATCACGATGCGGTTTTCCAGCCGTAGATTGCCAATCGAAAAGGGTTGGAACAACTGACTTTCACTCATGGGAGAGACTCCTTGCTGTCTGTAGCGCCGGCTTGCGGCAGGCATGGCGTTTCATTCTAGAACGCCTGGTTTTTTTGCGTCGTCGCGCCATTTCAGTGCGCAGCCACCGCAAGCGGCGCGCGCCGGGTGACGAGATCGGCGACCAACGCCACGCCCAGCGCCGTGGCGCCGCACAGGAAGATCAGCGCGTAATTGTTGTGGGACACCGTGAACAGGTACGAGTAGCCGTAACCGCCAAGCGCCTGGAACAGCGCGAAAGCGGTGGTGGCGCGGCTCCACGCGGCGCGCTGCTCGGCATGGTCATGCGGCACCATCTCGTGGATGCGTCCAAGCACGAGCGGCACGATGCCGGGCGTGAACAGGCCCAGGACCACGGTGGCGACGCCGACCAGCACCGGGCTACCCGACAACGCGAGCGTACCCACGGCGATCGCCTGCAACAGCAACGCGAGGCGATAGGCAGGGCCAAAGCCGATGCGGTCGGCCACGTTGCCGCACACCAGGGGGCCGGCGATGGCAGCAACACCATACAAGACCCAGTAGCCTGCGCCGATCTCCGCGCCTCGGCCGAGCCCGCGCGCCACGTAGTCGACCAGCAGCACCATGGCCGGCACAAGGCCCAGCGCGTTCGCGGCGTACTGGCCGTACAGCACGCGCATGGCGGTGCTCGCACGCCGAGCCGGCCTTGCGTTCACGCTGGACCCCGCTACCACCGGTGCCGCCGGTGTGGCGCCCGGCCAACCGAACCAGCTCACGGCGGTGAGGATAGCCGCGAACACGCCCAGGCCGATCCACGTGTCCTTCAAACCCAGGCGCAGCAACTCCGGAATGATGGTGCCCGAGGCGGCGATGCCCAGCCCGAGCCCCAGGAAGATCATGCCGCTGGCAAAGCCGCGCCGCGCGGCCGGGATATGCGGCAGGATCGTGGTGGCGACCAGCACCATGATGGCGCCGCCGGACACGCCGGAAGCAAAGCGCCAGACAAAGAACCAGCTCACCGACAACGGATACGCGCAGGCAAAGAACGCGGCGGTGGCAATCACCATCAGCAGACGCAGCGCATTACGGTTCGACAGCGCCGTGGCAAGCGGACGGCCCAGCAGCGCGCCGGCCAGGTAGCCCGCGAAGTTCGCCGCGCCCAGCGTCACCGCCTGCGACGACGTGAACCACTGCGCCTGGATCAGCGGCGGAATCAGCGGCGTGTAGGCGAAGCGCGCCAGGCCGATGGCCACCAGGCTGGCGCACAACCCGGCCAGTGTGGCGAACAACGCGCGGGCATCGAGTGTCGATGCCATGGGACCGGGGATGGTGGCTGTGTGCTCGGACATGATGCATTCCTACGGATACGGTGTGTGCGTTTGTTGCGCTCATGCGAGCTCATGCCGTGCGCGGTCCGGCGGGCAGCGGCGGCAGGCCCAGCAGGCTAAGCGCTGGGGCAACGGCCCCCGTCAGCAACGCCCGTTCGGGCCTGACCCGGGCCAGCACGCGCACGCCGAGCAGCACCGCCAGCAGATGCGCAGCCGCATCCGCCGCCGGCATGGCCGCGGGAATCTCGCCGCTCGCCTGCCCCGCTACCATGCGGCGCTGAAAAAAATCCTGGATCTGGGCGAGTTCGTCGGCGATGCCTTTCCGGCAGGCTTCGTCGCCGGGCGTGGACTCCACCGCGGCATTGACCAGCATGCAGCCGCGGTGCTGCACGTCCGCGACCGAGCGCTCGACGATCTCGCCAAAGAACGCCGCAATGGCATGCGCTGGCGATTGCGAAGATTCCAGCCGGCCGATGCGCTCGCGCAGGGTACGGTCTAGGTAGTGCTCCAGCGCCCGCAGGAACAACCCGCGCTTGTCGCCGAAGGCGTTGTACAGGCTGGGCTGCGTCAATCCCGTGCACTTCACGAGATCGCGTGTGGAGGTGGCCTCGAAGCCATTCGCCCAGAATGCGTCTCCCGCTGCCTCCAGCACCTGCTGCTCATCGAATTCGCGTGGTCGCGCCATGGTGGCTCCGGCTTGCCTGACTTGGGTCGGTCGGGGTGGATAGATTCTGTATCACACGATATAGAACGCATTATATATCGGTCGATATAGAACACAAGGCAAAAATGCGGGCAAGCGTGGGCAACGCAGACGGCCGCCCGGATGGACGGCCTGCATTCCGTGATGAACAAGGGGAGCGGCGCGGGCGCCGGGCACTGCCGGTACCGCGCAAGTGGACAGGACGCCCCGCCGTTGCGGCGGGGCGGGCGGCGCTCAGCCCTGGCTGGCGGCCACCAGTTGCGGCCTGGACTGGCCGGCCGTGACCTGGCCGATCGCGGCGAGCACGTCCGCAATCTCCGGCACCACGCCACGCGCGCCAACGGAGACAGACTGACCGGGCGTGTTAATGCCGAAGTGCTGGCTGTCGGTTACCGTGAACAGCATCACCGACGGCTTGCCCAGCGCATCCGCCAGATGCACGAAACCGGTATCGGTGCCAACCACGAGCGCGGCGGCATCCACCCGTTGCGCGCATTCGGTAATGGTCATGCGCGGCAGGACCTCGGCACCGGGGATCTCCGCTGCCAGGGCTTCGGATTGCTCGCGCTCCGCGGGCGAGCCCCAGGGCAGCTGGATCCGGTAGCCGCGCTCGGTGAGCGTCCTGCCGACCGAGATCCAGCGCTGCGCAGGCCATTTCTTGGCCTCGACGGACGTCGCGTGGAACAGCATCGCGCGCGGCACGCCATCGGCATTGAGCGGCGCCGCGGGCGCGGGCACGCGCAGCGCGTAATGCTCAACGGGATCCAGCGGATAGCCAAGCGCGTTGGCCACCACCATGCGCATCTTGTGGCGCGCGGTAGCGTCGCCATGCGGCCCGAAGATCTGCGTGTAGGCAAACACGGCGCGCGCCTCGCCAAGGTACTCGGCGGCGTAGCCCAGGCGCCGGCTGGAGCGCGCCAGCCAGGCCACGATGGCGCTCTTGTACACGCCGTGCACATCCACCACCACATCGTACTTCTCGCGGCGCAGGGCCCACAGCGCGCCGATGATGGCACGCAGGTCGGCCCAGCTGCGGGATTTCTTGAAGCCGCGCAGCGGCGGCGCGATCACGCGATCCACGCCCACGGCCCAGCGCGGAATATCGGCGCACGACGCATCGGCCACCCAGTCGATCTTGGCCTCGGGATAGGCGCGCCGCAGGTCGGACACCAACGGCAGCGTGTGCACCATATCGCCCAGAGAGGTGATCTTGATGAGGAGAATGCGTTTCATGGAAATGGAGAATCGGGTTGCGGACGGATCTCGCTGGCTGGCAGCGAGGCCGTAGTATGCACCAGCCCCATGGGCGGCGCACCAATTTGCAAGCCCTGCGACGGCCCCGCATGGGATTCGCGCGGCACCCGGCGCCAGCCAGCGGTACACCGCATTTTCCTTTGACTTTCCTTAACATGGGTACCAGCGTGGGACATACGGTCGGCAGAGGATCCACCACGCATCAGGTGGCCCTCTGCGCCCCGTTCCCGCCAACTCAGGCCCAGGCGCCAGGGCCAGCCACCACGGTGGCAAAGCGGTCATGCAGCGCCGCCAGCGAGTGACGGTGGATTTCCGCTGCCGAGAGCGGCGCCCCGCCCAGCGGGTCAGGCAGGTCGCGCGTGGCGCAGGCCGATGCCACCACGGTGCTGCGATAGCCATGATCGAGCGCTGAGCGCACCGTGGCGCTGATGCACATATGCGTCTGGAAGCCCGCCACGATCAGCTCCTTGCGCCCTAGCTTGTCCAGCATGGCGGCCAGCGTGGTGCCGGCAAAGCTGTTGGGCAGGCCCTTGACCACGGTGTGCTCGCCGCCAAGCGGCTCCAGCCCTTGGATGATGGCCGCATACGGGCCCTCGGGATCGAAGGCGCCGCCGCTGCCGGCCCGCCCGTGATGCACCACGTGCACCACCGGGCTGCCATGCTGGCGCGCCAGCGCCAGGAGCTCGCCGCAGGCCGCGATGGCAGCGGGCATGCCCACCAGCGGGAGCTTGCCGTCGACATACTCGCGCTGGTGGTCGATCAGCACCAGCGTGGCAGCTTCCCACGCCGAAGGAAGGCGGCTGGCGCCGGCGAGGTCGAGCAGGGTAAAGGGTGTGGTCATCATGGCTCCTAGTGCTTGTGCGTCAGATGTCGGAAACGGCGTGGAAATACACGGGCAGGCGCCACCAGGGTGACTACCATGCAAGCGATGATAAGCCGCGCTATGCTGTTCGCCAATTCTCAACTGGCTCACATCCATTGTGCAAAAACGTTCACTCCACTGGGATGACCTGCTCACCCTGTCCACGCTGATCCGCACCGGCAACTACTCGGCCTGCGCCCGCGAGCTTGAAGTCACGCACGCGACAGCGATCCGCCGCATCCGGCGGCTGGAGACGGCGCTCGGCAAGCCCGTGGCAACACGCACCGATGGCGCGTTCGCGCTCTCTGCGGCCGGCCGCTCGGCGCTGGCCGCGGCGCAGCAGATGGAGAGTTCGGCGCAGCGCTTGCTGCGCCAAGTGGAGGACGCCGGCAGCGGCGTCTCCGGCGTGGTCAGCATCGCCTGCACCGCCGCGCTCGGCAGCCACTTCCTGACACCACGCATGTTCGGGCTCTATCGCGCGCACCCGCAACTCGAGGTCAGGCTGGAAACGGACAATCGCATCGCCAGCCTGGCACGGCGCCGCGCCCACATCGCGGTAAGGCTGGCGCGGCCGCAGGAAAGCGATGCCATCGCGCAGCGCGCGGGCAGCATGGGCTTTGGCCTGTATGCGCCGCTACGGCCCGCCAACGCCGGCCCGTGGCGCGAGCAGGATCTCGACGGCGCGCCATTGTGCGGCTTGCTGGACGAAGGCCTGGCGTTGCCGGAATCCGAATGGACGCGCACGCTGGCGGCACGCACGGGGTTCCAGTCGAACAACCTGCTGGCAGTGCGCGAGGCCATTCGCAACGGCTTGGGCATCGGCCTGCTGCCGCACTATCTGGCGCGGGACGATGCCCGGCTCGCGCTGGTGCGCGAGGTGCCGGAGGTCGTACGGGAAATCTGGCTGGCATATCCGCAGGAGTTTCGCGGCGCTTCCCGGTTCCGGCCCGTGATCGACTGGCTGGCCGGGGAACTGCGGCAATGCCCGTGAGCCTCGGAAGCGGTTGAAAAGGCGGAGGCAGGCAGTATAGTTGCCTGAAGCATGCCCGCCCCCACGGGCTCGCGCACGGTGCTGTCGGCAGGCCACCACCGGCCACCGATGGCACGGGGAGCTTCGCCATGGATCGGAATTCACCGGCAACGCTGGACGCAGGCGCACTCGGGCTGGGCGAATCCGTCGTCATGGGCGTGGCGGGCACGGCGCCCGCCTTCAGCCTGGCGGCCACCACCGCCACCCTGGTCGCGACGGTGGGGAGCCTGGCGCCGGCCAGCCTGCTGTATTGCGGCCTGATCATGTTCGGCGTGACGCTGTCTTACCAGCAACTGAACCGGCTGCAGCCCAGCGCGGGCGCCTGCTACACCTGGGTCTGCGAGATCTTCCATCCGGTGCTCGGTTTTTTCGCGGGCTGGACGCTGTTGGTGGCGTCGGCGGTATTCATGGTATCCGGCACCATTCCGGCTGCCACCGCCACCCTGCTCCTGTTCGATCCGGCGCTGGCGGAGCGCCCGCCCGTGGTGACCCTGGTCGCCGCAGGCTGGCTGCTGGCGGTCAGCGTGGTCGTGGTCAAGGGAGTCAAGCTGACCAGCTACACCCAGGTGGCAATGACGCTGGTCGAGGTCGGGGTGCTGGCCGCGATCGTGCTCGCCGCCCTGCTGCGTGCGCCGCTGCCGCTTGCCCACCCGCCCTCGCTGGCCATGCTGTCACCATTTGGCTTTAACCCGCAGCTGTTTGCCAATGGGGCGCTGGTGGCGTTGTTCTTTTTCTGGGGCTGGGACGTGACGGCGAACCTGACCGAGGAAACGCGCGATCCGGCGCATGCGCCCGGGCGCGGCGCATTGATGGCGATGGTCATCGTGCTGGCACTGTTCATGGCCTTCGTCATCGCCAGCCAGGCCGTGCTGAGCGACCAGGAGATCCGCCGAGCCGGCACCAACGTGGTGTTTGCGCTCGCCGCGCGGCTGCTCCCGCGCCCGTGGGACTACCTGGCCGTGCTGGCCGTCATGCTCAGCACCGTGGGCACGCTGGAGACCTCGATCCTGCAGTTCACCCGCACGCTCTACGCCAAAGGCCGCGATGGCCTGCTGCACCCGCGCTATGCCGAGCTGCACCGCACCTGGCGCACGCCGTGGGTGGCCACCGCGGTGATTGCCTCGTTCGGCTTGCTGCTGCTGGCGCTGTCCGCCTGCTTCAACAGCGTGGGCCAGATCATCCAGGACTCGGTCAATGCCATCGGCTTCCAGGTGGCGTTCTATTACGGGCTAGCCGGCTTCGCCTGTGCCTGGCACTGCCGGCGCGGTGCCGCCCGCGCACCCGCCAGGCTGTTGCTGCTAGTGCTTTGGCCCGCTTGCAGCGCGGCGTTCCTGTGGTTCATCGGGCTGTACAGCATCCCCAGCTTCGACCTGGCCACGCGTTTGGTGGCCCTGGGCGGCATCGCGGTTGGCGCGGTGCCGCTCTGGCTCAACCGGCGCCGGCGGCTTGCCGCACGCGGAGCGCTCGGGGCCCCTGGCCCGTGACACGCCCCGGGGCCGCCTAGGCGGATACCGATGCTGTCAACAGGTCTGCCGCCGCCTCGATACGCTGTGGCGCGCCGAACAGCCGCGCAACCACCAGTCCGCTTTGCAGCGCGCCGAACACGGCTTGCGCCAGCGCCTGCGGCGGGATCGGCAAAGCCTTGTGCTGCACGGCCTGCGCGGTTTCCAGCAGGCGCGTGAGCCAGGTCTCGTGCAGGCGGTAGAAATCCTTGAGGATGCGATGCACCGCTTCCGGCAGGAACACGGCATCCGTGGACAGCATGCCCACCAGGCAGATGGCGTCGCCACCCGCGGTAGCCAGCCAGGGTGCGAGGTAAGCGCGAGCCTGCTCGTCCACCGGCAGGCTGGTGTCGATGCCGCGCACGCGCTGCGAATTGCGGGCGCTGTACTCCGTTACCGCCGCCTGCACCAGATCCTCTTTGGAGGGGAAGTGGTAATGGATGCTGGAGGTCTTGACCCCTACCCGCTCGGCAAGGTCCCGGTAACTGAATCCATTGAACCCCCGCTGCCGCACCAGCACCAGGGTGTGCTCCAGCAGTTGATCGCGTACGGACGGAGTCGTCATGGCATGCATCCACCTTTCGGCGGACCCTCGAGGCGCCGGCAATGGCAAAGAGCCGGTGTTACCGGCTCTTTGCACGTATCACCGCATTCATTGGATGACCGATGGATTCACAGCGTGCTCAGGCGTCGCGCGTAGCTCAAGCGTTGGCGCCTTCCGTGAACACATCGAACTTTCCGGTACGGGCACCGTCGGTATAGGCGTCCACGCTGCGAGCCGGGCTGGCCGACACGCCACTACGATCCAGGCCGGCGACGATACGTGCGCCATCGGTGTACGGGTCGAACTTGCCGGCACGCGCGCCGTCGGTGAACTGGTCAACGGCCCGCGACGGCGAAGCCGAGACGCCGGTGCGATCCAGGCCGGCCACGATGCGGGCACCGTCCGTGTACGGGTCAGCCTTGCCAACGCGTGCGCCTTCGGTGAACGGGTCGAACTTGCCGCTGCGCGCGCCGTCGGTGAAGGCGTCGGGCGTGGTGGTGCGGAACACGTAGCCGTACTTGTCACCCGAGAACGTGCTGTCCTTCGGGCCTGAAGCCTGGGCAGTGCCGGCAACGAAAGCAGCAGCAAGGGCGGCGGCGGTGATCAGGGTCTTGGCGAAGAGGTTCGAGGTCATGATGTTCTCCATTTGCATTTGAGGACCCGCGCTTGGGCGGAATCGAATCGGTACGCTTTGGAACCCTTCGCTTCCTTCGCCTGTTATCTACTAGTAGATAGATGAGCTGGCCAAAAAAAACGGGAATTCCCCGGGTGATGCGCTGGATCCCCTTTCCTGCTGCAGCTTTTCTTGCTGGGGCGGAGCAGCGGCTTCCATGTGCTGAATATTATCTACTGGTAGATAGATAGTCAAGGGGTTTTTCAGGAGATCGCTTTTGTCGATAACGCATCACAAACTCCGGAAGAAAAAACGGTGGCACAAGGCCACCGTCCGCTACGCCATCGGGGATGGCGCTTACCGCACCTTCCCTTCCTTCCATGCCTGCAACAACTTGTCATAGGCGATGGTCTCGCCCTTCGGCTTCTCGTTGGCCAGCTTCTTCCAGGGCGCGTGGTCGTCGGACAGCCACTTGGCGGGATCGCTCTTGGCGTTGAGCTTGGGCGCGCAGTTCGTCATGCCGGCGCGTTGCAGCCGCCCCATCACCTGGTCCATTTCCTCGGCCAGGTTGTCCATCGCGGCCTGCGGCGTCTTCTCGCCGGTCACAGCGGTCGCCACGTTCTTCCACCACAGCTGGGCCAGCTTGGGGTAGTCGGGCACGTTGGTGCCGGTGGGCGTCCACGCCACCCGCGCCGGGCTGCGATAGAACTCGATCAGGCCGCCATACTGCGCGGCATTCTTGGTGAGGTACTCGTGATGGATGTCGCTGTCGCGGATAAAGGTCAGGCCGGTGAGCGACTTCTTCAGCGATACCGTCTTGGACGTCACGAACTGCGCGTAGAGCCAGGCCGCCGCGAGGCGGTTGGGATCGGTGTTCTTGAAGAAGGTCCAGGAGCCCACGTCCTGGTAGCCGTTCTGCATGCCCTGCTTCCAGTACGGGCCATAGGGCGACGGCGCCATGCGCCATTTCGGCGTGCCGTCCGCATTGACCACCGGCAGCCCCTTCTTGGTCATGTCGGCGGTGAAGGCCGTGTACCAGAAGATCTGCTGCGCCACCTGCCCTTGCGCCGGCACCGGGCCGGCTTCGGAGAAGGTCATGCCCATGGCTTGCGGCGGCGCGTACTTCTTCATCCAGTCGATGTACTTGGTGAGCGCATAGACCGCGGCCGGGCTGTTGGTGGCACCGCCGCGCGAGACCGATGCACCTTCCGGCGTGCATTTGTCAGCGCCGACACGGATGCCCCATTCGTCCACCGGCATGCCGTTGGGCAGGCCCTTGTCAGCCGACCCGGCCATCGAGAGCCAGGCGTCGGTAAAGCGCCAGCCGAGCGACGGATCCTTCTTGCCGTAGTCCATATGGCCGTAAACCTTCTTGCCGTCGAGTTCCTTGACGTCGTTGGAGAAGAAGCTGGCGATGTCCTCGTAGGCCGACCAGTTGGTGGGCACGCCCAGGTCATAGCCGTACTTGGCCTTGAACTTGTCCTGCAGGTCCTTGCGCGCGAACCAGTCGGCGCGGAACCAGTACAGGTTGGCGAACTGCTGGTCGGGCAGCTGGTAGAGCTTGCCATCCGGCGCGGTCGTGAACTTGGTACCGATGAAATCCTTCACGTCCAGCCCGGGATTGGTCCACTCCTTGCCGGCGCCGGCCATGTAGTCGGTCAGCGGCAGGATGGCGCCGTAGCGATAGTGCGTGCCGATCAGGTCGGAGTCGGAAATCCAGCCGTCATAGATCGACTTGCCGGACTGCATCGAGGTCTGCAGCTTCTCCACCACATCGCCTTCCTGGATGATGTCGTGCTTGACCTGGATGCCGGTGATTTCCTCGAAGGCCTTGGCCAGCGTCTTGGATTCGTACTCGTGGGTCGTGATGGTCTCCGAGACCACGCTGATCTGCGTCACGCCTTTCGCCTTGAGCTTGGCGGCAGCGTCCATGAACCACTTCATTTCAGCGAGCTGCTTGTCCTTGGCGAGCGACGACGGCTGGAACTCGCTGTCGATCCACTTCTTGGCCTCGGCCTCGCCTGCCCAAGCGGCGTGGCCGCAAGCGAGCGCCGCTGCGCAGGCCAGCGCCGTCATGCCCAATTTCACGTGCACCTTCATTGACGTCTCCTCGAGAATCCCCCTCCCTGCTCTTTGTCTGGGTCGCGGTCCGGGGAAGGTGCAGGCCGCTATGCCCATTGACGAAAAATCCGTCGCTTTATTCTTGTCGGCTCAGGTACGCGATCCGCATGCGGCTCAGCCCTTGCGCATCACCAGGCTCAGCGCAAGCATGGACAGCACCAGGCTGATCCAGATCGAAGGCTCCTCCGCCAGCGAAAACCACGCCATCATCTTCTCGCCCAGGCCTACCCACGCCAGGTTGATCCAGGCCGCGCACATCAGGCCGATGAACAGGCGGTCGCCGCGAGTGGTCGCGATGGGCAGGAAGCCCTTGCGCTCCATGGTAGGGGCGCGCGTCTCCCACATCGTCATGCCAACCAGCATCACCGCGATGCTGATGAAGAACACGGCCACCGGGGTGGTCCATACCATCCAGTTGAACATGGCATCCTCTCCTTACACGCGGCCCATCGCGAAGCCTTTCGCGATGTAGTGCCGCACAAACCAGATCACGATGCCGCCGGGCACGATGGTGAGCACCCCGGCCGCGGCCAGCACGCCCCAGTCCATGCCGGAGGCCGACACCGTGCGCGTCATGGTGGCAACGATCGGCTTGGCGTTGACCGAGGTCAGCGTGCGCGCCAGCAACAGCTCCACCCAGCTGAACATGAAGCAGAAGAATGCGGCCACGCCCACGCCGGCCTTGATCAGCGGCAGGAAGATGGTGATGAAGAAGCGCGGGAAGGAATAGCCATCCACATAGGCCGTCTCGTCGATCTCGCGCGGCACGCCCGACATGAAGCCCTCCAGGATCCACACCGCCAGCGGCACGTTGAACACCAGGTGCGCCAGCGCCACGCCCAGGTGCGTGTCCATCAGGCCGATGGTGGTGTAGAGCTGGAAGAACGGCAGCAGGAACACCGCCGGTGGCGTCATGCGGTTGGTCAGCAGCCAGAAGAAGACGTGCTTGTCGCCGATGAACCGGTAGCGCGAAAACGCATAGGCCGCGGGCAGCGCCACTGTGATCGAGATCACCGTGTTCATCGCCACGTAGATCATCGAGTTGATGTAGCCCGAGTACCAGGACGGATCGGTGAAGATGGTCTTGTAGTGCTCCAGCGTGAAATCGTTGGGCCACAGCGACAGCGTGGAAACGATCTCCTCGTTGGACTTGAACGACATGTTCAGCATCCAGTAGATCGGCAGGATGGCGAAGACCAGGTACACCACCAGGAAGACTGCACGCCAGTAAGTGGCGCTTTGCTTGGCTTCACGTTTGGCTTCACGCATTGGGCATGTCCTCGCTGCCGGCGGTGCCCGCGCGCTGCATCCAGTTGTAGAGAATGAAACACATGAGCAGGATGATCAGGAAGTAGACGATCGAGAATGCCGCGGCCGGGCCCAGGTCGAACTGGCCCACGGCTTTCTGCGTGAGGTATTGCGACAGGAACGTGGTCGCATTGCCAGGCCCGCCGCCGGTCAGCACGAAGGGTTCGGTGTAGATCATGAAGCTGTCCATGAAGCGCAGCAGCACCGCGATCATCAGCACGCCACGCAGCTTGGGCAGCTGGATATAGCGGAACACCGCCAGGCGCGAGGCGCCGTCGATCTGCGCGGCCTGGTAGTACGCGTCGGGAATCGCGCGCAAGCCGGCGTAGCACAGCAGCGCCACCAGCGGCGTCCAGTGCCACACGTCCATCACCAGCACCGTGAACCACGCGTCCACCGCGCTGCCGGTGTAGTTGTAGGCAAAGCCCATGCCGGCAAGCCCCGCACCCAGCAAGCCGATGTCGGTGCGCCCGAAGATCTGCCAGATCGTGCCCACAACGTTCCATGGAATCAGCAGTGACAGCGCGATCACCACCAGCACCGCCGACGCCTTCACCCCCTTGGCCGGCATCGACAGCGCCAGCAGGATGCCCAGCGGGATCTCCACCGCCAGCACCGCCAGCGAAAAGCCAAGCTGACGCAGCAGCGCGTCGTGCAGCTCGCCGTCGCGCAGCACGGTGCGGAACCATTCGGTGCCGACGAACACGCGCCGCTCGGGCGAGATGATGTCCTGCACGGAGTAATTGACGATGGTCATCAGCGGCAGGATGGCAGAGAACGCCACGCACAGGACCACCGGGATGACCAGCAGCCAGGCCTTCTGGTTGACGGGCTTCAGCGTGCTCATGCCACCAGCTCCTCGTTGACGTAGTAACAGGTATGACGGTTGAACACGGACAGCCACACGGTCTCGCCCGCCCGCAGCGCCGCGCCCTCATTGCCGAGCCGGCCGCGCACGGTGGCAGCGTGGCCGCTGGCATCCTGCACGGTGGCGGTGACCAGCCAGTAGGTGCCAATGTCCTGCGCGCGCTCCACGCGTGCGGGCACGGCCTGCGGATCGGTGCTCGCGGCCAGGCGCAGGTACTCGGGGCGCACGCCGACCTTGAAGCTGCCGGCCGCCTGCAAGGCCGTGGCGACGGTCGGCGCGAACTCTGGCATATAGCGCCGACCGGCAATTTCGATGGCGCCATCGCGCCATGCCCCTGCCAGGAAGTTCATGCCCGGCGAGCCAATGAAGTTGCCAACGAAGGTATGCGCCGGGCGCTCGAACAGCGCATCGGCCGGCCCCACCTGCACCGCCCTGCCGCGCGACATCACCACCACCTGGTCGGCAAAGGTGAGCGCCTCGGTCTGGTCATGCGTGACGTAGATCAGCGTCAGCCGGAACTCGTGGTGAATCTCCTTGAGCTTGCGGCGCAACTGCCATTTCAGGTGCGGATCGATCACGGTCAGCGGCTCGTCGAACAGGATGGCCGATACGTCCTGGCGCACCAGGCCCCGCCCGAGCGAGATCTTCTGCTTGGCGTCGGCCGCCAGGCCGCTGGCGCGCCGGTCCAGCGATGCGGACAGGTCCAGCATCTCGGCCACGCGGCCCACGCGCTCCTTCACCTGGGCCGCGGGCACGCCGCGGTTGCGCAGCGGGAAGGCCAGGTTTTCGCCCACCGTCATGGTGTCGTAGATCACCGGGAACTGGAACACCTGGGCGATGTTGCGCGCCTGCGGCGTGGCTGCTGTCACGTCGCGGCCATCGAAGGAAACGGTGCCATGCGATGGCCGCTGCAAGCCGGAAATGCAATTGAGCAAGGTGGTCTTGCCGCAGCCGGACGGCCCGAGCAAGGCGTAGGCGCCGCCGTCATTGAACGTGAACTTCAGCGGCAGCAGCGCGTAGTCCTCATCCGCTTGCGGATCGGGACGGTATGAATGGGACAGCTCGAGGTCGATGCGTGTCATCTCAGGCTCCCAGCTCGGCAGTGGCGGGGGCGACCTTCAACGGCCGGCTTGGCGCATGAATGCGCATGCCGTCTGCGTCGAACAGGTAGAGCTGCGCGGGATCCAGGTGCAGCGTGAGCGGTGCGCCCAGTTCCAAGTCGACCACTCCCGGAAACTGCGCCACCAGGTTGCCAACCGGGGAATCCATGTGCACGAAGGTGTCCGACCCGGACAGCTCGGCCAGCGCCACCCGGCCCGCCACCGGCACCGAGCCGGGCACGGCGTCCAGGCGCAGCGCACCGGCCCGCACCCCGACCGTTACCGTGCCGCCTTGTTCCACGGCCCCGGGCAAGGGGACCACAACGCCGCCAGGCAACGTGACCGCGCCGGCCAGCAGGCTGCCGGCCATCAGGTTCATGGGGGGATCGCTGAAAGCACGCGCCACGCGCAGCGAGGCGGGATAGTGGAAGACCTCTGGCGTGGGCCCGTACTGCAACAGCTCGCCGGCATCCAGCACCGCGGTATAGCCGCCCAGCAACAGCGCTTCGGCCGGCTCCGTGGTGGCATAGATCACGGTGGCATTGCCATGCGCGAAAAGCTGGGTGAGTTCCTCGCGCAACTCTTCGCGCAGCTTGTAGTCCAGGTTGACCAGGGGCTCGTCGAGCAGCATCAGCGGCGCGCCCTTGGCCAGCGCGCGTGCCAGCGCCACGCGCTGCTGCTGCCCGCCGGAGAGCTCGGCGGGAAAGCGCTCGAGCAGGTGCTCGATATGCAGGCGGGTGGCCAGCGCCCTCACCTGTCCATCGATATCCTTGGAACGCCGCAGCTTGAGCGGCGAAGCAATATTGTCGAAGACGGTCATCGACGGGTAGTTGATGAACTGCTGGTAGACCATCGAGACGTTGCGCTCGCGCACCGGCATGCCGGTCACGTCGACGCCGTCCACCTCGACGCAGCCGGCACTGGGCCGGTCCAGCCCCGCCATGACCCGCATCAGCGAGGTCTTGCCGGCCTGGGTGGCTCCTAGCAGGATGGTCACTGCGCCCGGCACGGGCGTCAGCGACATGGGATATAGATACGCCTGCGAACCTGCTTGCTGGGCGATGCCTTCCAATCTGAGCTGCATCGAGTCTCCGATTCCGAATGCCACATACATCACATATACCGCAATGATGCAAACGCACAAATCCTTGCTTCCCGCTCGTTTTAGAGCAAAAACGAAAATAAAACAATCATGCACTGCATCATTTGTTTTCGTTTGTGTTTGAACTAGAATGCCGGCATGACGCTAAATCCACGCCAGACCGCCCTGCTGGAAGAGGTTCGCAGCCAGGGCTTCGCTTCCATCGACGAACTTGCCCGCAAGTTCGGGGTGACCCTGCAGACCGTGCGCCGGGACGTCAACCTGCTGGCTGAAGGCGGCATGCTGGCGCGCTTTCACGGCGGTGTGCGGGTGGAGGGCTCCACGGTGGAGAACATCGCCTATCGGCAGCGCCAGGGGCTCAATGCCGAGGGCAAGGCCCGCATTGCGCGCGCAGTGGCCAGCGCCGTGCCCGAGGGTTGCTCGCTGATCCTGAATATCGGCACCACGGTCGAGGAAATCGCGCGCGAGCTCATGCATCACCGCGGCCTGCGCGTGATCACCAACAACCTGAACGTGGCGAGCATCCTGGCCGACAACCCCGATTGCGAAGTGATCGTCGCCGGCGGCGTGCTGCGCTCGCGCGACCGCGGCATCGTGGGCGAGGCCACGGTGGAGTTCATCAGCCAGTTCAAGGTGGATATCGGCCTGATCGGCATCTCGGGCATCGAGGCCGACGGCACGCTGCGCGATTACGATTTTCGCGAAGTGAAGGTGGCGCGGACCATCATCGAGCATTCGCGCGAAGTCTGGCTGGCGGCGGACGCCAGCAAGTTCAACCGGCAGGCCATGGTGGAACTGGCGCACGTCTCGGAGATCGACCGGCTGTTCACCGATGAGCCGTTGAAGCCGCCATTCGAGAGCATGCTGGAAGAAAGCGGAGTGCGCTGTGTGGTCGCGCAGGCCTGAGAGCGGCCAGCCACGGCGCAGGCGCCCCTGCGGGCGAGGCGGTGCCGGCGCGACTGCCGCCGGGCACCTGGCGAAGGGCTTGCTGAGTGGCTTGCCTAAGGACTTGCTTAGGGACTTGCCGGAGGTCTTACTTGAAGACGACGGTCTTGTGGCCGTTGAGCAGGATGCGGTGCTCGGCATGCCATTTGACGGCACGCGCCAGCGCCACGCACTCCACGTCACGCCCCACCGCGGTGAGCTGCTCGGGATCCATGCTGTGGTCCACGCGCTCGATTTCCTGCTCGATGATCGGGCCTTCGTCCAGCGCCGCGGTCACGTAGTGGGCGGTCGCGCCGATCAGCTTCACGCCGCGGTCGTGCGCCTGATAGTAAGGCTTGGCGCCCTTGAAGCTGGGCAGGAACGAGTGATGGATATTGATGGCGCGGCCGGCCAGCTTGCGGCACAGGTCGTCGGACAGCACCTGCATGTAGCGCGCCAGCACCACCAGGTCGATGTTCTGCTCGCGCACGATCTCGAACACCTTGTTCTCTTGCGCGGCCTTCTGCTCAGCCGAGGCGTTCATCATCGGCAGGTGGAAAAACGGGATATCGTACGACGCGGCAAGCTGGTAGAAATCACGGTGGTTCGACACGATGGCGGCGATCTCCACCGGCAGGCCGCTGGCCTTGGCGCGGAACAGCAGATCGTTCAGGCAATGGCCGATTTTCGACACCATGATCATCACGCGCGGCTTGACGCTGGCATCGAACAAGTCCCACTGCATGGCGAACTGATCGCCGATCGGCGCGAACGCGGTCTTCAGCGTGGCCAGGTCCGGGCCGCCGGCGGCCGGCGTGAAATGCACACGCATGAAGAAGCGGCCGGTGAACTCATCGCCGTACTGGTCGGAGTCGACGATATTGCAGCCGTGCTGGAACAGCAGGCCCGAGACGGCATGGACGATGCCCGGCTGATCCGGGCAGGAAATGGTGAGAATGAATCCGGTATTGCTCATCGTGTGTGGTTTTGTCTAGTGCGCGCCGATCAAGGGCGGGGGATGCCGGGGGCGCTCCAGCCGCGGCGATTGAGCGCATCCAGCGTCACCAGGGTCGCGTCGACCGTCATGGCGCCATCCGCCATGATAGCAAGCAATGCCTCCGGCTCGATACGGCGGTGCTCGGCCACCTCCCCGTCGCGGTTATGCGGCACGAAATCCGGCGGCAGCAACAGGTCGTACACGTACACGGCCTCCCACTGCACGCCCTCGGGGATTTCACGCAGCACTTCGATCACGCCATGCGCCTCGGCGCGTTGCGCCAGCACGGGCGCAATGCCTGACTCCTCGTCGCACTCGCGCACCAGCGTGGCAAGCGGATCACTACCGTGCGGCATGCCGCCAGCCACCAGGTTGTCCCACATGCCGGGGTCGACCGCCTTGGCGGCGCTGCGCCGTGAAATCCACAGCGCGCGCGCGCCGGCAATGACGCCGTTCATGTGCGAGGCAAAGGTCAGCAGCCCGAGAAAGCGCGCGGCCGCGCGCTCGATCACCGCGAAGGCCGGCGCCGCGAGTTCCGGCGTGACGGCGAACAGTTCGTCGCGCCAGCCGCGCACATGGCCGGCATCCGCCAGCCAGTGCGCCAGCACTTTCAGCGCCGCGCTGCGCGTGCAAGCATCGCCGCAGTCCGGCAGCAGTGCCACGCTGCCACCCCGCGGCTCGCCCAGCACGCCCGGCACCGTATCCTGCGCGCGCAGGATCTGCGCATGCGCGCGCGGCAGCCATCCCACCTGGCGGCCTGCCACGGTCAGCCGCAAATGCGCGCCGGCATCGAAACGGCTGCGCGCCGCCAGCGAGGCGGCAACGCGGGACACGACGGGGTTCTGGCTGGCGCTATCGGGCAAGGTATCGGACATGAAGGATCCCGGCGGCCGGCAAGGCACGCCTGCAATGGTCAATGCAATGGTTAATGTAGTGGTTAATGTAGTGGTAAAAGCAGTCAATCCAGGACAAGACGCATGAAGCAAACCCAGCCTTCGGGCCTGCCGCAATTCGTGCTGGCGCTCGACCAGGGCACCAGCAGCTCGCGCGCGATCCTGTTCGATCACGCCGGCAACGTGGCGCGGGTCGCGCAGCGCGAATTCCGCCAATATTACCCGCACCCCGGCCACGTCGAGCACGATCCCTACGAGATCTGGCAGTCGCAGCTGGCGGTGGCCCACGAGGTGCTGAACGACGCCGGCGTCGCGGCCAGCCAGGTGAGCGCCATCGGCATCACCAACCAGCGCGAGACCACCGTGCTGTGGGACCGCCAGACCGGCGAGCCCATCGGCCGCGCGCTGGTCTGGCAGGACCGCCGCACCGCGCCGATGTGCGAGGCGCTGCAGGCCGACGGCCATGGCGAGCTGTTCGGCGACAAGACCGGCCTGATCATCGACGCCTACTTCTCCGGCACCAAGCTGCGCTGGATGCTCGAGAACACCGAGGGCGCGCGCGAACGCGCGGCGCGTGGCGAGCTGGCGTTCGGCACGGTCGACAGCTGGCTGATCTGGCAGCTGACGGACGGCAAGCGCCATGTCACCGATGTCTCCAACGCGTCGCGCACGATGCTGTTCAACATTCACACCTTCCAGTGGGATGATGACTTGCTCGACCTGCTGGACATCCCGCGCAGCTTGTTGCCCGAGGTGGTGCCCTCCAGCGGCGAGGTGGCGCGCACGGCGCTGCGGCTGTTTGGCGCGGAGATCCCCATTGCCGGCATCGCCGGGGACCAGCAGGCCGCTACCTACGGCCAGGCCTGCCTGTCCCCGGGCATGGCCAAGAATACCTACGGCACGGGCTGCTTCCTGCTGATGAACACGGGATCGCAGCCGGTCACTTCGCACAATCGCCTGCTCACCACCATTGGCTGGCAACTGGGCGGCACCACGCCGCCCGCCAGCCGCACGCAATATTGCCTGGAAGGCGGCGTGTTCATGGGCGGCGCCACCATCCAGTGGCTGCGCGACGGGCTGCAGATCATCAACAGCGCGCCCGAGGTGGAGCCGCTGGCGCGCCAGTGCGACGACACCGAAGGCGTGGTGCTGGTGCCGGCCTTTGCCGGCCTGGGCGCACCGCACTGGGATCCGTTCGCGCGCGGCACGCTGGTCGGCCTGACCCGCGGCACCGGACGAGCGCACATTGCCCGCGCCGCGCTGGAGTCGATCGCACTGCAGAGCGTGGACGTGCTGGACGCCATGCAGAAAGATGCCGGCATCTCGCTGGCCGAACTGCGTGTGGACGGCGGCGCATCGCGCAGCGACCTGCTGATGCAGATGCAGGCCGACCTGCTTGGCACGGCCGTGGTTCGCCCGCGCGTGACCGAGACCACGGCGCTTGGCGCGGCCTACCTGGCGGGACTGGCCACCGGCTACTGGAGCGGCGAGGACGAGATCGCCAGCCAGTGGCAGGTGGAGCATCGCTTCGAGCCCAACCTTAGCGCCGACGCGCGCGCGTACCGGCTCTGGCGCTGGCATCGCGCGGTAGAGCGCGCACGCGACTGGGCGCGGGAAGATGGCGCGCCACCGCACTCGACAAATTGAGCGCGAGCTGAGCGCAGCGCACAAGCCACACACGGCAAGTACAAAAGTACATACAAGCAACACCGCGACACGCATTCGCACCAAACAAGGAATCATGCAGACACTGCACACCCCCATCCTGCCGCCCGACCGCGCCACCCTGCTCGCCACCCTGGAGCGCGAGCCTAAGTGGGATGTCATCGTCATCGGCGGCGGCGCCACCGGCCTGGGCACGGCGGTGGACGCCGCCTCGCGCGGCTACCGCACGCTGCTGGTGGAGGCCGCCGACTTCGCCAAGGGCACCTCCAGCAAGGCCACCAAGCTGGTTCACGGCGGCGTGCGCTATCTCGCGCAGGGCAATATCAGCCTGGTGCGCGAGGCGCTGCATGAGCGTGGCCTGCTGGCCCGCAACGCGCCGCACCTGGTGTGGCCGCTCGGCTTCGTGGTGCCGGCCTACCAGTTGTTCGACCAGCCCTTCTACGGCATCGGCCTGAAGCTATACGACATGCTGGCCGGCGGCCTCAACCTGTCCGGCAGCCGCTGGCTCAACCACCGCGAAACCCTGGCAGCGGCGCCGACCCTGGCCGAGCACGTGGGTGGGCGGCCCCTGCGCGGCGGCAACCTGTATTTCGACGGGCAGTTCGACGACGCCCGCCTGGCCATCGCGCTGATGCGCACGCTGTTTGACGTGGGCGGCACGGCCATCAACTACCTGCGCGTGAGCGGGCTGTCGCAGCGCAACGGGGTGATCGACGGCGTCACCGTGAAGGACGTACTGGGCGACGCCAGCTTCGACCTGAAGGCGTCCTGCGTGATCAACGCCACGGGCGTGTGGGTGGATGCCGTGCGCCAGATGGAAGACGGCCAGGCCCGCAGCATGGTGGCCCCCAGCCAGGGCGTGCACCTGACCTTGCCGCGCAGCTTCCTGCCCGGCGACCGTGCCATCCTGATCCCCAAGACCGATGACGGCCGCGTGCTCTTCGTCGTGCCCTGGAACGGCCACACCATCATCGGCACCACCGATACGCCGCGCAAGGACCTGCCGCTGGAGCCGCGCGCCGGCGCCGACGACGTCGATTTCATCCTGGAGACCGCCACGCGCTACCTGTCGCGCGCGCCAACCCGCGCCGACGTGACCAGCGTCTGGGCCGGCCTGCGCCCGCTGGTCAAGGCCACCGGCGAAGCCTCCACCGCCTCGCTCTCGCGCGAGCACACCATCCTGGTGTCCAAGGCCGGCCTGATCACCGTCACCGGCGGCAAGTGGACCACCTACCGCAAGATGGCCGAGGACGTGGTGGGCACGGCCATCCAGCGCCAGATGCTGCCGGCCGCGCCCTGCGTGACAGCAGATCTGCCGCTGCACGGCGCGCAGGGCTTGCCCGCGAACCTGCCCGCGCCCGGCAGCGGCTCGCCGGACCGTTACTACGGCAACGAGGTCGGCATGCTGCACACGCTGCCCGGCAACGACGACATGCTCGTGCCCGGCGCCGGGCTGACCGCCGCCCATGTGCGCTTTGCCGCGCGTTTCGAACTGGCTCGGCGAGTCGAGGACGTGCTGGCGCGCCGCAATCGCGCCCTGTTCCTGGAAGCCAGCGCCGCGAGTGCGGCAGCGCCGCGGGTGGCCGAGATCCTGGCCGAGGAGCATGGGCACGACGCCGCCTGGCAAGCGGCCGAGGTAGCCAGCTTCCGGGAGCTGGCAAGCGGCTATATGTTGGCCTGAGCGACAACCCGCGGCAGGGACGCCACCCCGCCGCGCGTGCCGCGGGGAGTACGCCAGTCACGACCTGGGCCGCCTCATCAGCCATCGGCATCTTGCTACCGAGCTAGCCAACAAGGAAACCACATGCCTCTTCGTTCGCCCCTGCGTCGCTTCACTACCTGCGCCATCGCCGCCACCATCGGCCTGGCCGTTGCCCCCGCCATGGCCAAGCCCGGTATCGACGGCGTGCGCTTCGACCCGCCCCGTGCCGTGCGCTACCAGTGCGAAGACGGCAAGCAGGTCACGGCGCGCTATTTCAACAGCACCGACAACCAGATCGCCATCCTGCGGCTGGATGGCAAGCCGCTGCTCTTTGTCAGCGTGCTGACCGGCTCGGGCGCCCGCTATGCGCATGGCGCGTATCTGTGGATCACCAAGGGCGACGAAGGCATGCTGCAGGACCTGACCAAGGGCGAGAGCGCGCCACCGGCCTACGCCAACTGCCACGCAGCGAAATAGGGCTCCGGAGCAGCGCCCGAGCAGGTCATCGCCAGAACATTTTGGTGCTTGTGCCCTGGCCGAGCGATAATGCGGGTTATCGAATCAGGGAGAACACCATGGACGAGATTGATGATCTGTCCGATCTGCCGATGCCTCGCTTTATCTGGGGCTTCGCGATCTTTACGCCCAAGGGCGGCGAGGTCATGCATGACGAATTTGAATATCTGACCCACACTCGCGCGCCCCGCTTCACCTGCCGGGTAGTCGAACTGGAAGACATGCCGGTCGACAGCGAGGAAAGCGGCATCGACGGGCGCATCGTGCATTACGACGAGCCCGGCCGCCTGTTCTACATCTCCGACGCCGGCATTGCGCTGGTGAACTTTGAGCTGTTCGACAAAGTGCCGGAGAAGCAAAAGCTCAAGAAAATCTGCGATGAGGCCATCGAAAACTGGATGCTTCGCCGCGATTTCCTCGACTCGGAAGAAGGCGAAGAGGACTGAGCGCCCTTTGCTCCACCCCGAAGGGATGACGGCCATAAGGCTGTGATCCCCTGGAGCGGTCCCCGCGGCCGCTCCGTTCCCTCCGCCCTGGCGTGCCTCGCCGCGGGCAACCGCACTGCCCCGAGTCTTTCCCGCCCCCGTCAGCCCAGTCCTACACCGCAAGCGGAAACCGCCGGACACCCTGCCAAAACGGCCGTGCCTATAGTGGAACCGTGGAAAACAGATAGGAAAGGAAGGAAATCATGCCCTACATTCTCGCCTGGCTGCTCGGTGTCCCTGCCTTCGTATTGCTGCTGATCTGGCTGTTCGTGCATTGAGGTTTTGCCCTCGCTCACACCGGAACGGCATCCGGGAGACCCCCCTTAATAAACCCCTCAAAGCAAAACAGCAAAAGCAAAACGCCCGCTGAAACCCAGCGGGCGTTTTGCTTGCTTCTGTTTGCTACGGCCCTGCGCACCACACCGTTTGCGTGGACAAAAAGGCACAAACCAGTGCTTCTTGCCCACCCGGCCCAGCGCGCTGCAATCAGGCTGCCGCGTCTTCCTGCGGCAGGCCGCGTTCCAGCGCTTCTTTCAGCAGGCCGCTCATGCCACCGGCGTGTGCCGGCGCCAGTGCCTGCAGGCGCTTCACCAGTTCGGCATCCAGCTTGCATGCAAACGGCACCAGGCCTTGTTCCTGGTCGAGCCGGCGCTGTTCGCGGCGATCGACCTTGGCCGGGCCGGTATCACGGCCGGCACGGACTGCCGCGGACAGCTTCAGGCTGTTTGCGAGCTTCAACGCTTTGTTCTTTTCGAGGTCGGTCTTTTTCACGGCTTGTTCCGCTAGAGTCTGTCTGGGGCGGTATTGTACGCAGGTCGGCGGGAAGGCCCACCTTTCCGACGTGCACATGACGCGATGCACGCCTGGCCGGCACTGCATGGCGTCACCGCGCCAGCCCCCTACCGCGCCTGCCTCACCTCGATCAAATCCGCCGCCACCCGCTCGATCTCCGCATAGACGGGAAGCGCCTCGTCGGGGCCGGTGCACCCGACACCGGTCGCGCTGGCTTCGTCCGCGCCCAACGGATGAAAGACAAAGGCCATGCCTGGCTTCCACCTCGGGTCGTTCTTCAGGCTTTCATTGAGGATGGCCAGGTACTGGCTGCGAGTGAACACGTGTTTTGACATCTTCACCTCCGATGATTTGTCGGGATCGTAGCATGGCGCGCGGCCCGATTCGGGTGAGCCTCGATTCACGCGCGCCAACCCGCATGCGATGATCACCTTGCATTTGCAGCAATCGAGCCCTTCCCGATGCCACATCGGTGCCACACCGAGGCTGCATCGATAAGACATTGCCAAGACAACGATAAGACAAAGGATGAGACAAATGATACGCAGCACTTTGCCTGCGCTGGCGGTCGCACTGCTGGCCGCCTGCGCGGCCCCGGCCAACACGCAAAATACCGCACCGCTCACGACCGGCTTCTCCGCCACGCAACTGGACAGCATGAGCGCGCGCGTGCGTGCCGATGTCGCGCAAGGGCGCATTCCCGGCGCCGTCTACCTGGTGGCCCGCAATGGCAGCATCGTCAACACGCAGACCATTGGCTGGCAGGACACGGCGGGCAAGGTGCCGATGCGCCCGGACTCGATATTCCGCATCTACTCGATGAGCAAGCCGATCGTCTCGGTGGCAGTCATGATGATGGTCGAGGACGGCCGCATCCAGCTGGCCGACCCGGTGTCGAAGTACCTGCCCGAGCTTAAGGACCTGCGCGTTGGCGTGGAGAAGATCGACGCTGCCGGCAAGCCCGTGCTGGAACTGGTGCCCGCCCAGCGCGAAATGACCGTGCAGGACCTGCTGCGCCACACGTCTGGCCTGACCTACGGCGTGTTCGGCAAGTCGCTTGTCAAGGAGGAATACAAGCGGCTGGACGTGGATGCCACCGAGCAAAGCAATACCGAGTTCATCGCGCGTCTGGCCAAGGTGCCGCTGCAGTTCCAGCCCGGCACCACGTGGGAATACAGCCGCTCCACCGATGTCCTGGGCGCCCTGCTCGAGCGCGTGTCGGGCCAGACGCTGGCCACGCATCTGCAGCAGCGGATCTTTGCGCCATTGCAGATGAAGGACACCGGTTTCTGGGTTCCGCCGGCACAACAAGGCCGCATTGCGGAGCCCTTTGCCGTCGATCCCGACAGCAAGGTGCCGGTCGGGCTGATCGACGTACGCCGCGCCCCGAAGCTTGAATCGGGCGGCGGCGGCCTGGTGTCGACCGCGGCCGACTACTTCCGCTTTGCCCAGATGCTGCTCAATGGCGGCGAGATCGACGGGGTGCGCCTGCTATCGCCCAAGACGGTCGCCTACATGACGGCCGACCACCTTGGCATCGTGGGCGCCCGTTCCCTGGCGCGCGGCGCGGCCTACCTGCCGGGGCCGGGCTATGGCTTTGGCCTGGGGTTCGGCACGCGCACGGGCACCGGCGAATCGGCCACGCCGGGATCGGTCGGGGACTACTACTGGGGCGGGGTCGGGGGCACCTACTTCTGGGTCGACCCGAAGGAGAAGACCGTGGCGATCTGGATGATGCAGGCGCCGGGGCAGCGCGAGTATTACCGCGCGTGGTTCAGGAACACGGTGTACAGCGCCATGATCCCATGAGCCCATGACTTCATAGCGCCATAGCGCCGTGATGAAGCGCCGCGGTGGCCGCCCGCTGCCACCGCGGCTGCCGCGCTTGACCGCCCCCCAAGGCCTCCCTACAGCGCCCTACAGCGCAGCAACGGACTCGCCCGGCACCAGGCCGTTGATGATGTCCTCGCCGAACTTCACGGCGCCGCGGCGCGCGGTGCCGATATTGTCCCAGGGCGCGGCGCTGAGGCGAAACACGCGCGAGCGCTCGGTCCCCGGCTCATGCCCTTCGCGGCAGATCACCACCGACGCGTTGAAGCTGCGATCCGGCCGGCGCTCGGGCCAGGTACGTTCCGCCTGGTGACGATAGATCAGCGGGTAGAGATCGAAGCCTTTGTAGCGGGTGAAAGGTCCAGTGTCCAACTTGCGCTCCCCTGTCGATGATGGATGGGTGGATGCGGCCGGCGCCGCACCGCCACGGATTCGCCCCGCCCTGTTGCCAGGCGGTGGCGGGAATGCTTTCAGGCAAATCGGGCCGCGTCAGTCTGCCGGCTGTATCGACCAACCCGGCCCCTTGCCGTTCTTGTCGCTCTCATGGCGCCAGCGGCAGCCGCAATCGGCACAGGTGTAGGTGGCAAAGGTGATCGCGGGCTGGCCACGCGGCTTGATGCGCTGCGTATCCGTCAGAAGCAGCCGGGGATGCCCCGTGCCACCGGTCGAGCCGGGCCGTATCTGCGCACAGGCCTCGCACATGCTCATCATCGCTCCCGCGCCTTGCACATGCAGTCAGCGAGCGGGCCGCTGCGCGCCGACAGTGTCAATGCTGCGCTTTCCCATGGCGCGCGTAGCGGCTACTTATCCGCCGCCATCGCCTTGAGCTGCGCGTCGCCAGCCACGCGCGCCGCGTCCGAGGTGGTGAAGGTATCGTCCGAAACAATGGTGCGCTTGACCATCTGCGCAGCGAAGTCGACCAGCGTGATCACCCACACATAGCGCCCGGCCTGCGGCGCTGTCTGGACAATTGCCTGAAGATGCGGCGTGGAATCCTTAGCCATGATGCTCCTCCGGAGAATCGGATCAGGCCACTGTAGCACGAGTTGCGCACGAGGCTGCCGCAACGCCGGTGCACCGCGCTTGTCAGACCACCTGCAGTTCGCGCAGCGTTTCCAGATCGGCCGGCGTCAGGCCAAGCTCGGCGTAGAACGCCGCGTTGTGCTCGCCCACCGCGGGGCCGCTGCGGGGTGCCGGTGGCGCATGGCCGGAAAACCTCGGCACCACGCAGGGCGCGGGAATCGAGCCGAGATCGGGGTCGGGCAGGCGGACGACCGCGCCGCGTGACTGGAAATGCGGATCCTCCAGGATATCGACAATGGTGAAGATCTTGCTGAACGGGATCTCGTGCGCGCCCAGCGCCCGCGCCACGGCTTCGTCGTCATGCGCGGCAAACCAGGTCTTGACGATGGCGTCGAGCGTATCGAGATGACGCACGCGCGCCGGGTTGCTGGCATAGCGCGGATCGTCGGCCATGGCAGGTTTGCCGATGGCATGGCAAAGCCGGCGGAAGATCGGGTCCGATGACGCCACGAGCGAAACCCAGTGCCCGTCCGCGGTAGCGTACATATTCGATGGCGCGGTGTAGGTGGCGCGATTGCCGGCGCGCTGGCGCACCTGCCCCAGTTGCTCGTACTCCACTGCCAGTGGCTCCAGCAGGCGGAACAGTGCCTCGGTGGCGGACAGGTCGATCTCGCGGCCACGCGCCTCGTTGCCATGCGCGTGCGCGCGCCGGCTGTCGGCCACGGCGGCTGCGATCGAGAACGCGCCGAACAGCCCGGCCACCATGTCGCCCATCGGATAGTTCATGTGCATCGGCGAGCCCGACGGATCGCCCGCCAGGTTGGTGAACCCGCTCATCGCCTCGAACACGCGCGCAAAGCCGGCTCGCCCCGCATACGGCCCCGTCTGGCCAAAGCCGGTCAGGCGCAGGATCGTCAGGCGCGGATTGGCTGCGTGCAAGGTCTCGGCGTCGAGGCCCCAGCGGTCCAGCGTGCCGGTGCGGAAATTCTCTACCAGCACATCGAACCGCGGCAGCATCTTGAGAAACAGCGCGCGTCCTTGCGGCTTGCGCACATCCAGCGTGATGCCGCGCTTGCCGCGATTGGTGACCTTCCAGTACAGCGGCAGCTTGTCCTTCACCGGCGCGAGCCCGCGCAGCGGATCGGTGCCATCGGGCAACTCGAGCTTGACGACTTCCGCGCCCATGTCCGCGCATAGCGTGCTGGCAAATGGCGCGGCGACTACCGTGGCCATGTCGAGGATGCGCACGCCGGCGAGCGGTCCGTTCTGCTGCGCGGCGGGCGCGTCTTGATCTATGTGGTTCATGCGGGTGCCGAGGCGATGTTCTGGTGTGTTGGAAATTGGCTCAGGGCAGCGTGCTTAGTCGAGCGTGGTTCCAGTCGACTTCACCAGCGCGGCCCACCACGCCGTATCACTGCGGATCAGCGCGGCGAACTGCTCGGGCGTGTTGCCTACCGGCTCCGCGCCGAGGTCCACCAGGCGCTTGCGAATCTGGGGCTTGGCCAGGATCTTCGCTGTCGCATCATGCAGCTTGGCAATGATCGGGCGCGGCGTGCCAGCCGGCGCCATCAGCCCCTTCCACGCGGTCACCACATAGCCCCTGAGCCCGGCCTCCTCGACCGTCGGCACATCGGGCAAGGCGCTGGCGCGCTTGTCGCTGGCCACCGCCAGGGCACGCAGGCGGCCCGATTGCACAAACGGCAGCAACGCCGGCATGTTGTCGATCATCAGCGTGATATGCCCGGCGATCAGGTCGGCCACCGCGGGGCCGCTGCCCTTGTACGGTACGTGCTGCAGCTTGATGCCGGCGGACTGGTTCAGCAACTCGCCAGCGAGTTGCGCCGTGGTGCCGTTGCCCGGCGAGCCAAAGCTGAGCTGCCCGGGCTTGCTCTTGGCATAGGCGATGAACTCCTTGAGGTTGTGCGCAGGCACCGACGGGTTGACCGCCATCAGGTTGTGCTCGCGCGCCAGCATCGTGACCGGTGCGAGGTCTCGCAGGGGGTCATAGGACATGCGCGCGTAAAGGCTGGGGTTGATCACCGTGGGACCGGCCGCGGCCAGCAGCAGCGTGTAGCCATCGGGCGCAGCCTTGGCCACCGCATCGCCGCCGATATTGCCGCCAGCGCCTGCCTTGTTCTCAACGACCACGGTCTGGCCGAGTTCTTCCTTCAATTGCTCGGCCAGCAAGCGCGCCAGCGTGTCGGTGGACCCACCCGGCGGGAACGGCACGACCAGGCGGATCACTTTGGCCGGATAACTTGCCTCGGCCAGCGCCGGTTGCGCAAGCCCAGGCAGGGTCAGCAGGACAGAGCCCGCTGCAAGCAAGGTTTTCAACATGGTGTCTCCTTGAAGGAATGACGCCGCCTGGCAAGTTGGCCGGCGGCTGTTCTGCGCTTTCGTGATCAGCTCGCCGCGGCCTGCGCCAGCGTGCGCTTGGCGATATTGAGCTGGTGGATCTGGCTGGTGCCTTCGTACAGGCGGAACAGGCGTACGTCGCGATAGAAGCGCTCGATGCCGAAGTCCGCGATATAGCCGTAGCCGCCAAACATCTGCACGCAGCGATCCGCCACGCGCCCGCACATCTCGGAGGCGAAGTACTTGCACATCGAGGCTTGCATGGTCACGTCTTCGCCGCGATCGCGCTGGCGCGCCGTTTCCATGATCAGCGCGCGCGCAGCAAAGATCTCGGTCTGGCAATCGGCGATCATTGCCTGCACCAGCTGGAACTCCGCCAACGGCTGGCCGAACTGCTGGCGCCCGGTGACGAAGCGGATCGCTTCGTCCAGCATGCGGATGGCCGGCCCCGTGCACAGCGCCGCCAGATGGATGCGCTGCTTGTTGAGCACCTTCATCGCCGTGCGAAATCCTTGCCCTTCCTCGCCTCCGATCAGGTTGGCGCCGGGCACGCGGCAATCGTTGAAGTGCACCTCCGAGACCGGCGAGCCCTCTTGCCCCATCTTGCGATAAGGCTGCCCCGTGGTCAGGCCCGGCGTGCCGCGCTCCACGATAAACGCCGAGATGCCGGCCGCCCCGCTACGCGCGGGATCGGTACGCGCCATCACGGTGAACAAGCCAGCAATGGGCGCATTGGTGATGAAGCACTTGGTGCCGTTGAGCACATAGTGGTCGCCGTCGCGCCGCGCGGAAGTCGTCAGCGCCGTGGCATCCGAACCGGCCTCCGGCTCGGTCAGCGCGAACGAGCCGGTCAGCTCGCCACTGGCGAGCAAAGGCAGGTAGCGGCGCTTTTGCTCGGGCGTGCCATCCGCCACCAGCGCTTCCGAGCCAATGCCGGTATTGGTGCCCACCCGCGCGCGGAAGGCCACCGAGCACTGTGACAACTCCAGCGCCGCCAGCACGAGTTCCTCGGTTGTCATGCCGGCGCCGCCGTACGCCTCGGGAATCGAAAAGCCGAACAAGCCCAGCTCGGCCATTTCCTTTACCAGCGCTTCGGGTATGGCATCGAGCGCGGCCACCTCGGCCTCGCGCGGCACCAGCCGCTCGCGCACGAAACGCCGCAATTCGGCCAGAAAGGCTTGAAAGGCGTCCGGTTCCCTGATCATCAGTCTTGCTCCATCCGGTAAGTGCGGCCGGGATCGGCTGCGTGGAAACCAGCGTAGCAACCCGTGCCAGAAAAACGGATCGATGTTTCGCTATCTTGAACGCGAGGCGTGCCCGGAATGCCCGGCGATGGCTATGATGGATGCGTACCACTGCCCTGCGATGCAGCCCATGCGCCGCCTTTGAACCGCCTTTGAACCGCCTTTGAACCGCTTTTCTCTCACGCCAGATGCCGCTCCGCCCCCATCACCCGGACCCTGCCTTCGCCACCACGCTGGCGCACGGGCTAGCGCTGCTGCAGTGCTTTCGCGTGGGAGAGACGGTCATGAGCAACAAGCAATTGGCGGAGCGCACCGGGCTGTCCAAGGCCACCATCAGCCGCCTGACGTACACGCTGGCGGCACGCGGCCTGTTGCTCTACGACACCGATCTGCGCCGCTACCGGCTGGGCTCCACTGCGCTCTCGCTTGGCTACCCGCTGCTGGCCAGCCTCAAGGTCAGGCAGCTTGCGCGCCCGTTGATGAAGCAGCTCGCCGACGAAGTGGGCGGCTCGGTCTCGCTCGGCCTGCGCGACCGGCTGCAAATGGTCTACGTGGAGACCAGCCGCGGGCACGACGCCATCGCCTTCCGGCCCGATATCGGCGCATCGCTGCCCATGCTCCCCACCGCCATCGGACGCGCCTGGCTGTGCCAGGCATCCCCCGACGAGCGCGAGCCGGTGCTGGCGGCGCTACGCGCCAGCGACGCCGCGCAATGGCAGGCGCACGCCACCGCGCTGGAAGCCGCGGCGCACGATTTCGCCACGCTTGGCTTCTGCCTGTCGCGCGGGGAATGGCAGCGCGACGTGCATGCCGTGGCCGTGCCGATGCGTGCCGAGATCGACGGCGAGGTGCTGGTCTTCAATTGCGGGGTGCCAGGCGGCAGGATGACACCACGAAAGCTCGAACGCGAAATGGGGCCGCGCCTGCTGCGGATGGTGCGGCGCGTGGAAGCGTCGTTGGGGATCGCGTGATGGCATCGGCGCCCTCACCCGGCCGATCGCGCGGCACGCCCGTAGGCGACGAGCGCGACACCGGCGATCGCCAGTTCGCCACCACGCTCGCGCACGGCATCGATATCCTGCTGGCCTACCGCCCTGGCGAATCCCTGCTCGGCAACAAGGAGTTTGCACAACGCACCGGCCAGTCGAGATCAGCCGTGGCAAGGCTCACGCACACGCTGACCGTGCTCGGCTACCTGCGGCGCGACGCCGCGCAAGCCAAGTACCGGCTCGGCGCGCCCGTGCTCTCGCTCGGCTATCCGCTGCTAGCCAGCATGCATATCCGCCAGATCGCCCGGCCGTTGATGAAAGAGCTCGCCGACCGCGTCGGCGGTGCGGTATCGCTAGGCATGCGCGACCGCACGCAGATGATCTATGTGGAGACCGCCCGCTCCACCGACAGCCTTGTCGCGGTGCCGGACATCGGCGCCGCGCTGCCCATGCTCACCACCGCGATCGGCAAGGCCTGGCTATGCAAGGCGCCCGCCGAAGAGCGTGAAAGCGTGCTCAATCGCCTGCGCCTCCAAGACCCCGATGCCTTCCTGCGCTTCCAGCCACAGATCTTGCGCCTGCGGCAGGATTTCGAGGCCAAGGGCTACTGCGTGAACCGTGGCGAATGGCGCAGCGATGTCCATGCCTTTGCCGTGCCGCTGTTCCGGCCGGTGGATTCGCAATGGCTGATCTTCAACTGCGGGGTATCAGCACAAGCCAAGCCATTCGCCGCGCGCGAGCGGGAAGTCGCGCCGGGGCTGATGGATCTGGTGCGAAACGTGGAAAGGCTGCAGGGGATGCGGTGAGTACGCCCAAACAGCTCAGCCTCAATGCTCGAAATCCAGCCCGCCAAGCAGCACGGTAGGGTCTGCCTGCGAGCGCGTCCCGAAATCGATCTGCCGGGGCGTTTGCCACGCGCGCATCTTGCCCGGCAGGGCCGCGAGATAGTGCTCGAATTTTTCCGCGCCACCGGCGGCGAACAGCGCTTCTACCTCGAGGCCGTCCCACGACAGATAGACGTTCAATGGCTGCGCGAACCGCCGCGGCTCATCGAACGACTCGCCGGAAAGGCGGACGCGCGCGGCGCGGCCAGGCCTCTCGTCCGGCACCACCTCGACGTGAACGCGGCGCTTGAACAAATCCACGATCGTCTGCGCAATCCGCGGGGCGAACTCCGCATTGAAACGCGCTGCAATGTCTTGGCTCACTGTGTGTCTCTTCCCGATTTTTTATCGATCGTAGCACGGCGCGTTTGCCGCGACGGCATCGGGAACACGCGCGGATCGCCACGTGCAGCAGAACTCACAAGCACGATGGCCCGCCGGCAAAAACCAAGCGTGAGAGCCACCAGCAACCCGCCATTAAACTCAGGTTGACCCCGATTCCTGCTGACCTATACTGAAGTCCTGCCGACTGAGACACGCAGTAGCAAAGCGAAGGTAAGTGGCAGATGATCCTCTGGCCAGCATGGCAGTGAGATCGAGCAAGCCGATTAGGCTTGCAAGTCCGAACCGGATCCCAATGAGTTTGCCGACCCGGTTCGGTCCCCTCCCCCCTTCAACCGCGGGAAATGAAAAAGCACCTGCTACAGGTGCTTTTTCATGTGTGGAGAGTTCGCCCATGCCAGCGCGCAAGACCCGCGCACTGCCCCTGAAGCTGCCCCGAAAATAGAAAAAGCCCTTGAATACCAAGGGCTTTTTCCGTTGTTCTGGCGGAGAGACGGGGATTCGAACCCCGGATAGGTATTAACCTATACACGCTTTCCAGGCGTGCGACTTAAACCACTCATCCATCTCTCCAGCAAGTCCGCGAGTATATCAGAGTGTTGTTTCGCAAATCTAGTGTTTCGTGATCGAAGACACTAGCCGCGTCGCAAGTACGTCACGAGACGGTCAATCACCGGGGCGTTGCGCGGCGTCAGCAGGCTGACCAGGATGGCTACGGCAAAGCCGGCGGGCACGCCGAATGCGCCGGAAGCGATCGGGTCCACGCCGAACCAGCGATTGCCGAAAATGCCGGTCATGCGGGTAAAGAACGGGTAGTTGACGAAGATATAGTAGACCGCCACGCCGAGTCCGGCCACCATGCCTGCCACCGCGCCCGCAGCCGTGGTGCGGCGCCAGAAGATCGCCAGCACCAGCACCGGGAAGAAACTGGACGCGGCCAGGGAGAAGGCCGCGCCAACGAGAAAGAGAATATTGCCGGGCCGCAGCGAGGTGACGTAAGAGGCAAACAGGGCCACGCCCAGCAGCACGATCTTGGCCGTGGTGACACGCCGCTGGTGACTCGCGGTGCGGTCGACCATGTGATAGAAAACGTCGTGCGACAGCGCGTTGGCAATGGTGAGCAGCAGGCCGTCGGCGGTGGATAGCGCGGCCGCCAGCGCGCCCGCGGCAACCAGCCCCGAGATCACGTAAGGCAAGCCCGCGATTTCCGGTGCGGCCAGCACGATCATGTCGGGCTGGATGAGGATCTCCGCCCACTGCACGATGCCGTCGCCGTTCACATCGCGAATGCCGAACACCGGCGGGTCGACCTTGCGCCATTGCACTACCCACTGCGGCAGTTCCGCGTATGGCGTGCCAACCAGGTGCTGGAAGAACTCGTACTTGACCAGCGCCGCCAGCGCGGGCGCGGAGACGTAGAGCAGCGCAATGAAGAACACCGCCCACGCCACCGAGTTGCGCGACTCCTTCACCGAAGGTGTGGTGTAGAGCCGCGTCAGGATATGTGGCAGGCTGGCGGTGCCCAGCATCAGGCAGAACACCAGCAACACGAAGTTCAGCCGTTTGGTCTTGCGCTCCGCCTCCGAGGGCGACGGATAGGGCTCGGTCGACGGCGTGGAGGGCTGGCTGCGCGCCAGGGCTTCTTCGCGCTGCTGGTTCCATTGCTGCTGGGCCGCCGCTATGTCACGCGGAAACTCGACCCGCTCGCGCTCCACCGTCTTGATCTCGCGCAGGGGTGCGTTACGCAAGCGCAGCTCCTGCAAGCGCGCGGACAGCGCATTGCGCTCCTCATCGAACGATTGCGGCAGCCGCGAGATGCGGTCCTGCATCTGGATGGCCTGCTGGCGGTAGTACTCGCGCACGGCCTGCTCGGCCGGGTCGCGCTCGATGCTGCGCTCGCGCGTGTCGAGCTGCTGCAGCAGCGTGCCGTAGCTCAGTTGCGGCAGCGCTTGGTGATGGTGCTTCCACGCGATCATCGAGACCGTGACCAGGAAGGCCGCGATCAGCATGATGTATTGCGCGACCTGGGTCCAGGTCACCGCGCGCATGCCGCCAAGGAAGGAGCACACCAAGATGCCGGCCAGGCCGAAGAACACGCCGACGGCGAACTCCACGCCGATAAAGCGCGTGACGATCAGCCCTACCCCCTGGATCTGCGCCACCAGATAGACGAAGGAACATAACGATGCCGCCAACACGGCGATCGCGCGCACTGGCATGTTGCCGCCGGGCTTGCCATTGCCATAGCGCGCGGCGAGGAAGTCGGGGATGGTGTAGCCGCCGTACTTGCGCAGGTAGGGCGCGAGCAGGAACGCGACCAGGCAATAGCCGCCGGTCCAGCCCATCACGTAGGCCAGGCCTTCGTAGCCCGACGCAAACAGGATGCCGGCCAAGCCGATGAAGGACGCCGCGCTCATCCAGTCGGCTGCGATCGCCATGCCGTTGAACAACGCGGGTACGCGCCGGCCAGCTACATAGTATTCATTGAGGTCGGAGGTGCGGCAGATCAGCCCGATGCACGCATAGATGGCGATGGTGACGAACAGGAAGACGTAGCCGAGCCAGAGAGCATCGCCGCTGGAATGCTCCAGCAGGCCCATCATGCCGATAAAGACAAACAGGCCTATCGTGAACAAGCCGTAGTACAGCAGCAGCCGTCGGCGAAAGCGCGACTGTTCATCAGGCATGGGAGCAGTGGTTGGGCAGCCGGGTTGGGCAGCCGGGTTGGGCAGCCGGGTTGGGCGAGCAAGCAACCTGCCGGCACGCGCAGGGCGTGCCGGCAGGGGCGGATGACCGCGTTGTCTCGTTATCGCGTTATTGTGCCTGCTTCAACTGCTCCAGGATGGCGGGGTTTTCCAGGGTGGACGTGTCCTGGGTGATCTCTTCGTTCTTGGCCAGCGAGCGCAACAGGCGCCGCATGATCTTGCCGGAACGCGTCTTGGGCAGGTTGTCGCCAAAGCGGATGTCGCGGGGCTTGGCGATCGGGCCGATCTCCTTGCCCACCCAGTTGCGCAGCTCCGCGGCGATCTGTTTGGCTTCTTCCTCGTTCGGGCGGGAGCGCTTGAGCACCACGAAGGCGCAGATGGCCTCGCCGGTCATGTCGTCCGGGCGGCCCACCACGGCGGCTTCCGCCACCATCGGGTTGGAGACCAGCGCGGACTCGATTTCCATCGTGCCCATGCGGTGGCCCGAGACGTTGAGCACGTCGTCGATACGGCCCATGATGGTGAAGTAGCCGGTCTCCTTGTCACGGATCGAGCCGTCGCCTGCAAGGTACAGCTTGCCGCCGAGTTCTTCCGGGAAGTAGCTCTTCTTGAAGCGCTCCGGGTCGCCCCAGATGGTGCGGATCATTGAAGGCCAGGGCCGCTTGACCACCAGGATGCCACCGCTGCCGTTCGGCACGTCCTGCCCCGTCTCGTCGACGATGGCCGCGATGATGCCCGGCAGCGGCAAGGTGCACGAGCCCGGCACCAGCGGCGTAGCGCCCGGCAGCGGCGTGATCATGTGGCCGCCGGTCTCGGTCTGCCAGAAGGTGTCGACCACCGGGCAGCGCTCGCCGCCGATATTCTGGTAGTACCACATCCACGCTTCGGGGTTGATGGGCTCGCCCACCGTGCCCAGCAGGCGCAGGCTGGACAGGTCGTATTGCTTGGGATGGATCTTCTCGTCGGCCTCGGCCGCCTTGATCAGCGAGCGGATCGCAGTCGGCGCGGTGTAGAAGATGCTGACCTTGTGGCGCGCGATCATGTCCCAGAAGCGGCCGGCGTTGGGATAAGTGGGCACCCCTTCGAACACCACCTGCGTGGCGCCGGCGGCCAGCGGGCCGTAGGCGATGTAGGTGTGCCCGGTGACCCAGCCGATATCGGCGGTACACCAGAACATGTCGCCGGGCTTGATGTCGAAGCTCCATTTCATCGTCATCAGCGCCCACAGCAGGTAGCCGCCGGTGCTGTGCTGCACGCCCTTGGGCTTGCCGGTTGAGCCAGAGGTGTAGAGCACAAATAGCGGATGCTCGGCGCTGACGGGCTCGGGCTCGCAGGTCTGCGGCTGGCCGGCGGCGACATCGTCCATCCAGCGGTCGCGGCCTTCGGCCCAGTTGACCTTGCCGCCCGTGCGGCGGTACACGATCACGCTCTTCACGGCTTCGCAGCCACCCAGCGCCAGCGCTTCATCGGCGATGGCCTTGAGTGGCAGCGCCTTGCCGCCGCGCATCTGCTCGTCGGCGGTGATCAGCGCCACCGCGCCCACGTCGACCAGCCGCTCTTGCAGCGACTTGGCGGAGAAGCCGCCGAACACCACCGAGTGCGTGGCGCCAAGGCGCGCGCAGGCTTGCATGGCTACGACGCCCTCGACGGACATGGGCATGTAGATGACGACGCGGTCGCCCTTCCTGATGCCCAGCGCCTTGAGGCCGTTGGCAAACTGGCACACTTTGGCATGCAACTGGCGATAGGTGACCTTGGTAACGGTGCCGTCGTCAGCCTCGAAGACAATGGCCACCTTCTCGGCATTGCCGTTGTCCAGGTTGCGATCCAGGCAGTTAAAGGAAGCATTGAGCTCGCCGTCCTCGAACCACTTGTAAAACGGCGCATTGCTCTCGTCCAGCACCTTGGTGAAGGGCTTGGTCCAGTGCAGTTGCTCGCGGGCGTGGCGCGCCCAGAAACCCTCGTAGTCGCGCTCAGCCTCGTCGCACAAAGCCTGGTAAGCCTCCATGCTGGGGATCGCGGCTTGCTTGGCGAACGACGCCGGGGGATTGAAAATGCGATGCTCCTGCATCACGGACTCGATGGCGGACATTTGTTTGTCTCCTGATATAGCGTGGCTGCCTGGCTGCGAACTTACGCTCGACGGCTTACTTAAACCTGACGCTGCCAAACCCAACCCGCTCGCATGCCGCCACCCGTGCGCCGGCTGCTGCGGCGCACCATGGATAACGGCCGGACACGGGTAAGGATGTGCAGCCTTCTCCATTAGGCTAGCACAGCTATAATGCCGCGAGCCCTATCCCGAACGCGGCGCTGCGGCATTGCGGACCTTCGCTGGCAGACATGCTCAGCGCAACGCGCCTGCGCTAGCCACCGGCCAGTACCGTGCCAGAACCAGGCCAGAAGCCGGCCAGATCCCGATCAAACAGCGCCGCCACCCAGAACCCCGTGCCCATCCACGCCCTCTTCCTGATTGCCTCAATGGCCCTCGTCGGCAGCAATGTCGGGCTGGGCAAGGCCATCGTCGCTTACGTACCCATCCTGCTGTTCGCGCTGCTGCGCTTCGCCATCGCCATCGTGTGCCTGGCGCCCTGGTACCGCCCCGCGCGCATGCGCGCCGTCTCGCGCGGCGAATGGCTCAACCTCTTCCTGCAAGCCTTTTTCGGCACGTTCCTGTTCACGCTGCTAATGCTGGGCGGCGTGCGGCTGACCAGCGCCATGGCCGCAGGCGTGATCACCAGCACCATCCCGGCGACCGTGGCCCTGCTCTCATGGCTGATCCTGCGCGAGCGGCTATCGCGGCGCACCGTGTTCTCGGTCTTGCTAGCGGTGGCGGGCATTGCGGTGCTGAACGTGGCGCGGGGCACAGACCACGGCGGCGGCAGCGCTGCCGACGTCGGCAGCGAGCATGCGCTGCTCGGCAACCTGATGATCATGGGCGCGGTGGTCTGCGAATCGATCTACGTGATCCTCTCGCGGCGCCTGGCGCAAACCCTGGCGGCCATCGAGATCTGCGCCTACACGCACTTGATCGGCGGGCTGCTGATGCTGCCACTGGGCCTGATGCCGCTGCTGCATTTCGACATGGCATCGGTTCCGGCGAGCATATGGTGGATGGTGCTCTGGTATGCGCTGTCGGCCAGCATCTTCTCGTTCTGGCTGTGGATGAAAGGCGTGCGCCATGTGCCGGCACAGATGGCGGGCGTGTTCACTGCGGTGCTGCCGATCGCGGCCGCCACCTACGGCATCGTCTTCCTCGGGGAGACGCCGGGCTGGCCGCACGGCGTGGCGCTCGCCTGTGTGCTGGCCGGCATCGCACTGGCGAGCTGGCCCGGACCGCTGGCCCGCCGCGCCTGGCGCGCCAGCAGGACAGGCAAGGGCTAGCCCATTGAGGGGCTTCGGCCCAACGCCGGCATCACAGAACCGCAGCCAAGGCCGCGGATTTTTTCGCCGGCAGCCAGCGCTTCATGCCACCAGATGCTCTGGCGGTTGCGGCGCGGGCAGCACGAGGCAGACCTGGAAACCGCCCCCGGGCGCATTGCGAGCGAGGCATTTGCCCCCCATGCGTTCCACCAGGCGGCTGACGATCGCCAGCCCAAGGCCACAATGGCCGTCGCCGCCACGCGAGGTGTCTAGCCGCACGAATGGACGCATCGCCACCTCGACCTGCGCATCCGGCATGCCCTCGCCATGGTCGCGTATCACGATATGCCAGTGCTCGCCGTCCAGCCGGGTCTCGATCTGGATCGGCGGCATGCCGTACTCCAGCGCGTTGTCCACCAGGTTGGTGACCATCCGGTCCACCAGCGTGCGTGGCAACAAGAACCGCGGCCCGGCGTCCACGCGCAACTGAAACAACGCGCCGGAAAACTGCTGGCGCAGAAAGGCATCGACTTCGATGGCCGCACCGGGATCGGGACTCTCGTTCGCGTACTCCAGGAACTGGTTGACGATATGCGTGATCGAGTCGATGTCCTGCACAAAGCCACCGCGCTCAGCGGTGTCCGCGAGCACGTCGGCACGCAGGCGCAGCCGGGTCAGCGGCGACTTCAGGTCGTGCGCCACGCCGGCGAGCATGACCGCCTGGTTCTCGCGGCTCTCCGCCTGCCTGCGCATCATGTCGTTGAAGGACTCGGCCAGATAGCGCAACTCGGACGGGCCCGTCACCGGAATCAGCGCCGCGCTCCCGCCATTGCCAAGCTCGCGCGCGGCACCGGCCACGCGGGCGATCGGGCGCTGCATCTGCCATGCCACGAACAGGGACAGCAGGATCGCCGCGACCAGCATGCCCGTGGTTTCAAAGACGAACGGCGGCAATGGCGGCGGCCGCATGTCCAGCGCCATGACCGCCCAGCGGGACTGCCCGGGAAGGCGCGCCCACAGGTGCGGCGGCCATGCCTGGTCCACACGCAGCTCCGCCCCTGCTGGAAGCCCTTGCCGAAGGTCACGCAGCAGATGGCGCAAGGGTCCATGCTCTGGCAACGGGCCGGCGGCGGGCTCGGTGCCAAGGGCGGCAAGCCGGATGGCGGCGCCTGGCTTGCGCTGCGCGCCGGCACCCGGCCTCCCGTCGAGCGTGCCCAGCGCCAGCACGATGCCCCGTGCCATGCCGTCCGCCTGACCATGCGGGCGCAGGTGAAACATCAGCGCGGTCCAGCCCAGATGGACAATGACGAGCACGGAGACGGATAGCACCGCCATGCGCCCAAACAGCGTATTGAACGGATTCTTCATGCGTCCGGCGCTTCGTCGAGGTCGTCGGCTTCGTCGGCGCAGAACGCGTCGAGCCCGGGGACGAAGACGTAGCCGCGGCCCCGCACGGTCTGGATGTAACGAGGCACGGATGGATCCTCCTCGATCACGCGGCGCAAACGCCAGACCGGCACATCCAGGCTGCGGTCGCGGAAATGCATGTCGGAGCCATAGAGACGGTCGTGCAGCCGGGCGCGCGAAAGCACCTTCATCGGGTGGCCGGTGAAGACCTTGAGCATGGCGAATTCGGTATCGCGCAAAGGCAGGCGCTCGCCGTCGCGGGTCAAGATGCGGGCGGAAAAATCGACGTCGAACGGGCCAAAACTGTAAGAGTGACGCTGCTCCGGCGCGCTCCCCGGGGCCTGCGGGCGGCGGCGCAGCACCGCGTGGATCCGCGCCAGCAATTCGCGCGAGCAAAATGGCTTGGGCAGGTAATCGTCGGCGCCAAGCTCCAGGCCCGCGGCACGGTCGGCGGCCTCGCCACGCGCCGACAGGAAAATCATGGGCACATCGTCACCGGCAGCGCGCACTTCCTGCAACGCGCTCAGCCCATCCTTGCGCGGCATCATGATATCGAGCAGCACCACCGATGGCCTCTCTTGCGTGAGGCGACGCGACAAATCGTAGCCGTCATGCAGCACTGACACCGTCATGCCGCTGGATAGCAGGATGCGTGACAGCAGGTCACAGGCGACAGGGTCGTCGTCGACGAGAAGCACGTGAGGAGTCATGAATGTGATGGCGCGCGCACGCTGCCGGGGCAGCATGCGCAGGGCGTGCCGGGAACAGCAGCACCCCCTTGCGGGTGGTTCTTTATGCCTGCGTGGTAACGAAGTTGCCGACGGTGCTCATCGTACCGTTGCCGCTGCTCAGGTTGGCCGAGAGCGTCTGCAGGAACGACTGCAAGGATACCGTCGATCCCGAGCTACCGGATTGCTGAAGCGCGGAAAAATCCGTCTCGAGGGTCGCGAGCGTTGCTGAGGCCGGGTTGCTGGCGCTATCCGAACTGGCACCACTCGATGAAGTGCTGCTGGCGCCAGCTTCTTGCGCCAGGCTGGACAGGTCCGCGCTGACGCTCTGGTAGTGGTGATGATGGTGGTGATGGCCGGTTGCGCCAGCCGGCGATTGGGTCGTCTGCGCAGCATCGGTGCCGGTCGCGCTGGCTACGGTGCTGTCGGTCGTGCTGGCGGCGGTGGTAGCGGTGGTAGCAGCGCTCGTGCCCTGGCTCGCGGTGGTGCCGGCAGCCTGGGCGGCAAGTGCCTGGAACAGCGCGCCGACGAACGCCTGCACCGCGTTGCCGGACGCATCGGCGCTGTCCGTTGCGCTGGACGCGGTGGTGCTGCTGCTGGCGGCGGCGCCCGAAGCGGTGCTGGCAGAGGTGGCGGAAGTGGCAGACGAGGCGGACGCCGCGGTCGTCGAACTGTCAGTGCTGGACGACGAGGTCGTGATGCCCAACTGCGCCAGTGTTTGCTGAAGTGCCTGCATCAGCGCATCGGCCGGATTGCTGGCCGAGTTGCTGGTGTCGCTGCCACTGGACGCATCCTGGCTACCGCAGCTTTTGCCGGTGTACTGCGTCTGAAAGAGGCTGGACAGCGACGTGTTGCTGCCAATTGCGCTCAAGGTCATGGTCACATCTCCGTTATTGAGGAGATGCCAAGATAACCGCCGGCCCACCGTGAACATGCGCCAAGGAGAAAACGGAATCGGGGCCTTTTCACCCGCCCGTAAGGCCCTGTAAGGCAAGCGTCGCAGGCAGGCGAAGAACTTCGCGGCAGGAAGCGCGCATCGGCCGGCCGTGAGCAGCGAAGCGCACCTGCGGCCCTGTCGACAACCGCATGCAGTCAGGCACCTCCCCCTCGCTAGGTGTATGATTTCGGGCTGAATTTCCCCTCGACTGTCCTCCCCACAAAAATGACTGTCATCAAACAAGAAGACCTCATCCAGAGCGTCGCCGACTCCCTGCAATACATCAGCTATTACCACCCGATGGACTACATCACCAGCCTGGGCCGTGCCTATGAGCTGGAGCAGAGTCCCGCGGCCAAGGATGCGATCGCGCAGATCCTGACCAACAGCCGCATGTGCGCTGAAGGCAAGCGCCCGATCTGCCAGGACACCGGCATCGTGACGATCTTCGTCAAGGTCGGCATGGATGTGCGCTGGGATGGCGCCACCATGGGCCTGTCGGACATGATCAACGAAGGCGTGCGCCGCGGCTACACCAACCCGGACAACGTGCTGCGCGCGTCCATCGTGAGCCCGCCCGAAGGCGGCCGCAAGAACACCAAGGACAACACCCCTGCCGTGATCCACTACGAAGTGGTGCCGGGCAATGCCGTGGACATCCAGGTGGCGGCCAAGGGCGGCGGCTCGGAGAACAAGTCGAAGTTCGTCATGCTCAACCCGTCCGACTCCATCGTCGACTGGGTGCTCAAGACCGTGCCGACCATGGGCGCGGGCTGGTGCCCGCCGGGCATGCTGGGCATCGGCATCGGCGGCACCGCCGAGAAGGCCATGGTCATGGCCAAGGAATCGCTGATGGACCCGATCGACATCCAGGACGTGATCGCTCGCGGCCCGCAGGACTGGATCGAGGAAATGCGCGTCGAGCTGTACGAGAAGGTCAATGCGCTTGGCATCGGCGCGCAAGGCCTGGGCGGCCTGGCTACCGTGCTGGACGTCAAGATCATGGGCTACCCCACCCACGCTGCCTCCAAGCCGGTCGCGATGATCCCGAACTGCGCGGCCACCCGCCATGTGCACTTCACGCTGGACGGCAGCGGCCCGGCCAAGCTCGAAGCGCCTGACCTGTCGGCCTGGCCGAAGGTCGAGTGGGCACCGAACACCGAGACTTCCAAGCGCGTCGACCTGAACACGCTGACGCCGGCAGAAGTCGCCTCGTGGAAGCCGGGCCAGACCCTGCTGCTCAACGGCAAGATGCTGACCGGCCGCGACGCCGCGCACAAGCGCATCGCCGACATGCTGGCCAAGGGCGAGAAGCTGCCAGTGGACTTCACCAACCGCGTGATCTACTACGTGGGCCCGGTCGATCCGGTGCGCGACGAGGCCGTCGGCCCGGCAGGTCCCACCACCGCTACCCGCATGGACAAGTTCACCGAGATGATGCTGGCCGAAACCGGCCTGATCTCGATGATCGGCAAGGCCGAGCGCGGCCCGGTGGCGATCGAGGCCATCAAGAAGCACAAGTCTGCCTACCTGATGGCAGTCGGCGGCGCGGCCTACCTGGTGGCCAAGGCTATCCGGCACGCCAAGGTGGTCGGCTTCGAAGACCTGGGCATGGAAGCCATCTACGAGTTCGACGTCAAGGACATGCCCGTGACGGTGGCCGTGGACAGCGAAGGCACCTCCGTGCACAAGACCGGCCCCGCCGAATGGCAAGCCAAGATCGGCAAGATCCCGGTCGCTGCGCTGTAACGCGAGCCACGCCGTGACAGCGCAGCTGTCTGCAAAAGCCGGGTCTTCCGACCCGGCTTTTTGCTACCTAACCTCTTGATTGCCTCGAACCCTCCCGTGAACAACGCACCCATCGGCATCTTTGATTCCGGCCTCGGCGGCCTGTCCGTGTTGCGCGAAATCCGTGCCCTGCTCCCGCAGGAATCGCTGATCTACGTAGCCGACTCGAAGTACGCGCCCTATGGCGAGAAGCCCGAGCATTTTGTCGAGGCGCGCACGCTGCAGGTTTGCGAATGGCTGGTGGCGCAGGGCTGCAAGGCCCTGGTGATCGCCTGCAACACGGCGACCATGCATGCGGTGCAAACGCTGCGCGAAAAGCTGGCGCTGCCGATCATCGGCGTCGAGCCCGGCCTGAAACCCGCCGCCGCCGCCAGCCGCAGCAAAGTAGTTGGCGTGCTGGCCACGGGTAACACATTGAAGAGCGCAAAGTTCGGCCGGCTGCTTGCCTCCCTGGAAGGCGAGAGCCGCTTCCTCTGCGAGGCTGGCGTCGGGCTGGTGCCGCTGATCGAGCAAGGCGATGTGGATGGCCCGGCCGTGCGCGAGAAACTCACCACCTACCTGTCGCCCATGCTCGAGGCCGGCGCCGATACGCTGGTACTTGGCTGCACCCATTACCCCTTCCTGTCGGACACCGTGCGTGAACTGGTGGGCGACCGTTTGACGCTGGTCGATACCGGTGACGCGATCGCGCGGCAACTTCGGCGCAAGCTGGCCGAGCACGACATGGCTGCAAACGCCGACGCGGTGCCCAACGACCGCTACACGTCGACCAAGGATGCCGCCCACCTGCGCGCCATGGCCGCGGCGCTGCTGCATGTGGACGCGCCCGCGGAAACCCTCGTGATCGAGCCGGCGCCCGCATTCGACTGAGGCACCGGCTCCCGCTTCAGGTCATTGCAGGAACCCCAGCGGGCGGCGCTGCCGCACATCCGGCTTGACCGCATGTTCCTGGCGCAACTGTGCCAGGAACTCGTCTGGCGTCAGCGTCTCGCCGAGCAGCACGCACTGACGCTTGACCGTGGCGAAGTCGCCCGGCGTCAGGCAATCCATCTTCGCCAGCTCCTCGCGCATGGTTGCGTCCATGCGCTGCGGATCGGCATCCAGCGCTTCCTCGACAAACATCGCCGTGCGTTGCTCGGGCTTGAGCGGCAGGAAACGGATCTTGAACGAGAAGCGGCGCAGCGCCGCCTCGTCGATCCGCTCGAACAGGTTGGTGGTGCAAACGAAGATGCCGTTGAAGCGCTCCATGCCCTGAAGCATCTCGTTGACCTCGGACACCTCATAATTGCGCACGGCGTTCTGCCGGCTTTGCATGAAGCTGTCGGCTTCGTCGAGCAGCAGGATGGCACCGTCTTCCTCCGCGCGCGCGAACATCGCCGCGATCTGCTGCTCGGTTTCCCCCACGTACTTGCTCATCAGGTCGGAGGCGCGCCGGATCATCAGCGGCTGCTCGAGCGCGGCCGCGATGTGCTCGGCCAGCGCGGTCTTGCCGGTGCCCGGGGGACCATAGAAACACAAGGTGCCGCGCTGCCGTGCCTTGAGCGCCTGCACGATCTTGCCGACCTCGTAGCGCGTCTCCAGGTTCAGGTAATCCAGGCGGTAGTGCGTCACCACCGGGCGCCCTTCCACTTCCGGGCGCAAGCCCATGGCGCGGTCGGCATGGTCAAGCTGCCGCAAGATCAGCGCCTCCACCGGCTCGGCCACGCCCGAGCCCGCCAGTTGCACGAAGCGCGCGGCCGATTGCACCTGCGCCGGTGTCAAGGTCTTGCGCGCGGCCAGCGACGCGATAAAGGCGTCGCTCACGTCCAGCGTGCCCAGGTGCTTGCGAATGATGTTCTCGCGCACCAGCGGGGGCGGGATCTTCAGCTCCAGGTGGAACTGGAAACGGCGCAGATAGGCCGGGTCGATCTGGCGAATCGAGTTGGAGATCCAGATCACCGGGACCGGGTTCTGCTCCAATGTCTGGTTGACCCAGGCCTTGCCGTTCACCGAGCCGCGCGGGTCCTCCTGGCCAAACAGGCTGGTGAGCTCGCGCGCGCTGCCCGGGAACACATCCTCGACTTCGTCGAACAGCAGAGCCGTGCGCGGGCGGCCACGCAGGAACGCCTGCGACACCTGCAGCGAGCGATAGCGATCCTTGCCTGACAAGCTGTTGCCGTCGCGGTCCAGGCAGTCCACTTCGTACAACTCGCAGCCAGCCTCGCGCGCCAGCAGCCGCGCGAACTCGGTCTTGCCGGTGCCGGGTGGGCCGTAGATCAACACGTTGACGCCGCAGGCATGCTGCTGCGTGGCGTTGGCCAGCAGCGCCGACAGGTAGCGCGCATCGGTCTCGACGTGCGGATAGTCGCCGGTGCCAAGCGTGGGTGCTGCCGCCGGGCGCGTGAACACCGCCATCATCTCGGCTTCGTTCGCGTAGTTGCCAAGCAGGACATGCAGCAGCCGGTCCGACAGGCGCATCAGGTCGCCCAGATCGGTCACGCTGTTCTCGGGCAGGGGCTGCTCGATCAGGTTGAGCGTCTCCAGACGCGAGCCGGGCCGCAGCGACACCGCCACCGCGGCCGGACTTGCGCCGGTCAAGCCGGCGAGGATCTGGAAGGCTTCCTGGCTGTGCGCCACCTTACAGTCCACCATCACCGCGCGCAGGTCGCGCTTGTATTTTGCGAGCGCCGCATACAGCAACAGCTTGCGCTCGTGCTCGGGCAAATCCAGCACATGGCTGAGCATGTCGATGTTACGCACCAGCAACACGCGTTCGCCATCCAGCCGCGCTGCCAGCGCCGCCGCCGACGCATCGAACACGGCGAACATATCCTTGGCGTGATGCTTGACGTACTCATCCAGGTAGTAGAACAGCGCGCTCTCGTCGAACGCGCTGTTCCATTGCCCGTGCCGCTCCAGGAATTCTTCAGGCGTGAGGCGCGCTGCACCTTTCCAGGCCGGCATATCGGCGCAGCGCGCGGCAAGGAAGCGCTGGACGCGCAACACCACGCCGTACGGCCACACCATCTCCTGTGCGCTGACCGTCAGGATGTCGTTGATATTGCTGCGCAGGTTGAATCTGGGCCCCAGCGAGCACACGACCCGCAGGGCGAACTGGGCGCACATCCAGTCGAGCGCGGAGGTGCATGGCGAGCCGGTCGCAGCACGCAGGAGGGTCGAGCGGTCGTCTTCGGCGAAACGGGTGAAATCCATGGCCTGGTCCTCTCGCACGGGGGGCGCCGCGGCCAGCGCGGCGAAATGCTCGAATGGATCGAATGGCTCGTCTTTTTCCTATGCTAGCGCGCTTTGTGGCAGATCGGGCATTGCCGGCAACCCTGTGCCGTGCGAGAGCGCGCATTTTGTCGCAGCCGCGGGAAGGTATCGCCAAATCGGCGTATAAAGACGGCTGCGCGGCAGCGAATCAACGCATTGCACAAAATGCCACCAAATAAGAATCATTATCGTTTATACTGACGACCTGACACGCTGCCTCAAGAGCGGCGCTCCCACCGGCATCACTGTTGAAGGAGCGTTTATCATGGAATTGCTGCTTAGCTTGCTGGTCGGTTGTGGCATCTCGCTGATCCTGTTCTATCGCAAATAGGCCCTATCGCTAATAAAGCCGGCGCCGCGCCAATTCGCCGACATCTGCTGTTTTCTCATGTTCGATCAACGTTTTTTCAAGATCACGCTTGCCGTCCTGCTGTTCCACGTCGGCCTGCTTTACCTGATCCAGAGCGGGCTGGGACGCAAGATCACGGAGGCCGTGATCTCGCCAGAAGTCGTCGCCCGCATCATCCCGCTCGAGCCACCCCAAAAGCCCGCCGTCGAGACGCCAAAGCCCAAACCGGAAACCCCGCCCAAGCAGGTGAAGGTCACTACACCCAAGCCTGCACCGCCGCAACCGCGCCCCACGCCGACGCCGGTGGCATCGCTGCCACCCACGCCCAATGCCGTGGAAGCACCGCCCGCGCCACCTGCCCCGCCGGCACCGCCCGCCCCCGCCCCCGAGCCGGCCGCTCCGGTGTCGGCAGCGCCACGCGCGGTCGGCATTGGCGAGATCCAGTGCAGCCCGCCGCAACCCACCTATCCGTCGCAATCGCGCCGCATGGGTGAAACCGGCAAGGCCGTGGTGCGTCTGACTACAGACGATACCGGCAAGGTGGTCAAGACCGCAGTCGTGACCTCGAGCGGATCCTCGAGGCTGGACCAGGCCGCCGAGGAGGCGGTGCGACGCATGCGCTGCAAGCCCTATCTGGACAACGGTCGTGCCGTGGCGGTTACCGCCCAGCAGCCGATCGGGTTCGAACTCAACTGATTTCAATACCGACCTCACCAGGAACCAACATGCAGGACCTCGGACTTTCTCACCTCTGGACGCAAGGCGATTTCGTCATGCGTGCCACCGCCATCATTCTGCTCATCATGTCGCTGGCTTCGTGGATCGTGATTCTCACGAAGGCGTGGGATCTCTTCCGGCTGAAGAAGATGGCGCATGGCGCTGAAAAGCAGTTCTGGCACTCCGACGATTTCGACCACGCTCTCGAAACCCTCGGCAGCAGCGAAGCCAACCCGTTTCGCACGCTGGCCATGACCGGCAAGGAAGCCGCGCAGCACCATCGCGCCAGCCAGCCGCAGCTGCACGACGTGATGGACATCTCGGACTGGATCACCCGCTCGCTCAAGAGCGCCATCGACGAGGCCGTTGCACGCATGCAATCGGGCCTGGCCGTGCTGGCGTCCGTCGGTTCCACAGCGCCGTTCGTTGGCCTGTTCGGCACCGTGTGGGGCATCTATCACGCGCTGATCAACATCGGCGCCTCCGGCGTGCCGACCATCGACAAGGTGGCAGGCCCGGTGGGCGAGGCACTGATCATGACCGCCTTCGGCCTGGCCGTTGCGATCCCCGCGGTGCTGGGCTACAACGCGCTGACCCGCGGCAACAAGGGCGTGATCTCGAAACTCAACCGCTTCGCCCACGACCTGCACGCCTACTTCGTCACCGGCGCCCGTGTGCGCCCGACCAGCGCCAGCGCGCGTGCCACCGATGACAACGGTGTGCGCCTCGCAGTCAAGAATCAGTAAGGCCGCAGCAAGGCAACAAGGAAGTCATCATGGCATTCGGCACCCTCGACTCGGACGATAACGAAGTAATGAGCGAAATCAACATGACGCCGCTGGTCGACGTCATGCTGGTGCTGCTGATCATCTTCATCATCACCATTCCCGTGATCAACCACACGGTCAAGATCGACCTTCCGCGTGCAACCAACACGCCCAACGATCCCAAGCCACAGAACATCAACCTGTCGATCGACGCCAGCGGCAAGGTCTTCTGGAACCAGGCTGAGGTGGACGAGCCCACGCTCGAAGCCAACATAGCCCAGGCCGCGCAGCAGCAGCCGCAGCCTGAGCTGCATCTGCGGGCCGATCGCGACGTGCGCTATGAGCGTGTGGCGGAAGTCATGGCAGCCGCGCAGCACGGCGGGTTGGGCAAGATCGGGTTCATCACGGAACCCAAGCACTAGTGTTGTTCGTGCCGTGCTCTTTGGGCCGGCAACGTAGCATCGACAAAAAGGGCGCTCAAAGGAGTGCCCTTTTTGCTTGCGCTGGCCCGTCCTGCACGATTAAAAATCTCTATTGTAATGATAACGATTCTCATTTAAGATTGAGCCAACTTGAACCCGGTCGTGACCGCTCGCAGTCTCGCGCAGCCGCCACAGACCACCGGACCGGAGCCCGCCCATGAGCACCCTGACCCTGCCGCTGTCGCAACCGCATGAAGTCACCCGTCGCCGCCTTTCCCTGCGCCGGGTCGAAGTCAATTCCAACAAGGCTGCGCAGGCGCGGCGCGAAAGCCCCGCCAGCGCGGCGATCGAATCGATGAAATCTGCTGTAGCTGCCCTGCCCGCACGGCTCGAAGCGCTGGTGCGCGACAGCCTCCCAGCTGCGCCCGCAGGGGATGCCGTGCCCCTGGATTCGTTGATGCGTGGCGCCAACCTGCTGCCGATCCTGCATAACGGCGAGGTCTACACGCTGCGCATCACGCGCTATGGCAAGCTGATCCTGACGAAGTGACCGTGCCCAGGCGCGCGCACGCGCCAGCACAAGCCATGCCGTGGGAAACCATTGTGGCAACCATGTAACGCTGTACGGGATTTCGATGCAAGAAGGGCTACCGGAACCGGCAGCCCGATGCCAAAGCCCGTCGACAGGCTTCAGCATCCGGGAGCACAAGCGATTTGCTCCGCAGTCGGCAGGAGGTGCGTGGGCAGTGAGCCACGCTCACTGCCGGCACCACGACCGCCTCTGTTTGCAGGCGAGTATCAGACGCCCAGGGCGGCAATGCCCGCGCGCGCGATCTGTGCGTCTTCGGTCGATTTCACGCCCGACACGCCAACTGCACCCACTACCTGGTCATTGACCACGATAGGCACACCACCTTCCAGCATGCCTTGCAACACCGGCGCGGTCATGAAAGAGTGACGGCCGTTGTTGATCATGTCTTCGTAAACCTTGGACTCGCGACGGCCCAGCGACGACGTGCGTGCCTTTTCGGTCGCGATGTAGCTCGAGATCGGTGCGGCGCCGTCCAGGCGTTGCAATGCCAGCAGGTGACCACCGTCGTCCACGATGGCAATCGAAACCGCCCATTGGTGATTCTTGGCTTCCAGCTCGGCTGCGGCCAGTACCTTCTTCACATCATCTGCCGTCAGCACGGTTTTTTGCTGCATACCACTCTCCTCGAAGATCATTTCAGTGAGCCGGAAGTATAGCGCCACGGCCCTTGGCATGACCATGCCGCCACCGTCCTGGCACCTGCCCGCAAAAAGCAAAAGACCCGCTCGAGGCGGGCCTTTCGATGATTCACGGCGTTGCTGGATGCGGACAGCCGAAGCCCTCAGGGCCACAGGCTTGTGTCCGGCAAACTCAGGCTCCGTCGCTGAACTGGTCGCGGCGATCGCCAACCTTGGCGCCGTCGGTGTAGGGATCCACCTTGCGTGCGCCGTCGGTGTACGGGTCAACCTTGCCAAGCTTGGCACCATCGGTGTAGGGATCAACCTTGCCGATCTTGGCGCCATCGGTGTAAGGGTCTGCCTTGGCAATACCGGCTGCGAAGGCGGAGGCGGAGAGGGCGGAGAGGGCGGTCAGGGCTGCGATCGCCACCAGGCTGTTTTTGATCTTCATGGGCGGATCCTCTTGGGAATTAGGTCGTGCTGGAGGGGCGCTGGATGATGAAGCATTGCGGAATCTTGTCATCACGGCGTCACAGCAGCAGTATAGGTGGAAACCCTAATAAGGATATGAGAGCCGGTTTGACCTGTCTCTTCAAATTTTTTGACCCTACCAATAACAATGGAACCTTGTCCGGATTGCCGCCTACAGTTTGCCTCCCAGGGCTGTGCGTGAAAAACGAAAGGGCCCCGCAGGGCCCCTTTTACCAGCCTGCACGAGGCAGGTCGTTCATGCTTATCGCCAGTGGCGTCCATGTCCCGGGCCATAGTAGCCCCGCCCATAGTAGCCGCGGCCGTAGTAACGCGGGCCGTAATAGGCCGGCCCCGGACCGTAGTAGACCGGCGCCGGCCGCACGATGACCGGCGGCGGACCATAGTAGACAGGGGCAGGCGCCATGACCACGGGCGGCGCGGCAATGTAGGCTGGCGGCGGATAGTACGCCGGGCCGCCGACCACAACGCCAGGCACCCCAATCGCCACGCCAACGCTCACATGGGCCATTGCCGCACCGGATGCCAGCGCCCCAAGCAAAGCGAGTCCTGCGAGCCACCAACGTTTCATGATCCTTGCCTCTTGCAATGCGTTATTCGATAAGAGGTATTGTAGGTTCCTGGAAATTTGCAGGTGAAACCGAGAACGTTACATTGTTACCAAGCGTAACAACCGACGCATAAACACGTTGCTGCCGCCCGCCTGGCTGCCCACGGTACAAATCCCGCGCGAAGCTTGCATCACCGCGCCCAACCGACCACAATATCGGGCTTGCCGTGCGGCCGTGGAGAAATTGGTAGACTCAGCAGACTTAAAATCTGCCGCCTTTACGGGCTTACGGGTTCGACCCCCGTCGGCCGCACCAGCATCCACCCTCCCCAGCTTCCGCCCTCCCCCTGTCCCGGCTTTGCGCGCTCAGGCCACCGCCGCGCACAACAGCGCGCCACCGCACACCAGGAACACAAACAGCAGGCCGGCCAGCACCAGGGGCTTGCGCCCGGCGCGCAGCAAGGTGCCGATGCGGGTGTGCAAGCCAATTGCCAGCATCGCGCAGGCAAGCAGCCAGTTATCGAAGGCCAGCAGGGCAGGCTTCCAGCCCTGGGGCACAAGGCCCGCCGAATGCACGGCCATCACCGCCACGAAACCCACCGCAAACCACGGGATCGCCTTCAGGATGGCACCCCACGGACGCCCGCCTGCCGCCTTCTCGCCTTTGCCGTCTTCCTCCAGCCCGATGCCGGCCTTCGGCCACAACGCCAGCACCAGCAACAGCGGACCCAGCGCCAACACGCGCACCATCTTGGTCACCACGGCGGCATCCGCGGTGGCATCGCTGACCATCTTGCCCGAGGCGATAACCTGTGCCACCTCGTGCAGCGTGGCGCCAGTGTAGATGCCAAACGTGCGCTCGCTGATGGCAAGGTGCCAGTGCTGGGTGGCCAGCTCAAACAGATAGGGATACAGCAGCATGCCAGCCGTGCCGAACAGCACCACCGTGGCCACGGCCACGGCCGTCTGGCGGTCGTCGGTGCGCACCACCGAAGCCACCGCGATGGCCGCCGCGGCGCCACATACGGCGCTGCCCGCGCTAACGAGGATGGCTTCACGGCGGCTTAGTCCCAGCAGCGAAGAACCGATCCAGATCCCCAGCAACATGGTCGAGACCAGCATGGCCAGCGGCACCAGCACGCCTGCCAAGCCCAGGTCGGCGATAGCGCCGAAGGTGAGGCGCAGGCCATACAACGCCACGCCGAGGCGCAGCAGTTGCTGGCGTGCCAGCTGCATGCCCGGCGCAAGCGGGGTGAGCCAGCGTTGCGGCAGCGTATTGCCCGCCACCATGCCGGCGAACATGGCCAGCGTCAGCGCGCTCATGCCGAGGTGAGAGACCGCCGGGTTGGCCGAGAACACCATGGCCAGCCAGGCGATGAAACCCAGCGGCACCAGCGTCAAGACCCGGGTCGGCCACGAAGGCGGTTCGGTGCCGAGATTGGCAACTGCGGACGATTGAATGGAAGACATGGCGGGGGTCCTGCCCGTAACGCCGGAGGGCTTCGGGGCGCATATTGAATATGTCCGAAGCGTACTTAGCAGGCAGAAATCTGTAAAACAGGTAATATCGCTATACATTACCTGCTTTACAGATATGACCCATCGCCCGCTACGCCTGACCCTGCGCCAACTCTCCGTGTTCGTCGCGGTGGCCCAGCACGGCAGCACCGTGGCTGCGGCCGATGCGCTGGCCATGTCGCAATCCGCGGTCAGCGCCGCGCTGGCGGATCTGGAGGCCGCGCTGGGCGGCGCCCTCTTTGACCGGGTCGCGCGCCGCCTGAGCATCAATGAGACCGGCCGGCTGTTTTTCCCGCGCGCACTGTCGCTGCTGGACCAGGCACAGGAACTCGAGCGCTTCACCGTGCAACCCGGGGTGCAACTGCGCATTGCCGCCAGCAACACCATCGGCAGCTATATCCTGCCGGGTCTGCTCGCGGGTTTTCGACATGCACAGAGCGGGCCCTGCGCGCTCGACATGCGCATTGGCAACACGCGCGAGGTCCTGCAGGCGTTGCTGCATTTCGAGGCGGACATCGGGCTGATCGAGGGCACATGCCACGAGCGCGACCTGCGCAGCGCCCACTGGCGGGACGATGTGATGGTGGTAGTGGTCAGCCCGTCACACCCGCTCGCAAGCTACCCTGGCAATCTGGCTGCCTTGCGCGACGCCGACTGGGTCGTGCGCGAACCCGGCTCGGGCACGCGCGAGATCATCGAACAGCGGCTGGCACCACTGCTGGGCGAGTTGCGCTTTGCGCTGGAGCTGGGCAACTCCGAAGCGATCAAGCGTGCCGTGATGAGCGGCTATGGAGTGAGTTGCCTGTCGCTGCAGGTGGTGGAAGACGAATTGCAACGCGGCACACTGGTGGCGCTGCGCAATGGCCTGCCCGACGTGGTGAGGCCGCTGCACCTCGTGGTTCACCAGGACAAGTACCCTACGCAAGGCCTGCTGGCCTTTACGGAGTATCTTCGCCGCGATGCCGCGGCGACCAGCCAGTGAGCTGCGCAAGCCGCTGCATGCCCGCGCTCACGCGGGGTGGGGATCCGCTTCGCCTGCATGCTTGGCGGTATAGCGATCGAGCAGGTGGAACAGCAGCGGGTTCAGCACGATGGACAGCAGCGCGCCTGCCAGGATCAGGGCGTGGCCCCGCTCAGGCAGGATCTTCAGATAGACACCGAGGCCCGCGAGGATAAAGGAGAACTCGCCGATCTGGGCCAGGCTGACCGCGATGGTCATGCCGGTACGGGTGGAATGCCCGAACACCCGAACGATGCAAAGCGCAGCGAGCGATTTGCCCACCACGATGATGAACAGCGTGGCCAGCACGCCCCAGGGGTCGTTGATCAGCACCATGGGGTTGAACAGCATGCCGACCGAAACAAAGAACAGCACTGCAAACGCATCGCGCAGGGGCAGCGACTCCTCTGCCGCGCGGTGACTGAATTCCGACTCCGCCAGCACCATGCCTGCAAAGAATGCACCGAGCGCAAACGACACGCCAAACAGCGAGTACGCGCCAAAGGCCACGCCGAGCGCCGTTGCCAACACCGCCAGACGGAAGAGTTCACGGCTCCCGGTCCAGACGATGCGCTCCAGCATCCAGGGAATAAAGCGACGGCCGATCACCAGCATCACCGCGACGAAGGCAGCCACCTTGCCCAGGGTAGCGAACACGGCGAACACGATGTCGCCGGAGTCCGGTGCGGCCGCGCCTGACGCCGTGGCATCTGCGGACGGCGTGAGCAGGCCCGCCAGCGCCGGCAGCAGCACCAGCGTCAGCACCATGGCCAGGTCTTCCACGATCAGCCAGCCCACCGCGATCCGGCCCTGCGGCGACTCCACCAGCTCGCGCTCCTGCAAAGCTTTGAGCAATACCACGGTGCTAGCCACCGAAAGCGCCAGCCCGAAGACCAGGCCTGGCCCCCATTCCCAGCCAAAGCCCCAGGCCGCGCCCATCCCGAGCAAGGTGGCAATGCCGATCTGTACCACCGCCCCGGGAATGGCGATCGTTTTCACCGCCATCAGGTCTTTGAGCGAGAAATGCAAGCCAACCCCGAACATCAGCAGAATCACGCCAAGTTCCGCCAGTTCCGGCGCCAGCGCCTGGTCCGCGGTGTAGCCCGGCGTATACGGGCCAACCACGATGCCCGCGCACAAGTATCCGATCAGCGGCGGGAGCTTTAGCCGGTTGGCCAGCGCGCCCAATATAAACGCCAGGACGAGACCGCCGACGATGGTGCTGATGAGCGGGGTAGCGTGATGCATGCGTTCTGGGTTCCTCGTGCTTGGCCATGGCGGCGGTGACTGGACAACCCGCCCGCCCCCAGCGGCCGTATGGCGGGGACCACAAAGCGACCTCTGGGCCGCGCTGCGGCGTTGAACGCCGGGCACAGGCCGAGAGGTACCGCACTGATTGAGGGAAAACGGGAACGGGAGTTTTACGGCAGCCTGGAGGCGAAAAGCGCGGCATGAGTCCAAGCGGACGACGATGGCACGCTGTTCAGGTCGGATATCCCCTGAACGCCCCGTGAAGACTACAACATGGAATGTAACACGATCACCACAATGGCAAAGCGCGGAATCGGGGCAGGATGTGCCCCCCATCCCCGCGCAAGTGCGCCGCCCCCCCCTGCCATCCCGCCGCCCTGAAGTCCTACCGCCCGGCCAACTGGAACGTCGCCACGGTATCGCGCAGCTTGTCGGCCTGCTCTTCCAGCGATTGCGCAGCCGCTGCCGCCTGCTCCACCAAAGCTGCGTTCTGCTGCGTGACCTGGTCCATCTGCCCGACGGCCTGGTTGATCTGCTCGATCCCGGTGCTCTGCTCGCTCGACGCCGCGGCAATCTCCCCGATGATGTCGGAGACGCGCCGCACGGCCTGGCGAATCTCGCTCATGGTCTTGCCCGCACCCTCGGCCTGCGTCGAGCCCTGGCGAACCGTGTCCACCGAGGTGTCGATCAAATCCTTGATTTCCTTCGCCGCGCTGGACGAACGCTGGGCCAGGCTGCGTACCTCGCCAGCCACAACCGCAAAGCCGCGGCCCTGCTCGCCGGCGCGCGCCGCCTCGACCGCCGCATTGAGCGCGAGGATATTGGTCTGGAAGGCGATGCCCTCGATCAGCGTGGTGATTTCAGCAATGCGGGTGGAACTGGTGCTGATTGCACCCATGGTTTCCACCATCTGCTGCACGGCCGTGCTGCCTTGCTCCGCCACCTCGGCGGCATTGTCCGCCAGGCTGCTGGCCTGGCGCGCATTGTCGGCATTCTGGCGCACGGTCGTGGTCAATTCTTCCATGCTGGCGGCAGACTGCTCCAGCGATGCCGCCTGCTGCTCGGTACGCGTGGACAGATCCGCGTTGCCCGCCGCAATCTGGTGGGCGGCCGTACTGACCGAGTCGGTCGACGAGCGGACTTCATGCAGTGCCGACGCCACGCGCTCTATCAACTGGTTGAAAGCAATCGCCGTGCGCCCGATCTCATCCTCATGGCGCACCGAAGCGCGGCGATTGAGGTCGAGCGACTCGCTCACATAGCGCAGGGTCTGCTCAATCTCGGCAAGGCTGTTGTGGATGTGGCGGTAGAGCGAATAGCCAAGCGTACCGGTAACCAGAAAGCCGCAGGCAATGATCGCCGAGAAGACCGTCAAGGCCAGTCCGTATGCCTTGCCGTTGCTCACCACCACCTGCTCGCCCAGACCCGCGTTATACGCCACGTGCTTGTTGATGGCGGTGCGCAGCGCCGAGGCCGCGACAAAGAGCGAGCCCCCCATCAGCATGCCACGCGCACCTTCATCGTCGTTGGCGGCGAAGCGCTCCAGGAAGCGCTCCCGCTCCGCGCGATATTGCCTCGCCGCGGCGCGGTCCGCCTCCAGCATCTGGCGGTCTGTCTCGTCGGAAATATCGCTGCGCTCGTAGGTCGCGACCGTGCTGTCGAAAACCGCATCCGCCTCCGCCAACGCCTTCGTGGCTTCGGCGCGGCTGCTCGCCTCCGGCGACAAGGCATAGCGGTAGAGCGACACGCGCATGGTGCTGACGGTATCCCGCAGGTCGCTCAGCGTGCGAACGCTGATGAGCGTGTTGTCATTGAAGTAGGTAAAACGCTCCTGCGACTCGCGAAGCTGCCAGAGGCCGCCGACTCCGACGGCAAGCAGGGCCAGCAAGGCCAGCGACAAGGTAGCTAAGAGGCGTTGGGTGATGTTCATGACGCAATGTCGGCGCGCGCGAGAGGGCGGCACCGATTCTCCAAGAAAGGTGGACGATGAAATGACGCCCGTGAGCAACGGGAACGGGGTCAAGCAGTCTGTTTTGGAAGCGCGCTTGCAACAATCTCGGAATCCGGTGAGCCGTCTTTTGGACGACCCTCACATCCGCCTTTACGGCAGCCACTGGAATAGCTGAAGCAGAATTGGGAAATACAACAAAAATAAGCGACGATATTAGGACTTGTCCTAAAAATCGGAGAGGATAAACGACAAAAAAGAGCCGAGACGCGCAATCTAGCGGAAATTTGAGGGGAAAAAAGAGGGGGAAGAAGGAGGGGAAAGGAAGAGGGAATTGCCGGTGCGGATGGCGCCAGCGATCGGATCGCCAGAAAGCAAAAAGCGCCACCGGTTAGGGTAGCGCTAAGTGCTTGAATACTGGAGGCGGGGGTCGGAATCGAACCGGCGTACACGGCTTTGCAGGCATCGGCTTTTCCCAATTAGATCAACCACTTAGATTAGAATCGCTTTCACCAATTCCCAGAAACAAGCCCCTCCAATCCTATTGCCCACGCGGCACGGTCTCCGCATGGCGAAAGCTATCCCCGCGGCACACCACCCATGGCCGGGTGGGTCTCATTGGCCCGAACACAGACACTCCCTTGCCCTCCCTCCTCGGGCAGTGCGCGCGAGCCACAACGATTTTCAAGAAGATGCGGGCTCAAGCCAGGCACCAAGTGCGGCGCCAATTCGGCGTCCATCGACTCGGCAGAGCCCGCCTTACTTCCTTCGCCTAGTGCGCTCAGTACCTCCCACCGACTGGCCGACGCTGAAAATCTCCTCATCGATCATCGCGTGCCTGCCACATGGCTCGTCTTGCTGCAGGCATGGTTCACCCTCCAGTTCGCGCCTCAGCGTCTCCAGGACGTGCGGCAGCAGCTGCCGAGCGATCGGATCCTCCCTCACGATGCACGACCGGAGTTGATCGGCCCGGCGCAGCCGCGTCCGCAGGCGCGCTATCCCCACAGCAGGGCTCGAACTTCCGGCGTCCGGTTTCGCCCGTAAATGGCACGCAGCTCCGCGGCTGTCAGCGGCGCCGGGAAGTTGTGCCCAGGCTGGCCAGGGCGAGCCGGCGCGTCGAGCTTTCCGTCGACCACGTCCTGCGCCCACGAGGTTTGGTGTGTGTGCCGGGATCTCATGCAACCGTTTGACACGACCACTGTATAAAAACACAGTATAGCCGAGGGACCACGCTACAGTCGGCGGGGGGGTCGGGAAAAAGGTAGCCAAGGTAACCGTGCTATCGGAATCGCCCGGAGAGCCTTACCAGACAAGGGAATCCGGGTTTCAGAAAAAAGGTAACTTCGGGGTAACCAAGAGGTAACCGGTTACCTTTCTATAGAGTAACTTCCCCTCTTTAAAACTATCAATAAAATCAATTACTTACGAACAGGTTACCTTTTTGGTTACCTCAAGTCACCTTTGATAGGTAACCAAGCCGACCCTTACAAATCAATTACTTAGCGCTATTTTTGAGGGGTGGTTACCCTGGTTACCTTTTTCCGGAACCCCTCCCCCTAGTCAACCGCGGCACGCCCCGACCGTTAGGTCATCAGCCGAGCATTGCGGATGCAAGGGAGCGCACCGCAGCTTTTGTCATATCCCGTCGGCATAATTCTTCGTTTTTGCAAAAAATTGCTGGGGGTGACGTGGAAGTGAATCAGGTGCCGGACGTTGATCAGGTGCATTGTGGCGACGACAACGTTTGGATCGTCCCTCTTCGCCACCACGAGCCATATGCATTCGCGCGTTTAAGACGTGGGTTCGTTTCTGCCGACTCCCGCCACAGGATTGTTGTGGTCGATGCTGAAAAATTGCTCAAATGTGCCGATCGCGATACCGGTGACTACGTACTGCCATCTGTACAGTATTGGCACCCGGGAAAGGTCCGTGGCATCCGCGACTTTCTTGATCCGAGGCAACCAAGGATCCCCGAAATGCCATATGTCACCTTTGGGATCCAGAGCCGCCACAAGCTGCTAGGGTTGATTGGCATTGGCATGGAAGGCGTGGCTTCCTTTCGGAACGGTCAACATCGCGCGCGCTACCTGGCATTTGCTGGTGCTACGTGCTTTCCAGTCGAGGTGCATGAGACTGAGGCAGACTTGCTCGAACGCTATTGCAGCCCTTGATTAGTCCACGCGTGCGTTTTTGTCTTCCATCACCGCGGGAGCAGATGAGGTAACCTCGAAATACAAGATTCAGGCACGCGCTCGCGATTAATTTTGGCAAGTTGCCTCACCATGACAACACACTTTCCGGGAACACTCCTACTCGAAGAGAGCCGCCTTACCCGAGGTGCTGCCACGTTGCAGCTCGATTGTGGGAGCATTACCATCGCCCCGGGAGGCCTCGTCGTCGAGGGTGTCGAGGTGCGGCAACTAATAGCCTTGACTTGGGCACCGCACTACTTGTCCTTTGAGTGGCGTGGTCACAGCTACAACTTCAACGTCGCTGGGGTGGCAATCATACGGCCGACTCGCGCCCTATTCCCATTTGCATAGCCCTGAGAGCAAAGCGCAGCTCACTCTCACAGGCTCGTCAAAGCGTTACCAAAATGGCGTATGCGAGCCCGCAGGCAACCAGGACCCCACCTATCACCCAGTAGTAGCGCGCCCCATGCCACGGCTGTTCCGGGTGTCCTGCCTGGTGAAAGAAGACATGTTTCATCACTAGCGGCGAATCTAATAGAGTGATTCTGAATGCACGATATGCCGTTCCGAGCGAAAGATGGCATATCGGCGCCCCCAAGTGGCCGCGAACAGGACGAATTGCCGCGCCGCAGCATGCATTAGATAGTAGGTCGGTGCCTCGACATCTCATAGCCATTTAGCGTAAGCACCCGGTCATGACCGTCTAGACACTGAAGCACCGATAAGCACAATAGGTCCCCACCTATCGATAAGTGGGG
>NZ_JBWKVH010000008.1:0-235153 GCF_059421605.1 Cupriavidus sp. GW821-FHT02F09
GTTAGTCTTCTTTGCCGACGCAAAGAAGAGTGACCGGCAGCCCCCGCAGGGGGATGTCGTATGGCTCTTGGGTGCAAGATGCCAACGCCGATCAAAGAAACACCGACCAACCCAAAAGTGACGAATCCGCCCACCCCATCACGCTAAAATACGCCGCTTTTCAAAGCCGCCCAGCGCGCCAGGAGTACCCACCGATGAGTCTGTTCCGCACCAAGAACATCGAGGCCATGCTGGCCGCCGCCCGCGATGATGGCCTGAAAAAGGTGCTCGGTCCCGTCGACCTGATCCTGATGGGCATCGGCGCCATCATCGGCACCGGCATCTTCGTGCTGACGGGCACCGGCGCGCTCACGGCCGGCCCGGCGCTGACCGTCTCCTTCGTGATCGCCGCGCTCGCCTGCGGGTTTGCCGCGCTCTGCTACGCCGAGTTCGCGTCCGCGATCCCCGTCTCCGGCTCTATCTACACCTATAGCTACGCCACGCTCGGCGAGATCGTGGCGTGGATGATCGGCTGGGATCTGCTGCTTGAGTATGGTCTTGCGACCTCGGCGGTGTCGGTGGGCTGGTCGGGCTATTTCCAGTCGCTGATGGCGGGCTTCGGTATTCACCTGCCGGTCATGCTCACCGCCGCACCCGGTGCCGTGCCGGGCGTGCAGACACTGTTCAACCTGCCGGCTGCCGTGATCATGCTGCTGATCACCTGGGTCGTGTCCTACGGCGTGCGCGAGTCGGCGCGCTTGAACAACGTGATGGTGGCCATCAAGATTGCGGTGGTGCTGCTCTTTATCGGGGTGGGCGCGTGGCACGTCAAGCCGGCCAACTGGCATCCGTTCGCGCCGTTTGGGCTGGAAGGCGTCTTCAATGCGGCCGCGCTGGTGTTCTTCGCTTTTATCGGCTTCGACGCGGTGACATCGGCCGCCGAGGAAGTGCGCAACCCGCGCCGCGACCTGCCGATCGGCATCATCGGCTCGCTGGCGGTCTGCACCGTGCTGTACGTGACGGTGGCGGCCATCATGACCGGCATCGTGCCCTTCGCCAAGTTCGCGGGCATCGATCATCCGGTATCGCTGGCGCTGCAGTACGCGGGCGAGAACTGGGTGGCGGGATTCGTCGATCTCGGCGCCATCCTGGGCATGACCACGGTGATCCTGGTGATGACCTTCGGCCAGACCCGCATCATCTTTGCCATGTCGCGCGACGGGCTGCTGCCGGAGCGGCTGTCGAAGGTGCACCCGGTGCATGCCACGCCGTTCTTCGCTACGTGGACGGTGGGCATCGTGTTTGCCTTCATTGCGGCTTTCGTGCCGCTCAATGTGCTGGCGGAGCTGATCAATATCGGCACGCTGTCCGCCTTCACGCTGATTTCGGTGGCGGTGCTGGTGCTGCGCAAGACGCGGCCGGACCTGCCGCGCGCCTTCCGCTGCCCGGGTGTGCCGGTGGTGCCGCTGCTGTCGGTGGGTTTTTGCTTGTTCCTGATGGCCCACCTGCAGGCGCTGACGTGGGTGGCGTTCCTGGCGTGGCTGGCGATCGGCTTGGCGATCTACTTCCTCTACGCGCGGCGCAACGCGGTGCTGCACGGCGGCGCCTGACGCCGCCTGCGCTTACCGTTCGCGCGCTCCGGCTTCCTGCAGGAAGGCCAGCGCGCGCGGCTCCTCGACAAAGGCGGAGTTGATGCGGATCCAGGCCGAGCCCTCGCCGCCCGGCCGGAAGTAATTGCCGGGCGCCAGTGTCACCCCATGCTGCTCGGCCAAGGTCACCAGCTCGCGCGAATCCTCGATCCCACGCGTACGAGCCCACAGGAAGTTGCCGCCCGCCGGTTCGCAATACACTTCCCAGCCGGCGTCGCCCAGGTGCTGCACCGCGCGCGCGGTGGCCTGGCGCACCCGCAGCCGCAGCCGCTCCATGTATTTGCGGTAGGCGCCGCGCTCCAGCAGCGCCGCCGTCACGCTCTCCGCGAAATGCGAGCCCGCTACGCTGGTTAGCACCTTCACATCCACCAGGTCCTTCACCAGCGCCTTGTCGGCCACCAGGTAGCCGACGCGCAGCGAGGCCGACACCGTCTTGGAAAAGCCGCCGATGTAGATCACGTGCTCAAGCTGGTCCAGCGTGGCCAGCCGGTCGGTGTAGTTGGTCTGGAAGTCCGAGAAGATATCGTCCTCGACAAAACGGAAGCCGTGCCGGCGCGCCAGCTCCAGCAGGCGGAACGCCACCGGCGGCGAGAGGGTCGAGCCGGTCGGGTTCTGCAGCACGCTGTTGGTGAAGAACAGCTTGGGCTTGTGCTCGCGCAGCAGCGCTTCGGCGGCGTCCGGGTCCGGGCCGTTGCGGGTTTGCGGCACCCCCACCAGCCGCACCCCGTGCAGGCGCAGCAGGCCGAACAGGTTGTAGTAGCCAGGATCCTCCACGAACACCGTATCGCCTGGCTTGAGCAGGCGCCGCACCACCAGGTCCAGCGCCTGGCTGGCGCCCGTGGTGATCAGCACCTGCGGCAGCTCCGCCGCGATGCCGAGCTGCCGCACGCGGGTCAGCACGTGCTGGCGCAGCTCCGGGCTGCCCATCGGCGTGGCGTAGTGGATCACGCTGTTGATGTCGTTGCGCGAGACCTGGCGGATGGCCTGGGTCAGCCCTTCCACGTCGCGCCAGCTCTCGGGCACGAAGCCGCCCGCCAGCTTGAGCGTGGCGCTGGGATGGTTGAACTGCTCCAGGATATGGCCTGACAAATCCTCTGCCAGACGCGGGTCCGACCAGCCATTGGCGCCGCGCGCCAGCAGCGGGCTGTCGGCGACGAAGAAGCCCGACCCGTGGCGGGAATCGAGCAGGCCCTGCGATACCAGCCGGTCATAAGCCTCGATCACCGGGAAACGGCTGATGCCATGCTCCGCCGCGAGCTGCCGGATCGACGGCAGGCGCGCGCCCGGGCGCACCTCGCGCGCGCTGATCCAGGTCTTGACCTCGTTGACGATCTGGTCGGTCAGGGGCACGCCGGTGGCGGGAACGAGGGTCAGCTTCATCGGCAGGGTGCAGGGGAAAGTGTCAGGAAAAACTACTGAACAGTTCATGTCAAACTGTTCGCAACTGTTCATGGGATTGTAGTTTGCGCTGTGAATAATGGAAGGCATGCGGCGGAAGTGCCGGCACTGGCTGGGCCGGTGGGCACGAGAGACATGGCCGCCATGCAGAACAGCAGAACAGGAGTGATGAAATGCGCGAACTAAGGATCTTCGAATTCGATGAACTGGGCCAGCCGGTGAGCTGGCGCGCCCGCGAAGGCCAGCGCGTGAAGGCGGTCGAAGGCCGCCTTTGGCTCACGGTGGAAGGCCACCACGCGGACATCTGGCTGCTGCCGGGAGCCGTCTTTGCGCTGCCTGCCGGCGCCCGGGTCTGGTTGTCCGGCGAAAGCGAGGGCGCGCGCTTCACGCTGGCCGAGACGCCGGCCCCGTCGTCGTGGCGCTGGCTGGGCGGGCTGGCGAGTGCGCTGAAGCGCCGCTTTGGCGAGCGCCGTGGCTCCGGTGCCGGCCAGTGCCCGGAACCGGGCCTCTGAGAGGATCTCGGCCGGACCGCGCGCAGCGCGTGTCCGGTCATCCCGCTCCCATCCGTATTGGTGGAAGCCTGGCCAAGTGTCTGGTCGTGCGCTCTCCAAAATGCCGTTTGCCGGCGTCGAACTCCCCCGATGCCTCGCTCCCTCCCTCCACATCGTCGCGCCAACTATGCGAGGATGTTCATATGGCTGGCCGCGCCGCGCGGTATCCGGCGCTGCCGTGGATTGATTGCCGTTAACGTAAACGTCATATAATCAAGCCGTTGCGCCGGCACCAGCCAGACCGCTCGCGTGTCAGATCCGAGCCGCCTCCAGAGCGGCAGCCATGGACGTCATGCGACCAGCCAGAACACCGAACATGGTGGAGACAATGACCGATCTTTCCGATGTGCAGAAGGGCGCTCAACCCGGCGCTCAACCCGGCGCTCAACCGGGTGCTCCCCATCACGCGCAGGGACCGAAAGGGCCCGTCAACAAGGTGCGCTTCGTCACCGCGGCCTCGCTGTTCGACGGCCACGACGCTTCCATCAACATCATGCGGCGCATCCTGCAGTCCTCGGGCTGCGAGGTGATCCATCTGGGGCATAACCGCTCGGTGCAAGAGGTGGTCAGCGCGGCCTTGCAGGAAGACGTGCAGGGCATCGCCATCTCCAGTTACCAGGGCGGCCACGTCGAGTATTTCAAGTACATGGTGGACCTGCTGCGCCAGCGTGGCGGCGAGCACATCCAGTTGTTCGGCGGCGGCGGCGGCGTGATCGTGGCAGACGAGATCCGCGAGTTGCAAGCCTACGGCGTGGCACGGATCTTCAGCCCGGAGGACGGCCAGCGCCTGGGCCTGGCGGGCATGATCGCCGACATGGTGCAGCGCTGCGATATCGACCTGGCGCGCTATGCCCCCACCACGCTCGATGCGATGAAAGGCGGCGACCGCCGCGCGCTCGCGCAGCTGAACACGGCACTGGAAAACGGCAAGGCGGATCCCGCGCTGGCCGACGCCCTGCGCGCCGAGGCGGCCAAGGTGAAGACACCCGTGCTCGGCATCACCGGCACGGGCGGCGCGGGCAAATCCTCGCTGACCGATGAGCTGATCCGCCGCATCCGGCTGGACCAGCGCGATGCGCTATCCATCGCGGTGATCTCGATCGACCCGTCGCGCCGCAAGTCCGGCGGCGCGCTGCTGGGCGACCGCATCCGCATGAACGCGATCAACCATCCGCACATCTTCATGCGCTCGATGGCCACGCGCGAGGCCGGCTCGGAGATCTCGCGGGCGCTGCCCGATGTGCTGGCGGCCTGCAAGGTGGCCGGCTTCGACCTGATCATCGTCGAGACCTCGGGCATCGGGCAGGGAGACGCGGCCATCGTTGCGCACGTGGACCTGTCGCTCTACGTGATGACCCCGGAGTTTGGCGCGGCCAGCCAGCTCGAGAAGATCGACATGCTGGACTTCGCGGATTTTGTCGCCATCAACAAGTTCGACCGCAAGGGCGCGCAGGACGCGTGGCGCGACGTGGCCAAGCAGGTGCAGCGCAACCGCGAGCAGTGGCATGCCAAGCCCGAGGAGATGCCGGTGTACGGCACCCAGGCGTCGCGCTTTAACGACGACGGCGTGACCATGCTCTACCAGGGCCTGCGCGAAGCGCTGTGCGCGCGCGGCATGCGTGCGCCGGCCGGTGTGCTGCCGCAGTTGAGCGGACGTGTCTCCACCGGCCAGAACGTGATCGTCCCGCCGGCGCGCAACCGCTATCTGGCCGAGATCGCCGACACGGTGCGCGCTTATCATCGCCGCGTGGACGCGCAGAGCCGGCTGGCGCGCGAGCGCCAGCAACTGCGCGAGGCGCGCCGCATGCTGCTGGCGGCCTCCGGTCAAGAGGGCCAGGGCGAAGCGCTGCAGGCTCTCGCCACCGAGCGCGACGCCGCGCTCGGCGCGCAGGAGCGCAAGCTGCTGGCGATGTGGCCGGAGATGCGCAAGGCCTACAGCGGCGACGAATACGTGGTGAAGATCCGCGACAAGGAAATCCGTACCGCGCTCACCACCACGACCTTGTCCGGCACCACGGTGCGCAAGGTGGTGCTGCCGCGCTTCGAGGACGATGGCGAAGTGCTCAAGTGGCTGCTGCGCGAGAACGTGCCTGGCAGCTTCCCCTACACCGCCGGTGTGTTCGCCTTCAAGCGCGAGAACGAAGACCCCACCCGCATGTTTGCCGGCGAGGGCGATGCCTTTCGCACCAACCGGCGCTTCAAGCTGGTCTCCGAGGGCCTGGATGCCAAGCGCCTGTCCACCGCCTTCGATTCTGTCACGCTGTACGGCGAGGATCCGCATACCCGCCCGGACATCTACGGCAAGGTCGGCAACTCGGGCGTGTCGATCGCCACGCTCGACGACATGAAGGTGCTGTACGACGGCTTCGACCTCACCAGCCCGTCGACCTCGGTGTCGATGACCATCAACGGGCCCGCGCCCACCATCCTGGCGATGTTCATGAACACCGCCATCGACCAGCAGCTCGACAAATTCCGCGCCGACAACAGCCGCGAGCCCACCGCCGACGAGGAAGCCAAGATCCGCGCGTGGGTGCTGCAGAACGTGCGCGGCACGGTGCAGGCCGACATCCTCAAGGAAGACCAGGGCCAGAACACCTGCATTTTCTCGACCGAGTTCTCGCTCAAGGTGATGGGCGATATCCAGGCGTACTTCGTCCATCACCAGGTGCGCAATTTCTACTCGGTGTCGATTTCCGGCTATCACATCGCGGAGGCGGGAGCGAACCCGATCTCGCAACTGGCGTTCACGCTGTCCAACGGCTTCACCTATGTGGAGGCGTACCTGGCGCGCGGCATGCATATCGATGACTTCGCGCCCAACCTGTCGTTCTTCTTCTCCAACGGCATGGACCCGGAATACAGCGTGCTGGGCCGCGTGGCGCGCCGCATCTGGGCGGTGACGCTGCGCGACAAGTACGGCGCCAATGAACGCAGCCAGAAGCTCAAGTACCACATCCAGACTTCCGGGCGCTCGCTGCACGCGCAGGAGATCGACTTCAACGACATCCGCACCACGCTGCAGGCGCTGATCGCCATCTACGACAACTGCAATTCGCTGCACACCAACGCGTACGACGAAGCCATCACCACGCCCACCGGCGAGTCGGTGCGCCGCGCGCTGGCGATCCAGCTCATCATCAACCGCGAGTGGGGCGTGGCCAAATGCGAGAACCCCAACCAGGGCAGCTTCCTGATCGATGAGCTGACCGACCTGGTGGAAGACGCGGTGATGCAGGAGTTCGAGCGCATCGCCGAGCGCGGCGGTGTGCTCGGCGCGATGGAGACGGGCTACCAGCGAGGCAAGATCCAGGACGAGTCGCTGTACTACGAGCAGCGCAAGCACGACGGCACGCTGCCCATCATCGGCGTCAATACGTTTCGCAATCCCAATGGCGACGCTACGCCGCAATCGCTCGAACTGGCGCGTTCCAGCGAAGAGGAGAAGCAGGGACAACTTGCGCGGCTGGCGGACTTCCACGCCCGTCATGCGGATGCGGCGCCGGCCATGCTGCAGCGGCTGCGCCAGGCTGTGATCGACAACGACAATGTGTTTGCGGTGCTGATGGATGCGGTGCGCGTGTGCTCGCTCGGGCAGGTCACGCATGCATTGTTTGAGGTAGGAGGCCAGTACCGCCGCAATATGTGATCCGTCCGCCAGGGGCTGTCTCGTGCGAGGCCCCTGCGTTAAACTTGGCGTTTGCGCCAGCCGCGTCGCCTTGCGGGCAGCGAGCGCCAGCGAAGATCAAGACCAAGACCAATCAGGAGTACCGTGTACGATCCCAACAATATCTTCGCCCGCATCCTGCGTGGTGAATTGCCTTGCAACAAGGTGTATGAAGACGCCGACACCATGGCCTTCATGGACATCATGCCGCAGTCGGATGGCCACGTACTGGTGGTGACCAAGGAACCCGCCGCCGAGTTGTTCGACCTTTCCGATGCTGGCGCCGAAGCCGCCATCCGCACCACCAAGCGCGTCGCCCGCGCGGTGCGCGCCGCCTTCTCGCCGGACGGCATCTCGATCGGCCAGTTCAACGGCGCCGCCGCGGGCCAGACCGTGCCGCACGTGCATTTCCACATCGTGCCGCGCTACGCCGAGCGCACCCTGCGCGGCCACGGCAGCGACATGCAGGATCCGGAAATCCTCAGCCAGCACGCCGAGCGCATCATTGCCGCGCTGCGCGAAGCCTGACCAGATACATCGGTGCGCCGTGACCGCAGCGCGCCACGCCAGAATCAAGCAACCAGCAACAAGGAAGACAAGATGGGAATCAGGACAGTGGGCATCGTAGGCGCCGGCACCATGGGCAACGGCATCGCGCAAGCGTGCGCCGTGGTGGGCCTGGACGTAGTGATGGTGGACATCAGCGACGCAGCGGTGAACAAGGGCATCGCCACCGTGGGCAGCAGCCTGGATCGCCTGATCAAGAAAGACAAGATCAGCGAAGCCGACAAGGACGCCGCACTCGCGCGCATCAAGGGCTCCACGTCCTATGACGCGCTCAAGGCCGCCGATATCGTGATCGAAGCCGCTACCGAGAACTTCGACCTCAAGGTCAAGATCCTCAAGCAGATCGACAGCATCGTCGGCGACAACGTGATCATCGCGTCCAACACCTCATCGATCTCGATCACCAAGCTGGCCGCCGTCACCAGCCGCCCGGGCAATTTCATCGGCATGCACTTCTTCAACCCCGTGCCGATGATGGCCCTGGTGGAGTTGATCCGCGGCCTGCAGACCAGCGATGCCACGCACGCGCTGGTGGAAGAACTGTCGAAGAACCTCGGCAAGTACCCGATCACCGTGAAGAACAATCCGGGTTTCGTGGTCAACCGGATTCTCTGCCCGATGATCAATGAGGCGTTCTGCGTACTGGGCGAAGGCCTGGCGTCGCCGGAAGAAATCGACGAAGGCATGAAGCTGGGTTGCAACCACCCAATCGGCCCGCTGGCGCTGGCTGACATGATCGGCCTGGATACGATGCTGGCGGTGATGGAGGTGCTGTACACCGAATTTGCCGACCCGAAATACCGTCCGGCCATGCTGATGCGCGAAATGGTGGCGGCGGGCTATCTCGGCCGCAAGACGGGCCGCGGTGTGTACGTCTACAGCAAGTGACATTGAAGCAGTAAAAGGCTGAAAGTCCCCCTTCCTCACAGGCGGGGGGAGCCAAGAAAGCTGGCAACGGAGCGATCCGTCGCCAGCTTTTTTTCGTTCGCGCAACGCCCCGGCCTGCGGGGTTCTCCAGCCTGTCGCGATCAATGAAAACTGCCTCTTGCAGCTCCTGGCTATTTGCTGTCTGCCTGGGTTTTTAAATAAGAATCGATATCAATTTATTCTTAATAGCACGATCGTATTAAAAAATATTGTCAAGCTTGTGGTGACGAAAAATCCGACAAATGCTAGGTGAAATCAATCTCGATCAAGGTAAAGCCAGATGAATGGCTTATTCATCCCTGATCGCTAAAGCTTTGTATAGACATATCCGTAAACGCTGAGATGCACTACGCGCCGCCGCAGTCGTGGCACAGCCTGTGCGCCGCGCGTGCTTTGGAAAACCGATGGGGAATCTTTATGCGCAACAACCAACCCGTCTCGCAGCGCGAATACGAACTGCCTGAGAATGCGACGCTGATGTCGACCACCGACACCGAGAGCCGCATTGCCTATGCCAACGCGGCCTTCGTCGATGTCAGTGGATTCACACGCGAGGAAATCCAGGGCCAGCCCCACAATATCGTGCGGCACCCGGATATGCCGGCCGAGGCCTTCGCCGATATGTGGGCCACGCTCAAGAGCGGCGAGCCCTGGACGGCGCTGGTGAAGAACCGGCGCAAGGACGGCGACCATTACTGGGTACGTGCCAATGCCATGCCGCTAGTGCGCAATGGCAAGCCGGTGGGGTACATGTCGGTGCGCACCAAGCCCTCGCGCGAGGAGATTGACGCCGCCGGGCGGCTCTACCAGGACTTTCGCGAGGGTAGTGCGGGCCAACGGCGTTTTCACAAGGGTCTGATCATTCAGGGCGGCTGGAAGCGGTGGGCGTCGGCCTTCAAGACCATGCCGGTGCGCTGGCGCATCCGCGGCGCCCTGGCAACCTTGCTGCCGGCCTCGGTCATTGGTGCCGCGGCGCTTGGCATGAGCGGGATGCCGCTGGCCGGCCTGGGCGGCATCGTCGCCGCCATGTTGCTGCTGGTCTCCGGCTGGCTGGAGGCGCAGATCTCGCGGCCATTGGAGCGGGTCATGGCACAGGCCCTGCGCGTGGCGTCCGGCGAAAGCCAGCAGGTCGAGCATCTGGACCGCGTGGACGAGATCGGCATGACGCTGCGCACGATCAGCCAGCTTGGCCTGATGTTTCGCTGGCTGATCGACGATGTGAGCGAGCAGGTGCTGAACGTGCAAGGCGCAAGCAGCGAGATCGCGCAGGGCAATGGCGACCTGAGCGTGCGTACCGAGCAGGCGGCATCCAACGTACAGGATACGGCGTCGTCGATGACGCAGATGACGGCCACGGTCAAGAGCAATGCCGAGACCGCGGCGCAGGCAAACGAGTTGTCCGGCTCCGCCAGTACCGAGGCGGCCAAGGGCGGCAAGGCGATGTCGCAGGTGGTGGCGACCATGGAGGAAATCAGCAGCAGCTCGAAGCGGATCGGCGACATCATCAGCGTGATCGACGGCATCGCCTTCCAGACCAATATCCTTGCGCTGAATGCCGCGGTGGAAGCCGCGCGGGCCGGGGAACAGGGCAGGGGCTTCGCGGTGGTGGCCGGCGAGGTGCGCGGGCTCGCGCAGCGCAGCGCCAGCGCGGCCAAGGAGATCAAGGCGCTGATCGGCGCCAGCGTGGAAAAGGTCGACTCGGGGGCGCAACTGGTCAACGACGCCGGCCAGACCATGGATAACATCGTGGCCCAGGTCCGGCGCGTCTCCGACCTGATCGCCGAGATCAGCCTGGCTACGTCCGAGCAGAGCGCGGGCATCAGCCAGGTTGGCGATGCCATCGGCGACCTCGACCGCATCACCCAGCAAAACGCGGCGCTGGTGGAGCAGAGCGCGGCCGCCGCACAGAGCCTGAAACAACAGGCCAACCGGCTGGTGGAAGCGGTCAGCGTATTCCGTTGACTGCGCGCCACGCCGCATCGGGCTATGCCGCAAGATAGCTGCGAGGGGCGTGGCGGCCCTACTCGCCGTACTGCCGCAGCCCTTCCAGGTCCAATACCTCGATCACGCCATAGTCGACCTTCACCAGTCCCTGCTGCTCCAGCACCTTCAGCGCCTGGTTGGCCCGCTGCCGCGATATGCCCGCCAGCAGTCCGATTTCTTCCTGCGAAATCTCCAGCGTGGTCCCCAGGCCAGGGTACAGGTGCTCATTGAACAGCGACGACACGGCGCGCGCCACACGCGAATCGATATCGAGCAGCCGCTCGTATTCCACGGCGGCAATGAACTGTCCCAGCCGCTCATTGAACTGCGTCAGCAGGAACCGCGTGAACGGCAAGCTGGTATCCAGCAACCACTGAAAAGTCTCGCGCGGCAGGAACGCAATGCGCGAGCGCCGCAGCGCCATCACGTCATACTTGCGGATTTCGCCCTTGAGCACGGCACCTTCGCCAAACCAGCCTCCCGTAGGCACGCCGGTGAATGTGACCGACTTGCCGGAAGGCGATACGGTAGTGATCTTGACGATCCCTTCCAGCACACCCAGCCAGTGTTCCGCCATATCGCCTTTATGGCAGACATAGTCGCCCTGGCTATATTCGCGCACGCACATGGCGCGGCGGACGATGTCGCGTTGTTCTTCGCTGAGGTCGGCTGCCCACACGCAGCGGTCGACGAAATCGTTGAGCATGGCCTGGGAACCTTCCCGTAGGGATTAACCCGGAATTGTCATCGGCGTGACAACCGGGGGAAATGGCATGGACTATCTTACGATCACCACGAACCGCGAATGCGCGCCAGGACAGGCGCGGCGGGCTTGTTGCGTCGCGGCACAAACACCGCCGGGCAAAACAGGCCAAGTATAACCAGCGGCAGCAGGCTTGGCACCGGTGGCGGACCCCCGCGCCGGAGGGACAGGAGATATCCATGCAGGAACCGTCGGCGACGACCTTCCCGCGCTTGTTGCTTGCGCATGCGCAGCAGCGGCCGGAAAGCCCGGCTTACCGTGAGAAGGATCTCGGGATCTGGCAAACCTATAGCTGGGCGCAGACCGCGCAGGAGGTGCGCGCGCTCGCGTGCGGCCTGGCTGCGCTGGGCTTTGCCCGCGGCATGAACGTGGCGGTGGTCGGCGACAACCGGCCGCGCCTGTACTGGGCCATGAGCGCGGCGCAGTCCATGGGCGGCGTGCCGGTGCCGCTTTACCAGGATGCCATTGCCGGCGAGATGATCTATGTGCTGAACGATGCCGAGATCGACTTCGCCATCGTGGAGGACCAGGAGCAGGTGGACAAGCTGCTGGAGGTGGAGGAGCAGCTTGCCGCGCAGGGCCGCAAGGTGCGCCACATCATCTATGAAGACCCACGCGGGCTGCGCGACTACGATCATCCGGCGTTGATGTCTTACCAGCGCCTGCAGGAGATCGGCCGCGAGTTCGATCGCGCCAATCCCGGCTACTTCGATGCGGCCGTTGCCGCGGGCGAGCCTGACGATACCGCCATCATCCTCTACACCTCCGGCACCACCGGCAAGCCCAAGGGTGTGTGCCACTCGCATCGCGGCCTGATCGGCGCGGCGCGCAACGGCTGCGCGTTCGATGGCCTGACCGCGAAGGACGATGTGCTGTCCTACCTGCCGATGGCATGGGTGGGCGACAACCTGTTCTCGTACGCGCAGGCCATGGTGGCGGGCTTTACCGTGAACTGCCCGGAGTCGCGCGAGACGGTGATGACCGACCTGCGCGAGATCGGTCCCACCTATTACTTCGCGCCACCGCGCATCTATGAAAACCTGCTCACGCAGGTGATGATCCGCATGGAAGATGCGGGCTGGATCAAGCGCAAGCTCTTTCACTGGGCCATGGGCGTGGCGCGCCGCTGCGGCACCGACATCCTCGACGGCAATCCGGTGCCGCTGGCCGACCGCCTGCGCTACGCGGCCGGCGAGGCGCTGATCTTCGGGCCGCTGCGCAATGTGCTCGGCATGAGCCGCATCCGCGTGGGCTACACGGCGGGCGAGGCGATTGGCCCGGACCTGTTCCGCTTCTATCGCTCCATCGGCGTCAACCTCAAGCAGTTCTACGGCCAGACCGAAACCTGCGCCTACGTCTGCCTGCAGCCGGACGGCAAGGTCAAGTTCGATTCGGTCGGGCCCGCCGCGCCGGGCATGGAGATCCGCATTGCCGAGAACGGCGAAGTGCTGGTGCGTGGCGTGGGCTTGTTGAAGGCCTACTACAAGCGCGACGATGCCACCCGCGAGGCGATCAACGACCAGGGCTATTTCATGACCGGCGACGCCGGCGTGATCGACGCCGATGGCCACCTCAAGATCATCGATCGCGCGAAGGACGTGGGCAAGCTGTCCGACGGCGCCATGTTCGCGCCCAAGTACATCGAGAACAAGCTCAAGTTCTTTCCCTATATCAAGGAAGCGGTGGCGTTCGGCACCGGCCGCGACAGCGTCTGCGCGTTCATCAACATCGATTTCGATGCCGTGGGCAACTGGGCCGAGCGGCGCCACCTGGCCTATGCGGGCTACATCGACCTAGCGGCGCAGCCGGAGGTGATCGCCATGATCGGCGAGTGCGTCGAGCAGGTGAATGCCGACCTTGCCGCCGATGCCATGCTGGCTGGCTCGCAGGTTTCGCGCTTCCTGATCCTGCACAAGGAACTCGATCCGGACGACGATGAGCTCACCCGCACGCGCAAGGTGCGCCGTGGCTATATCGCCGAGAAATACGCGTCGCTGATCGAAGCGCTGTACGCCGGCAAGCCGGAGCAGTTCATCGAGACGCGCGTGAAGTTCGAGGACGGGCGTGAAGGCAGCGTCTCGGCCACGTTGAAGCTGGTCGATGTGAAGCGCTTCCCCCCGGCCACCGCCGGTGCGAAGCGCGCAGCATGAGCAGGGGCGAGAGGATGACGCAAATGGCATGGCAAGGCGTGGAGCGCGGCGGCGATGGCCAGCCGGTGTGGAGCGGCGCGTCCGCGGGGGCAGGGGCAACAGCAACAGCACAAGCGCTCGGCGGGGTTCAGATGGAACATGCGCAGGTGCGGCAAGCCGGCGACGTGATACTCGACCTGCAGAATATCTCGTTGGCCTTTGGCGGCGTGAAGGCGTTGACCGATATCTCGTTTGACGTGCGCGAGCATGAGATCCGCGCCATCATCGGCCCCAACGGCGCGGGCAAGAGCTCGATGCTCAATGTGATCAACGGGGTCTACCACCCGCAGCAGGGGCGCATCGTGTTTCGAGGCGAGGAACGGCGCAAGATGCATCCCACCGCCGCGGCGCGCCAGGGCATCGCGCGTACCTTCCAGAATATCGCGCTGTTCAAGGGCATGACCGTGCTCGACAACATCATGACCGGGCGCAACACCAGGTTCCGCAGCGGCCTGCTGGCCAACGCGCTGTGGTGGGGCCCGGCGCGCAACGAGGAAATGCAGCACCGGCGCAAGGTCGAGGAGGTGATTGATTTCCTGGAGATCCAGGCGATCCGCAAGACGCCGGTGGGGCGCCTGCCATACGGCTTGCAAAAGCGCGTGGAGCTGGCGCGCGCGCTGGCGGCAGAGCCTTCGATGCTGCTGCTCGACGAGCCGATGGCCGGCATGAACGTGGAAGAGAAGCAGGACATGTGCCGCTTCATCCTGGACGTGAACCATCAGTTCGGCACCACCATCGTGCTGATCGAGCACGACATGGGCGTGGTGATGGACATCTCCGACCGTGTGGTGGTGCTGGACTACGGCAAGAAGATCGGCGACGGCACGCCGGAAGCGGTGAAGGCCAACCCGGATGTGATTCGCGCCTATCTGGGCGCGGGCCACTGATGCAGCTGCAAGACAAGGACAACCATGACGTTCTTCTTTGAAATCCTGATCGGCGGCTTATTGTCGGGGTTGATGTACTCGCTGGTGGCGCTGGGGTTCGTGCTGATCTACAAGGCATCGGGCGTGTTCAACTTCGCGCAGGGTGCGATGGTGTACTTTGCCGCGCTGGCGGTGGTGGGGCTGATGGACAAGGGCCTGCCGATGTGGGCGGCCGTGATCGGCGCGTTCGGCGTGATGGTGGTGGTCGGCATCAGCACCGAACGGCTGGTGCTGCGCAAGCTGGTGAACCAGCCACCCATCACGCTGTTCATGGCCACCATCGGGCTGTCCTTCTTCCTCGAGGGGCTGGGGCCGTTGTTGTTCGGCAATGAAGTGCGCCCGATCAACCTCGGCATCGTCGACGAGCCCATCGAAGCCATCCTGACGCGCTTCAATATCGTGGTATCCAAGTTCGACCTGGCGGCCGCGGGTATCGCCGCCGTCCTGGTGGGCACGCTGGCGCTGTTCTTCCAGTACACCAAGGTGGGCCGTGCATTGCGCGCGGTGGCGGACGATCACCAGGCCGCGCTGTCGCTGGGGATTCCGCTGCAGCATATCTGGGCCATTGTCTGGGGCGTGGCAGGCTTCGTGGCGCTGGTGGCGGGCATGCTGTGGGGCTCGCGCAATGGCGTGCAGTTCGCGCTGACGCTGACCGCGTTGAAGGCGTTGCCGGTGCTGATCCTGGGCGGCTTTACCTCGGTGCCCGGCGCCATCGTCGGCGGCCTGATCATCGGGGCATCGGAGAAGCTGGCCGAGATCTATATCCCGCCCGTGTTCCAGTCCGCGTTTGGCGGCAACTTCGGCGGCATCGAAGGCTGGTTCCCCTATGTGTTTGCGCTGTTGTTCCTGCTGGTGCGGCCCGAGGGGCTGTTCGGTGAGAAACACATCGATCGTGTCTGACCGGCCCGCGCCTCAGGAGAGAAAACATGTTCTACCGTGAATCCGGCCAGTTCAAGACCACCTACGTTGCCGACAGCCAGATCTTCCCCATCCGCCAGGACCGCATCGGCTTTGCGGTGCTGATGGCGGTGGCCTTCGTGGCGATCCCGCTGCTGGGTTCGGAGTACTGGTTCTCGGCCATCCTGATCCCGTTCCTGATCTTCGCGCTGGCCGCGCTCGGGCTCAATATCCTCACGGGCTACGCGGGGCAGCTCTCGCTTGGCACCGCGGCCTTCATGGCGGTGGGCGCTTACGCGGCCTACAACTTCCAGTTGCGCATCGAGGGCCTGCCGGTGCTGCTGACCTTTATCCTCGCCGGACTGTCGGCAGCGATGGTAGGCGTGGCGTTCGGCTTGCCGTCGCTGCGCATCAAGGGCTTCTACCTTGCGGTGGCGACGCTGGCAGCGCAGTTCTTCGTGGTGTGGGCGCTGACCAAGTTTCCCTGGTTCTCCAACAACAGCTCATCGGGCGTGATCACCGCGCAGCAGTTGAGCCTGTTCGGCATCGCCATCGATACACCGGTGAAGAAGTACCTCTTCGTGCTGATGGTGGTGACGGTGCTGGCCATCGTGGCCAAGAACCTGGTGCGCTCCTCCACCGGGCGTGCCTGGATGTCGGTGCGCGACATGGACGTGGCGGCGGAGGTGATCGGCATTCCGCTGATGCGCACCAAGCTGCTGGCCTTTGCCGTCAGCTCGTTCTACTGCGGCGTGGCGGGCGCGCTTTATGCGTTCTGCTACCTGGGCTCGGTCGAGCCGGACGGTTTCTCGCTCGACCTTTCCTTCCGCGTGCTGTTCATGATCATCATCGGCGGCGTGGGCAGCATCCTTGGTTCGTTCCTGGGCGCGGCCTTCATCCTGCTGCTGCCGATCTTCCTGGACATCGCGCTGCCGCCGCTGGCCGCGCTGCTGCACCTGCCCTTTACCAACGCCGCCGTGTCGCATATCCAGTTGATGGTGTTCGGCGGGCTGATCATCTTCTTCCTGGTGGTGGAGCCGCATGGCCTGGCACGGCTGTGGCAGATCGCGAAGGAGAAGCTGCGGCTCTGGCCATTCCCCCATTGAGTCTCATCGCATTGACGTTTTTTGGTTCGGAACAAGACAAACGGGTATTCCATAACAAACACACCTGCCAAGGTGAAGGAGACTGTCATGACCATCCTGATTCGCAATCTGCAGCGCATAGCCCTGGCGGTGGGGGCGTCGGCCGCGCTGCTGGCGCCGCTGGCGGTGCAGGCACAAAGCGGCGAGCAGTTCGTCGCGCTGCCCAGCTATCGCGTCGGCCCCTATGGCGCCAACGGACAGTCCTTTTATGGCGGCTTCGTCGACTACCTGAACTACGTCAACCTCAAGGACGGGGGCGTGAACGGCGTCAAGCTGTCGTGGGAAGAGTGCGAGACGGAGTACAACAACGCCAAGGGCGTGGAGTGCTATGAGCGGCTCAAGGGCAAGAGCCCCGTCAGCAAGGGCACCGCGTACCACACCATGTCGACCGGCATCTCCTACGCGCTGGTGGACAAGACCGCGGCCGACAAGGTGCCGCTGGTGATGATGGGCTATGGCCGCACCGATGCGGTCGACGGTTCGGTCTTCCCCTATGCCTTCCCGCTGGTCACCACCTACCAGATGCAGGTCTCGGCCATCGTCAAGTTCCTGGCGGGCAAGAACGGCGGCTCGCTGGCCGGCAAGAAGATCGTCTACCTGTATCACGACTCCGCCTATGGCAAGGAGCCGATCGTGGCGCTGGAAGCCGAAGCCAAGCTCGGCAAGTTCAACCTGGTCGAGATCCCGGTGGCGCACCCCGGCAACGAGCAGGGCGCGCAGTGGCTGAAGATCCGCCAGGAGAATCCTGACTACGTGATCTTCTGGGGCTGGGGCGTGATGAACCAGACCGCGCTCAAGGCGGCGCAAAAGGTGGGCTTCGCACGCGACAAGATGATTGGCTCGTGGTGGGCAGGTTCGGAAGAAGACACCGTGCCCGCCGGCGATGCCGCCAAGGGCTATATGAGCGCAACCTGGAACGTGGCGGGCAAGGGCGTGCCGCTGATCGCCGATATCGACAAGGTGGTCTACGGCGCCGGCAAGGGCAATATGCAGGACCGCAACAAGGTTGGCTCGGTGCTCTACAACCGTGGCGTATCCGCGGCCGTGGTGACGGTGGAAGCGATCCGCGTGGCGCAGGCCAAGTACGGCAAGGGCAAGGTCATGAGCGGCGAAGACATGCGCTGGGCATTCGAGAACCTGAACGTGAACAATGCGCGCCTGCAGCAGCTGGGCGCCACGGGCTTGCTGCCGGAGATCAAGACCAGCTGCGACAACCACGAAGGCTCGGGCAAGGTGAAGATCCAGCAGTGGGATGGCACCAAGTGGGTGGTGGTGTCGGACTGGATCGAAGGCAACAAGAACCTGATCCATCCGCTGTTCAAGGCGAGTGCCGCGCAGTTCGCGAAAGAGAAGGGCATCTCGCCTGCGTGCATGAAGTCTTGATCCGGGCGCTGCAAGGCGTTTGTTGATTGTTGTCGACTCCGCTCGCCCGCATGCGGGCGAGCGGAGATGAAGCCAGCCAGGAACCACCAACCGAGCCGCACCATGAGCCTGTTGTCCGTCAACAATATCGAAGTCATCTACGACCACGTCATCCTGGTGCTCAAGGGCGTTTCCCTCGACGTGCCCGAGGGGCGGATCGTGGCGCTGCTGGGCGCAAACGGCGCGGGCAAGACCACCACGCTCAAGGCCATCTCCAACCTGCTGCATGCCGAGCGCGGCGATGTCACCAAGGGCTCGATCGAGTACCGCGGCAACCGGGTCGACCGGCTTACGCCCAACGAGCTGGTCAAGCGCGGGGTGATCCAGGTGATGGAGGGGCGGCATTGCTTCGCCCACCTGACGCTGGAGGAAAACCTGCTGACCGGCGCCTATACGCGCGGCTTGTCGCGCAGCGAAACACGCGATGCGCTGGAGCGCATCTACGATTACTTCCCACGCCTGAAGACGCGCCGCAAGTCGCAGGCGGGCTACACCTCGGGCGGCGAGCAGCAGATGTGCGCGATCGGCCGGGCCATGATGGCCAAGCCCAGCATGATCCTGCTCGATGAGCCATCGATGGGGCTGGCGCCACAGATCGTGGAGGAGATCTTCGAGATCGTGCGCGACCTGAACCAGCGCGAGAAGGTCAGCTTCCTGCTGGCCGAGCAGAACACCATGGTGGCGCTGCGCTATGCGGACTACGGCTACATCCTGGAGAACGGCCGCGTGGTGATGGATGGCGCGGCCGAGGCGCTGCGCACGAATGAGGATGTGAAGGAGTTCTACCTGGGCGTCGCCGCGAATGATGGAGAGGGCGGCGGGAGAAGCTCCTTCCGTGACGTAAAGAGCTATCGCCGGCGCAAGCGCTGGCTCGCCTGAGCAGCGCGAACAAGCCTGCTGCGCGACCCGTGCGCGCCAGCGCTCCGCCAATCCGCCACGGGCCGCTCGCCACGGCTTGTTCGCCCTTCTCGATGCGCATCCGGCTTTAAACAGTACGGTTCATCACGCGACTACCTACGCGAACTACGCACCATGCCTGAATACTTCGATTCGCTTGAAACGCGCGCCCCGGCCGTCCGCACGCTGGCCTTGCTGGACGCATTGTCGCGCCAGGTTGCACATGCCAAGGCGCATGCGCCTTATTTTGCGGAGGTGCTGCGCGACGTGGATCCGCGCGCGCTGGACTCGCGCGCCGCGCTGGCGGCGCTGCCAGTGACGCGCAAGTCCGAGCTGACGGCTCGGCAGAGGATCATGCCGCCGCTGGGCGGGCTGAATGCGACGCCGCTCGGCGGCCTGCGCCACATCTTCCAGTCGCCCGGCCCGATCCACGAACCCGACGGGCATGGCGCCGACTGGTGGCGGATCGCGCGTGCCATGTTCGCGGCGGGCTTCCGCTCGGGCGATCTCGTCTACAACACCTTCTCCTACCACTTCACGCCGGCCGGCATGATGATGGAAACCGGCGCCCATCGGCTGGGGTGCTGTGTGTTCCCGGCGGGCGTGGGACAGACCGAATCGCAGGTGCAGGCGATGGCGAGCCTGCAGCCGGCGGCCTACGCGGGCACGCCATCCTTTCTCAAGCTGCTGCTGGAGAAGGGCGACGAGCTCGGCTTGCCCTGCCAGGGCCTGACGAAGGCGCTGGTGTCTGGCGAGGCATTGCCGCCATCGCTGCGCGCCTGGTTCACCGAGCGCGGCATCCGCGTGCAGCAGATGTACGGCAGCGCCGACGTGGGCCTGATCGCCTACGAGACCCAGGGCGGCGACGGCTGGGTGCTGGACGAGAACGTGCTGGTGGAGATCGTCGAGCCGGGCGGCACGCAGCCCATGCCTGACGGCGAGACCGGCGAGGTGGTGGTCACGGTGCTGGGCAATGGCGACTATCCGCTGATTCGCTTCGGCACGGGGGACCTGTCGGCGTTCGTGGCCGGTTCGAACGAGCGCGCCAGCCCGTGCGGGCGCACCAACCAGCGGCTCAAGGGCTGGCTGGGACGCGCCGACCAGACCACCAAGGTCAAGGGCATGTTCGTGCATCCCGGACAGGTGGGCGAGGTGGTGCGGCGCCATCCCGAGGTGCGTGCCGCGCGCCTGGTGGTGACGGGCAGCGTGGGTGCCGACGTGATGACGCTGCATTGCGACGCCGCGCGCGACGATGCGGCACTGGCGCAGGCCATTGGCGAATCGCTGCGCGAGGTGATGCGCCTGCGCGGCGAGGTGCGCTTCGTGGCAGCGGGCTCGCTGCCGCAGGATGGCAAGGTGATCGAGGACGCGCGGCGTTACGACTGAGCGCGGTTGCGGCCCGGGGACGGTGCCGCATGGCCGCCGGTGGGGCGCGTCGGCAGCCACAGCAGCCACGCGCTGACGGCCGCGGCGATGGTGACCAGCGTCAGCGAAGCCAGCGCTCGCTCGCGCATCAGCCATGCGGTGGTGCCCATCGACAGCCACATCATGCTGATGGCCAACTGCTTGGCGCGCAAGGGAATGCTGCGGTGGGCCTGCCAGTCACGCACCAGCGGGCCGAAGCGCGGATGCGCAAGCAGTCGCGCATGGAAACGCTCCGAGCCACGCGCGAAACACGCGGCGGCCAGCAAGACGAAGGGCGTGGTCGGCAGCACTGGCAGGAAGATGCCGACGATGCCCAGCAGCAGGCTGAGCACGCCAAGCGCCACCCACAGCCCGCGCAGCGCGCGTTGCCTGCGGCTGCGCACGGCGGGTGGGGCGGCTGGCAACGCGCTCAGACCGCGAGCCCCAGGCGGGCGCGCGCGTCGTTGTACTCGGCCTTCATGCGCGCCACGATTTCGCCAGCGGTGGGGATGTCGTGGATCTGGCCCACGCCCTGGCCGGCGCCCCAGACGTCCTTCCATGCCTTGGCCTTGGAGGCGCCGCTGGAAAAATCCATCTTGGTCTTGTCCGCCTGCGGCAGGTTGGCGGGATCCAGCCCCGAGGCCTCGATGCTCTCGCGGATGTAGTTGCCGTGCACGCCGGTAAACAGGTTGGTGTAGATGATGTCGGCCGCGGCGGAAGTGGTGATCGACTGCTTGTAGGACTCGCTGGCATGGGCTTCCTGCGAGGCAATGAAGCGGGTGCCGACGTAAGCGAAGTCCGCGCCCATGGCCTGCGCGGCCAGCACGGATTCGCCGGTAGCAATCGAGCCCGACAGTGCGATCACGCCGTCGAAGATCTTGCGCACTTCGCCCACCAGCGCGAACGGCGACAGCGTGCCGGCATGGCCGCCGGCGCCAGCCGCCACCAGGATCAGCCCGTCCACGCCGGCCTCGATCGCCTTCTCGGCGTGGCGGATGCTGATCACATCGTGCAGCACGATGCCGCCATAGCTGTGCACGGCGTCGATCATCTCCTTGGGCGGCGCGCGCAGCGAGGTGATGAAGATGGGCACCTTGTGGTCCACGCACACCTTGATGTCGTGCTCCAGGCGCACATTGGAGGTGTGCACGATCTGGTTGACGGCGATCGGCCCGACCGGCTTGCCCGGGTTGGCGGCGCGGAAGGCGGCGAGATCGTCTTCCATCTGGGTGAGCCAGTCGCCCAGCATCTCGGCAGGGCGCGCGTTCAGCGCGGGGAAGGAGCCGACGATGCCGGCCTTGCACTGCGCCAGCACCAGCTCGGGGTAGCTGACGATGAACATCGGCGAGGAAATCACGGGCAGCGCCAGGTTTTGCAGGACCTGGGGCAATTGTTTGGCGGCGGGCATGGCGTCTCCTGGACCACGAACGGGCGCCGGTGGCGCCCTGGATATGAACGATCGTTCGATTATAGGGAGTTTCGGCTGGCGGGCGTTAGACGGGCGTTAGAAGGGGCTGTCTACCGGGGGCCATCCACCGAGGCAAGCTGCGGGGACAGTCCTTGGGCCGAGTCTGCGCCGGAACCCGCACCGGCAGCAAGTAACATGGCGGCATGCATTTCGTGGCCGGCGCTGTCACAAAACGGCTGGCCGCCGCGTCTTGTATCCCTATCAACCACCGGACCATTATTGCCCCGATCATGCGTTCCAGCGCCTTGCCCGCCGACCCTGAGGTGTTCGCCACATTGCGTCCGCGCCTGTTTTCCATCGCTTACCGCATGCTCGGCACCCGGGCGGACGCCGAGGACGTGCTCCAGGATGCCTGGCTGCGCTGGGACCGAGCGGACCACGCCGCGCTGGCGTCGGCCGAGGCCTGGCTGGTCACGGTGGTCACGCGGCTGGCCATCGACCGCCTGCGCGCGGCCAAGGCCGAGCGCGAGGCCTATGTAGGGTGGTGGCTGCCCGAGCCGCTGGTGGAACTGGACGAGCGCACACCGGAGGCCGCGGCCGAGATGGCGAGTGAGCTGTCGGTGGCCTTCCTGTGGGTGCTGGAGCGCTTGTCCGCCGACGAACGCGCGGCCTTCCTGCTGCGGCAGGTGTTCGATCACGACTATGCCGAGATCGCGGCGCTGCTCGGCAAGAGCGAGGCTGCCTGCCGGCAGATGGTGCACCGGGCCTCAGAGCGCGTGCAGCAACAGCGCCCGCGCTTCGACGTGCCCAAAGACACCCATCGGCGCTTGCTGGAAACCTTCATGCAGGCCGCGCGCAGCGGCGAGATGGACGCCATCAAGGCGGTGCTGGCCGATGACGTGCAGATCATCGGCGATGGCGGCGGCAAGGTGACTTCGTTCGTCAAGGTGGTGCATGGCGCGGACAACATTGCCCGGCTGTACCGGCATATGGCTCAGCGTCATGGCGACGCGCAGGTCTACCGCTTCGCCTGGATCAACGGCGAGCCGGGATTGCTGCGCTATGTGGACGGGCAGCTTGAGTCCGCGCAGGCTTTCCTGATCGACGGCGAGCGCATTGCCGCGATCTACTCGGTGCGCAATCCGGACAAGCTGGCGGGCGTTCCTCCACTTTCTTGAGGTGCGCTGTCACAAATGCCTGGGCCCCCGCGTCTTGACTGCATGGGGGCCGCAAGGGGCGGCCTTCGCAACGCAAGCGGTCCCACGAGATCTCGCCGGATTTCACCGGATCTCACGAGCCCGCGCCAAAAGGCCAAGCCATGACCCACACCATCCGTCTCCCGTACTTCCAGCGCGCTCCCAAATCCTTCAAGGCACTGCTTGACCTGTCCGCCATCATCCAGAATGGCTTGCTCGGCAAGCGCCTTGTCGACCTGGTATTCCTGCGCGTGTCGCAAATCAACGGCTGCGGCTTCTGCATCGACATGCACTGGCGCGACCTGATCCGCCAGGAGGTGGATCCGCGCCATCTCAACGCCGTTGCCGGCTGGCGCGAAGCGCCGTTCTTCAGCGAGCGCGAGCGCGCGGCATTGCGCTGGGCGGAGATCGTCACCGCCACGCCGCACAGCGACGCGAGCGACGAGGAGTTTGCCGCTTTGCGCGCGCACTTTTCCGATGAAGAGATCGCCGAGCTTGGCTTTGCCATTGTCACGATCAACGCGTGGAATCTGCTCAATGTGAGCTTTCGCAACCCGATCCCGGAAAAGGCATGACGCGCAAAAAGGCATAGCGCCAGCCCGCAGCTCGCGCGTGTCGTCCTTGCCTTCACCGCGTACGCTGTAGCCCTCCCCGGGCGGAACGGCGAACAAAAAAAACCCCGCTACGCCGCGGGGCAACTACCACGAAGACTGATAGGAAGAGGCGGGAGGGCACCTGCCAATGCCGCATCCGCACAGCGGACTATAGGCGGCGTTTATGACGGACTGAAGGCGCTCGCGTGAAGACGGGATGACGGCCGCAAGCGCGGCGTGCCCATGAAAAAACGGCGCCCCGGGGCGCCGTCTCTTCCTGGCCTGTCGCTTCGGGTTCAGACCCGTTTCAGATCTTTTCCAGCAACAGGCCCTTGAGGTACTCGCCTTCGGGGAAGGCTGCCAGCATCGGGTGATCGGTGCCGGCCGAGAGGCGTCGCAGGATGCGCGCATCGGCGCGGGCATCGGTCGCCGCGCCCGCCACGATCTTCTGGAACAGCTCCATGCTGATCGCGCCGGAACATGAGTAGGTGAACAGCAGGCCACCCGGGCGCAGCAACTGCAGGCCGACCAGGTTGATCTCCTTGTAGGCGCGCGCGGCGCGGTCGATGTGCTGGGCCGACGGCGCGAACTTGGGCGGGTCCAGCACGATCAGGTCGAACTGGCGGCCGTCGGCGCGGAACTGGCGCAGCGACTTGAACACATCGGCGTCGAGCCAGGCCGCACGCTCGGGGTCGAAGCCGTTGAGGGCGACGTTGCCCGCGGCGGTCTTGAGCGCCTCGCCGGAGGAGTCGATCGAGGTCACCGACGTGGCGCCGCCGCGCAGCGCCGCCAGCGAGAAGCCGCCGGTGTAGCAGAAGCAGTTGAGCACTTCGCGGCCATTGGCCAGATCGCCTACCAGCTTGCGGTTGTCGCGCTGGTCGACATAGAAGCCGGTCTTGTGGCCGCTCTTCACGTCCACGTAATAGCGCACGCCGTGCTCGGTCACGCTGAGTTCGGGGTCAGGCTCGGCGCCGGCCAGCACGCCGGTCACCAGCGGCAAGCCTTCGCGCTCGCGCACGGCGGCGTCGGAGCGCTCGTACACGTTCGGGCAGCCGGTTTCCTTGACCAGCGCCTGCACCAGCGCGTCCTTCCAGGCTTCGACCCCGGCCGCGTTGAACTGGCACACCAGCTGGCCGTTGGCGCCGCTACCGTAGTAGTCGACGATCAGGCCCGGCAGGCGGTCGGATTCACCGAAGATCAGGCGCACGGCGTCGCTGTCTTTCACCCACTGCTTGCGATGCGCAAGGGCGGCGGACACGCGCCGCTTGAACATGGCGTGATCGACCGGCTCGTTCTCGTCGAAGCTCCACACCCGCACGCGAATCTGGGAAGAGGGGCTGTACGCCCCGCGCGCCAGGAAGCGGCCGTCGGCGGCGCGCACGATCACGGTACTGCCGGGCTCGCAGCGGCCTTCGACGGTATCCACGCCGGTGGCGTAGACCCAGGGGTGGCGGCGCAGCAAGGATTTTTCCTTGCCGGGCTTGAGGGTGATGGTGTTCATGATTTGTTGTATTAGGCGCCAGACGAAGCCGAGCGAACAGGCCAGCCCGGTCCGAAGTGCCTGATTGTTGTTACTCCCTCTCCCCTCGGGGGGAGAGGGGCGGGGAGAGGGGTGGCTTAGCTAGGAGCCACAACAAGCGGAGCCAGTGTTTTTGTCCAGCACGGTAGCCATGGATACGCTCGCCCTCTTCCGCCACGCGGGAGAGGGGAGCCACGCAGTGCATGGCGGGAGGATGACGGCAAGCTCGCCGGCCCCCTACACCGCTTAACCGGCTACAGCACCACCTTCACCATCGGGTGCGACGTCAGCGCGCGGTACAGCTCGTCGAGCTGTTCGCGGCTGGTGACCCAGACCGTGACGGTCAGGCCGAGGTAGTTGCCCTTGGCTGAAGGGCGCATCTCCATCTTGCCGGCGTGGAAGTCGGGATCGAAGCCTTGCACCAGCGTCACGATGGCTTCGGCAAAGCCATCCTGCATGCTGCCCATCACCTTGATGGGGAAATGGCTGGGGTACTCGATCAGCGACTCGGCCGGCGGGATGTCGCCCGGCTTGCCCTGGTCGGAATTGTCGGCGCTCATTTCAATGCCCTCCTTACTTGCGCTTGAACCACAAGCGGATGGTATCCCACAGGCGGCCGAAGAAGCCGGCCTCGGGCACGTCTTCCAGCGCTACCACCGGGAACTCGGCTACCTTGGTGGCGCCGTCCATCAGCTTGACCGTGCCGACCTGCTGGCCGGCGGTGAGCGGCGCCACCAGCAGTTCCTGGCGCTCCAGCACCGGCTTGATGCGCCCGCCCGTGCCCTTGGGCACGGTGATGTAGGTCTCGTCCTTGACGCCGATCTTGACGGTGGGTGCCTTGCCCTTGTAGATGTCCGGCGTGGCCAGCACCTGGCCGCGGTCGTACAGGCGCAGCGTGTCGAAGAACTGGAAGCCGTAGTTCAGGATCTTCAGGCTTTCCTGCGTGCGGACCGCTTCGGTGGTGGTGCCGATCACGATCGAGACCAGCCGGCGCGAGCCGTTAGGCACATTGGCCAGCGGACGCTTGGCCGAGGAGATCAGGCAATAGCCGGCCGACTTGGTGTGGCCGGTCTTGAGGCCGTCCACGGTGGGGTCGATGTAGAGCAGGCGGTTGCGGTTGGGCTGGCGGATCTTGTTGTAGGTGAATTCCTTCTGCGAGTACATGCTGTAGTACTCGGGGAAGTCCTTGATGATCCGCGTGGTCAGCGTGGCCAGGTCCATGGCCGTGGTGTAGTGGTTCGGGTCGGGGATGCCGTCGGTGTTGCTGAAGTGGGTGTTCTTCATGCCCATGCGCTGGGCCTCGCGATTCATCATCGCCACGAAGCCCTCTTCCGAGCCGCCCACGGCTTCGGCCAGCGCCAGCGCCGCGTCATTGCCCGATTGCACGATCAGGCCCAGCAGCAGGTCCTGCACGCTGACCGGCTTGTTGGCTTCCAGGAACATGCGGGATTCGTCGCTCTTGACCTTCTGCACGATCGTGGTCGGCACCACGGTCTGGTCCAGCGTGAGGCGCTTTTCCTTGAGTGCCGAGAAAGCCAGGTAGGCGGTCATCAGCTTGGTCAGCGAAGCCGGCTCGATGCGCACATCGGCGTTCTGCGAAGCCAGGGCCTGGCCGCTGGTGACGTCAAACAGCATCCAGGACTTGGCCGCCACCTGCGGCATCGGCACGCCCTGGGCGCGCACGGGAGCCGGGGCAAGCACGACGGCGGCGCCGACGATGGCTGCTGTGACCAGGGCGGATGTGTTGGCGGACGCGAAAAGCGGCGTGGCTCTATTCAACATGTTTCAGTTTCCGGCAAAAAAAAGGGGCGGGGAGTGCATCCGGTGACATGGCGGGGCGGCGCGCCGCCCCCGTCACTGGTCCCACGCATTGACGACGAGCTGCTTGATCAGGTGCAGCTTGCGATGAAAGAAGTGGTCGGCGCCGGGGATCACGATCACCGGCAGTTCCTGCGGACGGGCCCAGTCGAACACGCTCGCCAGCGGCACGGTATCGTCCTGCTCGCCGTGGATGACGATGGTGTCGGCCGGCACGTGGGCGACTTCCCAGCGGCTGGCGGCGGTGCCCACCATGGCCAGGCGCTGCACCGGCGTGCCTGCCTCGGCCAGGCGCCTGGCGACGTGGCTGGCCACGAAGCTGCCAAACGAGAAGCCGGCCAGCGCCAGCGGCAGCGTGGCGGCATCCGGCGACCACGCGGACTGGGTGCGCATCCAGTCGATGACAGCCAGCAGGTCGTCCTGCTCGCCCACGCCGTTGTCGTGGCTGCCGGCGGTGCCGCCGACGCCGCGGAAGTTCGGGCGCACGGTGGCGTAGCCAAGCTGCACGAAACTGCGTGCCAGCGTCTGCGCTACCTTGTTGTCCTTGGTGCCGCCGAACAGCGGATGCGGGTGGGCCACCAGCGCGAGCCCGCGCGGGGCGCCGGCCTGGGGCAGGTCGACTGAAACGTCGATGGCGCCGACGGGGCCGGCGACGGTAAGTACCTGGGTATGCGCGTTCATGGAAACAGGAAGCAGGGTGGCTGGCTCTGGCGCCGTGGCGCCCGGGTTTCAGTGATTCAGCGTTTCAGCGTCTCGGCCGAGGCCGGGGCTGAGGTCAATCAGTGATCGACCATCAGGCGTTCGACCGGCTTGCCGCCCACCAGATGGCTCTCGATGATCTCGTCGATGTCCTGCTCGTCGACGAAGGTGTACCAGACGGCCTCGGGATAGACCACCAGCACCGGCCCGAGTTCACAGCGGTTCAGGCAGCCAGCCTTGTTGATGCGCACGCGGCCTTCGCCGCCGGAGATGCCAAGCGCCTTGCAGCGCTTCTTGGCGTATTCCTGCATGGCCTGGGCGTTATGCGCGCCGCAGCAGGCGCCGCCGTCCTCGCGCTGGTTGAGGCAGAAGAAAACGTGGTGCTGGTAGTGGCTGCGCATGCGTGGTGGGCGTATCGGCGGCGGCAACACAGCAGGCAAAGAGTGCCCGGGGCGCGCGCCGGCCGCCAGGAATGGGTGGAAGGGCTGAATTATACGGCGTCATGGGGGGCGGTTCGACGCTTTGGGGACCCACTTCGATGCCGCGCGTGTGCCGCGCGTACTGCGCCGCGGCCACGGGTGGCGTCGCGCGCACCCGCACCGGCCGGATCGTCCGGATCTCCGGACGGCCGGATTCCGGAATTCCGGAAAATCGGAGTGAGGCGTCGTCCGCTTTGCCAGCTTCCTTTTGAAATCAGTCACTTGGCGACACCGGCCGGCCTGGCACGGCGGTTGCGATGCTTAAGGCAGACGCGCTCCATTTGCAGGGCGCGCGAACCTGCCGCTGTGCGGCGGCGGGCACGGTCAAATACCGAGGACGACATCATGAGGAAACCCTTTTACAAGATCCTGTACGTGCAGGTGCTGTTCGCCATCGCGGTGGGCATCGTGCTCGGGCATTTCTGGCCCGCTACGGGCGTAGCCATGAAGCCGCTGGGGGATGGCTTCATCAAGCTGATCAAGATGATCATCGGTCCGATCATCTTCTGTACCGTGGTGTCCGGCATCGCCGGCATGCGCGACATGAAGAAGGTGGGCCGGGTCGGCGGCAAGGCGCTGCTGTACTTCGAGGTGATCTCCACCTTCGCGCTGCTGATCGGCCTGCTGTCCGCGCACCTGCTCAAGCCGGGCGTGGGATTCAACATCGATCCGGCCACGCTCGACACCAAGGCGATCTCGCAGTACGTGACGCAGGCGCATGGCCAGAGCACGGTCGAGTTCTTCATGCACATCATCCCGGACACGATGGTCAGCGCGTTCGCCAATGGCGACATCCTGCAGATCCTGCTGATTTCCCTGTTCTTCGGCTCGGCGCTGGCGGCCATGGGTGACCGCTCGAAGATCGTGTTCGACTTCGTCGAGCAGGTCTCCAAGGTGTTCTTCCACATCGTTCACGTGATTACCAAGGTGGCCCCGCTGGGCGCGTTCGGCGCGATGGCCTTTACTATCGGCAAGTACGGCCTGGGCTCGCTGGTGCCGCTGCTCAAGCTGATCGGCACCTTCTACTTCACCGCGATCGTCTTCGTGGTGGTGGTGCTGGGCACGGTTGCGCGCCTGACAGGCTTCAACATCTTCCGTTTCATCTCCTACATCAAGGAGGAACTGCTGATCGTGCTGGGCACCAGCTCGTCGGAGGCGGCGCTGCCGCACCTGATGGAAAAGCTGGAAAAGCTGGGCTGCTCCAAATCGGTGGTGGGGCTGGTGGTGCCCACGGGTTACTCCTTCAACCTGGATGGCACCAACATCTACATGACCATGGCGGTGCTCTTCATCGCCCAGGCCACCGGCATCGAACTCACGTTGCTGCAGCAGCTCACCGTCCTGGGCGTGGCCATGATCACCTCCAAGGGCGCCAGCGGCGTGACCGGCTCCGGCTTCATCACGCTGGCCGCCACGCTGGCGGTGGTGCCGGACATTCCGGTGGCGGGCATGGTGCTGATCCTCGGTATCGACCGCTTCATGAGCGAATGCCGCGCGCTGACCAATATCATCGGCAATGGCGTGGCGACGGTGGTGATGTCGGCGTGGGAGCACGAACTCGACCGCGCGCAGCTTGACCGCATGCTGCGCCATGGCGGCGATGAAACGGCCGAACTTGCCGAAGCCGGCCCCGGCGTCCGCTGAGGTCCCGGCCTCCGGAGCGGCGGCGCCAGCCGGCGCCGCTCGCCAGCGGGTATCATCGGCGCGTGTCCCTTCGCATGCGCCGATGCCACATTCCGACGATTTCCTCGCCGTGCATGATCCCGCTTCCGCCCGCCTGGTGCATGCGCCAGGCGATGGCGGCGGAACCTGGCGGGGCTTTGCCGCGGCGCTCGCCGTCGGCCTGGTCGTCCTGTGCTCGCTGACCTGGCTGGTTTCGATGCAGCGCGGCATCGACGGGCTGCAGCAAGCCACGGCCACCCGCGCCGATCGTTACGCGGCCACGCTGGAAAGCACGCTCGACCGCTACGAGTTCCTCCCCGCGCTGGTCTCGCTCCATCCCTTTGTCCATGACCTGCTGGCCGCGCCAGGCGATCCCGTGCGCGTGGCGGCGGCCAACCGCTACCTGTCCGAAGTCAACCGTCGCGCGCGGGCTTCGGCCACCTATGTCATTGCCGCCAACGGCCTCGCGCTGGCCGCCAGCAACCATGACGAGCCGGGCAGCTTTGTCGGCACCGATTACCGCTTCCGGCCTTACTTCCAGAGCGCATCGCGCGGGGAGATCGGGCGGTTCTACGCCATCGGCATCACCAGCGATGAGCCCGGCTACTATATTGCGCAGCCCGTGAAGGTGGGGGGGCGCGTGGTGGGCGTGACCGTGGTCAAGCTCAACCTGGAGTGGTTCCAGCGCGCTGGCGCCGGCGGCGCCGAGCCGGTGATGGTGAGCGACGAGCATGGCGTGATCTTCCTTTCCTCGGTGCCCGCCTGGCAGTACCGCACCTTGCAGCCGCTGCCAAGCGAGCTGCAAACCGAGCTGGACCGCACGCGCCAGTACCATGACCAGGAGGTCAGGCCGCTGCCGCTGGAGGCGCTGCAATCCCCCGTTACGCAATGGCTCGGCCGGACCGTGCTGGGCGAGGGCGCGCGGCTGGTGCGCATCGGTACCGGCAGCAACGCCGAGCGCTACCTCGAGATCAGCCGCAAGGTGGGCCCGGCCGACTGGACCATGCAGGTGATGGCCGCGCTGGACCCGGTGCTGGCCAGCGCGCGCAATGCCACCGTCGGGGCGGCGCTGGCCTATGCCTGCATGTGCCTGCTGCTGTTCAACTGGCGCCAGCGCCGGCAGCGCGCGCGCGATATCGAATACGGCAGGCGCCTGCTCGAAGCCGCCTACGACGAGCTGGAGCGCCGGGTGGAGGCGCGCACCGCCGACCTGATGGCCATCAACGAGCAGCTGGAAGCCGAGGTGGCGGAGCGCACCCGCGCCGAGAGCGAGCTGCGCGCGGCGCAGGATGAACTGGTGCAGGCCAGCAAGCTGGCGGCGCTGGGCCAGATGGCCGCGGGCATCACACATGAGCTGAACCAGCCGCTGGCGGCCCTGCGCACGTTTTCCGACAACACCCGCGTGCTGCTCGAGCGCGGGCAGCTCGATGCGGCCGCCGGCAACCTCGTTGCCATCGCCGACCTCACCACGCGCATGGGCAAGATTACCGGGCAGCTCAAGCTGTTCGCCGGCAAGGCGCGCCAGCGACGGCACGCGGTGCATGTGCGCGCCGCGCTGGACCACGTGCTGGCGCTGATGGCCCCGCGCCTGGCCCATGTTGCGCTGAAGGTGGAGGGCTTGTCCCAGCCGCCCGGGCCGGCGGTGTGGGCCGATGAGCTCAAGCTCGAGCAGGTGCTGCTCAACCTGATCGGCAACGCCCTCGATGCGCTGGCAACCGCGGCGCCGCACGCGCCCTGCGTGGAAGTGGCTGTGAGCGAGCACGGCGGCACGGTCAGCATCGCGGTGCGCGACAATGGCACCGGCATCGCGGCCGACGCCTTGCCACGACTGTTCGAACCCTTCTTCACCACCAAGGAGATCGGCCAGGGACTCGGCCTGGGACTGGCCATTTCGTCGTCCATCGTGCGCGAGTTCGGCGGGCAGCTGAGCGCGGCCGACCGGCCCGGCGGCGGCGCGGAATTCGTGGTGATGCTGCGGCGCGCGCCCGCGCCCGAAGGCGCCGCGCCCCGCGACGCCGCCACTTCCATCTCTCCCACCCATACTGAGTGAGCATTGCCATGCAAGACGGATTGCGTGTCCTGTTCGTCGAAGACGAACCCCTGGTACGCCAGGCCACCGCGCAGAGCCTGGAGCTGGCTGGCTTCTCCGTGCTGGCGCTGCCCTCGGCCGAGGCCGCCATGCCGCACCTGTCGCCGGAGTTTCCCGGCGTGCTGGTGACGGACGTGCGCCTCACCGGCGCCAGCGGGCTGGACCTGCTGCAGCACTGCCGCAACGCGGCGCCGGGCGTGCCGGTGATCCTGGTCACCGGCCACGGCGATATCACCATGGCGGTACAGGCCATGCGCGAAGGCGCCTACGACTTTATCGAGAAGCCCTTTGGCGCCGACCGCCTGACCGAAACCGTGCGCCGTGCGCTGGAGCGGCGCGCGCTGGAGCTGGAGAACCGCGCGTTGCGGCGCGAGCTGGCCGGCCCGGCCGCGGGCACGCGCATCATCGGGCGCTCGCCGGCCATCGAGCAGGTGCGCACGCTGGTGGCCAACGTGGCCGCCACGGATGTCCCCGTGATGATCAACGGCGAGACCGGCACCGGCAAGGAACTGGTGGCGCGCAGCCTGCATGCTTTGTCGCCGCGCCACCAAGCGCCCTTTGTCGCGCTGAACTGCGGCGCGGTGCCCGAGGCCATCTTCGAGAGCGAGATGTTCGGCCACGAGGCCGGCGCGTTTACCGGCGCCGGCAAGCGCCGCGTGGGCAAGCTCGAGCACGCCTCGGGCGGCACGCTGTTCCTCGACGAGATCGAGAGCATGCCGCTGGCGCTGCAGGTCAAGCTGCTGCGCGTGCTGCAGGAGGGCACGCTGGAGCGGCTCGGCTCCAATGCCTCCATCGCCATCGACGTGCGCATCGTGGCCGCGGCCAAGGGCGATATGGAGACGCTGGTGGCGCAAGGCACGTTCCGCGAGGATTTGTACTACCGGCTCAACGTGGTCACCATCCCGTTGCCCCCGCTGCGCGAGCGGCGCGAGGACATCGTTGCGCTGTTCGAGCATTTCATGCTGGTGGCGGCGGTGCGCTACCAGCGCCCCGTGCCCATCCTCTCCGAGCTGCAGCGCCAGGCGCTGATGCAGCGCGCATGGCCCGGCAACGTGCGCGAGCTGCGCAACGCCGCCGACCGCCTGGTGCTGGGCGTGCCCGAGGGCGGCACGCGCGCCGATGCGCTCGACGACTCCACGCCGCTCAAGGAGCGCATGGAGCACTACGAGCGTGCCGTCATCGCCGATACGCTGGCGCGCACCGGCGGCGCGGTCAGCCAGGCGGCGGATCTGCTGCAGGTGGGCAAGGCCACGCTGTACGACAAGATCAAGCGCTACGGGCTGTAGCGCTTCCAGCGTTTCCTGCGTTTCCGGGCGAACCGGCCGATGTGCGCTTCGAGTCAACATCTCTTGATACACTCGCGGGCCCGAACAGCTCACCCGGAACACGCAATGAACGAGGTATCCAGCCAGCACGCATCCAGCCGCCTGGGCGGCACGGCCGTCGAGGTCGATGGCCAGCAACTCACCGCCGCGGCGCTGGCGCAGGTGGCGCGAGGCCGTCGCCCGGCCAGCCTGGACCCGGCTGCGCGTGCCCATGTGGCGGATGCGCGTGCGCGTTTCGAGGAACTTGCCTCGTCCAATATCCCCATCTATGGCGTGTCCACCGGCTTTGGCGAGCTGGTGCATAACTGGGTGGATATCGAGCATGCCGGCGCCCTGCAGGAGAACCTGTTGCGCAGCCACTGCGCCGGCGTGGGCCCGTTGTTCGGGCGCGAAGAGGTGCGCGCGATGATGGTTGCGCGCGCCAATGCGCTGGCGCGGGGCTATTCGGCGGTACGCCCGCTGGTGATCGAGCAATTGCTGCGTTATGTCGAGGCGGGCGTCACGCCCGCCGTGCCGCAGGTGGGCTCGCTCGGCGCCAGCGGCGACCTCGCGCCGCTGTCGCATATCGCCATCACGCTGATCGGCGAAGGCAAGGTGCTGCTGGCCGACGGCACCACCGCGCCCACCGCGCAGGTGTTGCGCGAGCATGGCATCGAGCCGATCAAGCTGTCCCACAAGGAAGGGCTGGCCCTGATCAACGGCACCTCGGCCATGACCGGCATGGCGTGCCTGCTGCTGGAAACCATGCGCGCCCAGGTGACGCAGGCCGAGATCATCGCGGCGCTGGCGCTGGAAGGGCTCAACGCCTCGGCCGACGCCTTCATGACCCACGGCCACGACATTGCCAAGCCGCATCCGGGCCAGGTGCAATCAGCGGCCAACCTGCGCGCGCTGCTGGCGGGTTCCACGCGCCTCTCAGGGCATGGCCAGCTGGCGGGGGAAATGAAGACCCGCGCCGGCGACGAGAAGAACACCGGCACCGGTGTGTTTATCCAAAAGGCCTACACGCTGCGCTGCATCCCGCAGGTGCTGGGCGCGGTGCGCGACACGCTGGGGCACTGCGCCACCGTGGTCGAGCGCGAGCTGAATTCGTCCAACGACAATCCGCTGTTCTTCGACGACGGCGAGCTGTTCCACGGCGGCAATTTCCACGGCCAGCAAGTCGCGTTCGCCATGGACTTCCTCGCCATCGCGGCCACGCAGCTTGGCGTGGTGTCGGAGCGCCGCCTCAACCGCCTGCTCAGCCCGCACCTGAATAACGGCTTGCCGGCTTTCCTGGCGGCCGCCAACGAGGGCCTGAGCTGCGGGTTTGCCGGCGCGCAGTATCCGGCCACCGCGCTGATCGCCGAGAACCGCACCATCTGCAGCCCGGCCAGCATCCAGAGCGTGCCGTCCAACGGCGACAACCAGGACGTGGTGAGCATGGGCCTGATCGGCGCGCGCAATGCGCGCCGCATCATCGACAACAACCAGTACATCCTCGCCGTGGAACTGCTCGCAGCCTGCCAGGCCGCCGAGCTGGCCGGCGCGGTGGAAAGCCTGTCGCCGGCGGGCCGCGCGGTCTTTGCCTTCGTGCGCGAACGCGTGCCGTTCCTGGCGATGGATCGCTACATGACCGACGACATCGAAGTCATTGCCGCGCAACTGCGCGCCGGCGCGCTGGTGGAGGTGGTGCGCACGGCTGGCGCGGCGGTCAACTGACACGCGCCTTGGCCGCGCAGCCTCATTTCCACATATCGCGCATGCGCCCGGCCAGGTCGAGCCTGGGCAGCGGCGCCTTGGCCGGCGCGTCCGCCACCGGCGGGGGCGGCGGCCAGGACCGGCTGTGGAACAGCGGCATCACGCGGTTAGGCAGAAAGCGCGTGCGCGAGGCGTAGACATGGCGGTCGCCATAGGCGGTCTGCTGGTGCACATAGAACCGCTGCGGCACCACGATGTCGAGGTGGTCGCGGGCGCGGGTCATGGCGACATATAGCAGCCGGCGCTCTTCCTCGATTTCCTCGGTGGTGCCGGTGGCCAGGTCCGAAGGCATGCAGCCGTCGACGGCATTGAGCACATAGACGGCCTTCCATTCCTGGCCCTTGGCCGAGTGGATGGTGGACAGGATCAGGTAATCCTCGTCGCGCAGCGGCACGCCGGATTCGTCGCTCGATGCGTCCGGCGGGTCGAGCGTGAGTTCCGTCAGGAAGCGCTCGCGCGACGCGTAGGTGGCGGCGATACGCTCCAGTTGCTGCAGGTCCGCAGCGCGCGCGGGCGCGTCGTCGTGCAGGCGCTCAAGGTGCGGCTGGTACCACGCCACCACCTGCTCGAAGGCGGAGGGCCACGGCGCAGCCGGGGCCATCAGGCTGCGCGCCAGCGCCAGCAGGTCGGGCCAGGCCTCGGCGGCGGCTGGCGGCGCCTCAAAGGACTCCAGGGCAAATAGCGGCTCGGTGGCGATTTCCACCGCATCGAGCACGCGAGCGGCAGTCTTGGGCCCCACGCCCGGCAATAGCTGCAGGCTGCGGAAGCCTGCCATGCGGTCGCGCGGATTTTCCAGCCAGCGCACCACCGCCAGCACATCCTTCACGTGCGTGGATTCCAGGAACTTCAAGCCGCCGAATTTCACGAACGGGATATTGCGCCGGACCAGCTCGATCTCCAGCTGCGCGCTGTGGTCGGCGGCGCGGAACAGCACCGCCTGCGACAGCAGCGCCAGCCCGGCCTCGCGCCGCGAGAGGATCTGCTCGACCACATAGCGGGCCTGGTCCGCCTCGTCGTTGACCACCACGATCTCCGGCTTCTCGGCCGAGCCGCGCTCCGACCACAGGTCCTTGGTATAGCGCTCGGTCGCCAGCCCGATCACCGCGTTGGCGGCGGCCAGGATGGGCTGGGTGGAGCGGTAGTTCTGCGACAGCGTGACCATGTCCGCGGCCGGCGTGAACTGCGCGGGAAAATCGAGGATATTGCGCACCGTGGCGCCACGGAAGGCGTAGATCGACTGGGCATCGTCGCCCACTACCGTCAGGCCGCGCCCGTCGGGCTTGAGCGCGAGCAGGATGGCAGCCTGCAGCGCATTGGTGTCCTGGTATTCGTCCACCAGCACGTGGTCGAAGCGCGCGCCCATGTCCTGCGCCAGCGCGGGCTCGGCCAGTGCCTGCGCCCAGTAGAGCAGCAGGTCGTCGTAGTCGAGCACCTGCTGCTTTTGCTTGGCTTGCACATAGCCGGCAAATAGTCCGCGCAGCGCATCCGTCCACATGGCATAGCGTGGGAACCATTGCTTGAGCACGTCTTCGAGCGGCGCCTGCGTGTTGACCACGCGCGAGTAGATCGACAGGCAGGTTTCCTTGCGCGGGAACCGCGAAGCCTGGGCCGACAGGCCCAGGTCGTGCCGCACCACGTTCATCAGGTCGGCGGCGTCGCCGCGATCGCAGATGGTGAAGCTGGGCGACAGGCCAAGCGTTTCCGCGTACTCGCGCAGCAGGCGCGCGCCGATGGCGTGGAAGGTGCCGGACCATGTGAGTGCCGCGCGCCCCGCCCCGCAGGCTTGCATGCCCAGCGCCTGGTCGACGATGCGCTCGACCCGCCGCCCCATCTCCGACGCCGCGCGGCGCGAGAACGTCAGCAGCAGGATGCGGCGCGGGTCTGCGCCGCCCAGCACCAGATGGGCAACGCGGTGCGCCAGCGTGTTGGTCTTGCCCGAGCCGGCACCGGCGATGATCAGCAGCGGCGCGGCGGGCTCGTGCGTCACGGCCGCGCGCTGTTCCGGGTTCAGGGTGGACAGGTAAGCCGGCGTCTCGGGGGCGGCGGCATCCACGGTATCGGGCTGCTTGACGGCGGGTGCGTCGCAAAGCACGGCGCTGGGATCGGGATCGAGTAACACGGAGCGGGGGCCTTAGGGGATGCCGGGCGCAAGTGCGCTGGCCGGCATGGGCGGGGAAAGCTGCTGGCAACTGTATATCCATACAGCCGTGCTGCGCAAGCCGGGCATTGCGCGACGGCGCCCGGCAATAAAAAAAGGTGCCATGGAAGGCACCTTTCTGGGCGGAGGCGGCGGGCCAGTCAGTGGGCCAGGCAGTGGCTCAGGCCGCCTTGGCGAGCGCGCCGTCGAGCAGCTTGTGCAGCGCGTCCCACTCGGGCTCGCCCACATAGCGCTTGAGGATATGGCCGTCCTTGTCGATCACGAAGGTGGTCGGGGTCAGCTGCACTTCGCCGAATGCCTTGGCGGCCGCGCCGTCGGAATCCATTGCCACCTTGAACGGCAGCTTGCGCGTTTGCGCATAATTCATCACGTACATGGGCGGGTCATAGCTCATTGCCACGGCGACGAACTCCAGGCCCTTGTCCTTGAACTTGTCATAGGTGCGGACCATGTCCGGCATTTCCTTGACGCAGGTGACGCAGCTGGTGGCCCAGAAGTTGACCAGGTAGACCTTGCCCTTGAGATCGGCGGTGCTGACTTTTTCGCCGGACAGCAGCGTGAACGTGGCGGGCGGCGCCGCATTGGCGGGGGCGATGGCGCGATAGCCGAACCAGCCCAGCACGGCAACCAGCAGCACGGCGGCGATCACAGGCCACAGCTTGCGCGAGGCGGTGCTTGCCGGGGTGGGTGCGGTGGGGGAAGCGGAGGTCGTCATGATGCTCGCCGACAGGTCAGACAAGCCACTATTCTACTGCCGCTGCCGAGGCGCTGCCGGCTGCATTCACCGAGCCGCCGCGGATGCGACGATTGGCCGCAGTCGGGTGCGCCATTGTGCGCCTCAATGCGCCTTGCTTGCCAAGGCCGAGCGGGCCTGGTCCAGCGCCTGCTCAAGGTAGGCGCCATAGAAATCGGGCTGCATGCCGCGCAGCGGCGTGGCCAGGGAGCGGCCGCGCGCGTCGAGGAAGAGCACCGTGGGCGCTACCGCCACATTGCGGCTGCGGGCCCATTCCCGCGCGGTGGTCATGCTGCCATCGGTGTTGCGCAGCGGCGTGTCGGCGGTCATGTCGAGCTCGCGCGCCTCGATTTCTCCCGCCGCGGCTTGCGGGCCGAGATAGTTGCGGCGCACCGTTTCGCAGTACACGCAGCCCGGCAGTGTCACCAGCACCACCAGGGGCTCGCCCCGGCTGGCCGCAGCGGAGGCCTGGGCGGCGAGATCGTTGACGGGGGGCAGGTGGGCCGTGGCGGCCAGGGCGCTCGTGCTTGCCGCGACCAGCATGGCGCCGAGCATCGCCGCGCCGGTACGGCGTGCGGTGCCAAGGACACCCCGGGGGGATGGCTGCATTGGCTGGATCGATGGCTGGGTTTGCATTGGCGGGCAATGTGGATGAGCGCTGGCACGCGGGTTCTACGATAATAGCGGCTTATTTCCGCATTCGCCGCCCTGATGCCCCACGCCTGGTTTCCACGGTTCTTCCGCTTGCCGCAGTCCCTGCTTGCCAAAGCCATCGTCCTGGGCGCGCTCGGCGCCGGGCTGATCGCCTGTTCACCCCGCTATGACTGGCGCACCATCCAGTCCAACGAAGGCGCCTACGCGGCGCTCTATCCCGGCAAGCCATCCGGCGCTGCGCGCGAGGTGGCGATTGCCGGGCGCAAGCTGCCCATGACGATGGACGCGGCCCGGGTCGACGAGACCTTGTTCGCCGTGGGCGTGGTGACCTTGCCCGCCGATGACGCCGAGTTGCGGCAGGCGGCGCTGGATTCCATGCAGAAGGGCTTGCTCGGCAACCTCGGGCCGCATCCCGCCGAAGCGGTCAAGACCCGCAAGGTAACGGTGATGTCGGCCGCATCGCCGGCCGTGGCGCTCGAGGGCGTGGAGGTGCAGGTAGCCGCGGTATCGCCGCAGGACCAGTCGCCACGCAGGCTGACGGCGCGGCTGGTGGCGTCGGGCGTGCACGTCTACCAGGCGGTCGTGCTGGAGGCGGGAGAGGCCGCGCGCGACCAGCGCCAGGCGGAACAGATAGATCAGTTCCTGACGGGCTTCCATCCGTTCTGACCTGGGCGCTCCAGGCTTCCAGGCTTCCAGGCAGATTCAAGACAGTTTATTTTCAAGGAGTAACGCAATGCGTTGGGATGTTTGGCTGGCCTATTTCGCGGCCTGTTGGGTGATTGCCGTGTCGCCGGGATCCGGCGCGGTGCTGTCGATGAGCCATGGCCTGTCCTATGGCCTGCGCAAGACCACCACCACGATCTTTGGCTTGCAGACCGGGCTGGTCATCATCCTGCTGGTGGCTGGCGGTGGCCTGGGCGCGCTGCTGGTGGCCTCCGAGCACGCCTTTGCCGTGGTCAAGACGATCGGTGCGCTCTACCTGATCTATATCGGCGTGCAGCAATGGCGCGCGCGGGTGGACGGCGGCCAGGACGATGCCGTGCCGGGTACGGAAGCGCCGCGCGTCGCCGCGCTGAGTCCGCGCCGGCGTTTTGCCACGGGCTTGCTAACCAATGTGACCAACCCCAAGGGCATCATCTTCATGGTGGCGGTGTTGCCGCAGTTCATCGATCCGGCCCATGCGCTCGGGCCCCAGCTTGCCATCCTGGCCGCGACCATGTGCGGCGTGGACCTGGTGGTGATGCACGGCTACGCGCTGCTGGCCTCGCGCATGCGCGGCCTGTTCCGCAATGCGCGCGCGGTGCGCTGGCAGAACCGGATCTTCGGCAGCGTGCTGGTGGCCGTGGGCGCGGCGTTGTTCTTCGTCAGGCGCCATCCGGCTTGAGGACTTGGGGCCGGCTCCGCGCCGTCCCGATCCGTCCATATGTCTATCTATCGCTGGCTTCCAACGAGTGCGTTTGCTTCAATAAGGTAAGACGAAGACGACCCAAGCGGAGGCAAGCAATGCGAAGCTCTTCCCCCCAGCAGGCTCCATTGCAAGCGCAGCCGGCCCACACCGTGCCGCCGGCCGAAGATCCGCTGCCGCCGGGCGTGCCGCCAGACCTTCCTCCGATCGAGGAGCCCCCGCCGCCGTCGGAACCTCCTGTGGCCGTGCCGCCGCGCCGGGCGTGAATGGCTACGGTGTGCGCAAGGCGCGCCGGTACTGGATAGCCTCGCCCACATGGCTTGGCTGCAATTGCTCGGTGCCCGCAAGGTCGGCAATGGTGCGGGCGATCTTCAATACGCGGAAATAGGCGCGCGCCGACCAGGCTAGTTTGGCCATGGCGCCGCGCAGCAATGCCTGCGCCTCGGGCGCGAGCGGGCAGTGTTCGTCGATCTCGCGACCGGACAGGGCGGCATTGGGCTTGCCCTGCCGGGCCTGCTGCACGGCCCGGGCGGCCAGCACGCGCTGGCGCACGTCGGCGCTGGGCTCTCCGGGCGGGCCGTCGAGCATTTCCTGATGATCCTGCGCCGGCACTTCCACCTGCAGGTCGATCCGGTCGAGCAATGGTCCCGACAGCCTGGACTGGTAGCGCAACACTTGGTCAGGCGTGCAACGGCAAGGACGGGAAGGGTGCCCCTGATAGCCGCAAGGACAGGGGTTCATCGCGGCGATGAACTGGAAGCGCGCCGGGAAGTCGGCCTGCCGCATGGCGCGCGAGATGGTGACGCGGCCCGATTCCAGGGGTTCGCGCAGCACTTCCAGCACCTTGCGGTCAAATTCAGGCAACTCATCCAGGAACAACACACCTTGGTGGGCCAGCGAGATCTCGCCCGGCCGGGGATTGCTGCCACCGCCCACCAGCGCCGCCGCCGACGCGGTGTGGTGCGGCGAGCGGTAGGGCCGCTCACGCCAGCGGGCGGGATGGAAGCCGGCGGCGGTCAGGCTCTGCACCGCGGCGGATTCTAGCGCTTCGTCCAGCGTCATGGGTGGCAGCAGGCCGGCAAAGCGCTGGGCCAGCATGGACTTGCCGGTGCCGGGCGGACCGACGAGCAATGCCGAATGCTGGCCCGCCGCCGCGATCTCCATGGCGCGGCGCGCTTGCGCCTGGCCCCGCACGTCACGCATGTCCGGGCCAGCCGGGTCTCCTGCCGCGATCTCCACCAGCGGCTCCGCGCGTGCCAGGCGGTCCGTGGGCAGGGGGCCAAGGTGAGCACAGACTTCCAGCAGGGAGCGCGCCGCATATACCGTGACGCCGTCAATCAGGGCCGCCTCGGGCGCGTTTTCCGCCGCCACCACGAAGCTGCGCGCCGGGCCTTCGCCAGCGGCTTGCCGTGCCGCGTTGTCGCGCCCCAGGCCCATGGCCATGGCCAGTGCCCCGCGCACGGGGCGCAATTCGCCGGACAGCGACAGCTCGCCGGCGAACTCGCTGGCATCCAGGCCATCCAGCGGGACTTGCCCGCTTGCGGCCAGGATGCCGAGCGCGATCGGCAGGTCAAAGCGCCCGGACTCCTTGGGCAGGTCGGCTGGCGCCAGATTCACCGTAATGCGCCGGCTGGGAAACTCGAGTTGGCTGTTGAGGATCGCCGCGCGCACCCGCTCGCGGCTCTCGCGCACTTCGGTATCGGCCAACCCGACGATATTGAAGGCGGGCAGGCCGTTGGCCAGGTGCACCTCGACCGACACCAGCGGTGCCTCGAGTCCGGTCAGCGCCCGGCTACGCAGGAGGGCGAGGCTCATCTCACTCCGAAAAGCATCAAGGAAGTGTTAACGAAAATGGCCGCCGGAATACGGCGGCCATTCTGGCGGTCGAGGGCTGCGCCCGGGGTCATCGGGCCCCTGGAGCAAACACGGGACGCGGCAAGGGCTTCAGCCCGAGACAGGCGTGTCGGAGCCGCCTGTCGAGCGGCTTTCCAGCGCCTGCACGCGGGCTTCCAGTTCCTCCAGGCGCGCGCGGGTGCGCGCCAGCACCTGCGACTGGACGTCGAATTCCTCGCGGGTGACCAGGTCGAGCTTGGAAAACCCCTGCGTCATCATGCTGCGAACGTTTTTTTCGATGTCCTTGGCCGGCGAATTGCGCAGGGCTTCGCTGATCTTGGCCTGGAAATCGTTGAAGAGATCGGTGGGTTTCATACTGGTTCTCCTTTTGCACCGCCTTGGTGCGGATAACTGGGTGGGCGGGATTCGGCGTGCTGCATCGCGGTGCACCGAAACGGGGTGTGGGCAAACGCGGTGCGTGCACGGCACTTGCCGCCAGCATGGGCCGATTATCACGCTTCAAGCGTCCCCGGGAAAGCGCCAGCGCGGGCTGGTAACACCTTTTAACGTCAGTAAGTTCGCTGGGAGACAGTCGGCCTCGTCCAATTTGATGTCTTTTTGCGCACAAAATGACGCTTTCACGCCACGGTTCCCTCCTGGCACGGCAGTTGCAGTAATGGTGGCAGGAGCCTCGTTTTACAAACTACTTTCAAACACACGAGTACCGAGCCAGAGGAAAAGGAGAACAAACCCATGAAGAAGTTGGCCCTTGCAGTCAGCGCCAGTGCAGTTGTGCTTTGCGGGCTCGCCCCCGCCGCCTTCGCCCAGAGCAGTGCGCAGGAGGGCGGTGCACCTACCGACGCCGCCGCCGCCGCCGAGGCTTCGCCGCACACCTTCACCGCCAACGTGACCCTGGCCAGTGAGTATCGCTATCGCGGTTTGATGCAGACCAACCGCCGCCCGGCCATCCAGGGCGGTTTCGACTACTCGCATTCGAGCGGCTTCTATGTGGGTAACTGGAACTCGAGCATCAGCTGGCTCGGCGACAGCAATCCGAAAGTCTCGGCACCGATCGAGATGGACTTCTACGGCGGCTTCAAGAACACGGTGACGCTGGCCGGCCTGGAGTGGAACTATGACGCTGGCGTGCTGCAGTACTACTACCCGGGCGATTACCCGAACGGCTTCACCCGCCCGTACACCACGGAACTGTATGTCGGCGCCGGCGCTGGCCCGGTGTTCTTCAAGTACTCGCAGGCACTGACCAACCTGTTCGGCTTCGCTGACAGCAAGTACAGCTACTACGCCGACCTGTCGGCCAATGTGCCGCTGAACTTCTGGGACCTGACGCTCAATGCCCACGTCGGCTACCAGAACGTGAAGCACGTGAACAGCGCCTCATACACCGACTGGAAGCTCGGGCTGACCAAGGACCTGGGCAAGGGCTTCGCACTGGCGATCGCTTATATCGACACCAATGCGCACAAATCGGCCTATACCAATGTACCGGGCCGCTACGTCGGCAAGGCTACAGCCTGGGCTTCGATCACCAAGACTTTCTAAACACGCATCAGGTCGAGCGGGCGCCGGACGCGAGGCCGGGCCGTCCCGCTCAGAGGAGAAATCGGATGAAACTGATCATCGCCGTCATCAAGCCGTTCAAGCTCGACGAGGTGCGCGAAGCGCTCTCGGACGTGGGCGTGTCCGGCATCACCGTGACTGAAGTCAAGGGCTTCGGCCGCCAGAAGGGCCATACCGAGCTGTATCGGGGCGCGGAGTACATCGTGGATTTCCTGCCCAAGGTGAAGATCGAAGTGGCCGTCCCGGACGACGTGGTCGACCGGGCCATCGAGGCGATCGAGAAATCGGCGCGCACCGGCAAGATTGGCGACGGCAAGATCTTCGTCGCACCGATCGAGCAGGTCATCCGCATCCGCACCGGCGAGACCGGCGGCGACGCGCTGTGACGCACAGCCCAACGATAAGAGGTTAATCACAATGAAATCCTGGTTCAAGCGCATCCTGACAACCGGCGCCATGGCGCTGGCCTTGGGCACGGCCGGCATCGGCCTGTCCACCCACGCCATGGCGCAGGACAAGCCCGCGGCCGAAGCCTCCGCGCCGGCCGCCGCCGCCACGGCCGCACCTGCAGCTGCCTCCGCTCCCGCGGCAGCGGCGGCGGCAGCTGCGCCAGCAGAGGCTGCCGCCCCTGCCGCAGCACCGGCACCGGTGCCCAACAAGGGCGATACCGCGTGGCTGCTGGTCTCCACGGCCTTCGTGATCCTGATGACGCTGCCTGGCCTGGCGCTGTTCTACGGTGGCCTGGTCCGCTCGAAGAACATGCTGTCGGTGCTGATGCAGTGCCTGGTGATCTTCTCGCTGGTTTCGCTGTTGTGGGCCATCTACGGCTACAGCTTCGCCTTCACCGAGGGTAACGCCTTCTTTGGCGGCACCGACCGGCTCTTCATGAAGGGGCTCAATGTCGATGCCGTGGCTGCCACCTTCTCCAAGGGCGTGGTGGTACCGGAACTGGCTTACTTCGCCTTCCAGTGCGCCTTCGCAGCCATTACCTGCGGCCTGATCATCGGCGCTTTCGCCGAACGCGCCAAGTTCTCGGCGGTGCTGGTCTTCGTGGTCCTGTGGTTCACCTTCTCGTACATCCCGATGGCCCACATGGTCTGGTTCTGGCCTGGTCCTGACCTGTACACCGACGCGGCAGCCGGCGCGGCAGCCACGGCCAAGGGTGGCTGGCTGTTCCAGAAGGGCGCGCTCGACTTCGCTGGCGGCACGGTGGTGCACATCAATGCAGCCGTGGCTGGCCTGGTGGGTGCCTTCATGTTCGGCAAGCGGATCGGCTTTGGCCGTGAGGCCCTGCGTCCGCACAGCCTGACCTTCACCATGGTGGGCGCCTCGCTGCTGTGGTTCGGCTGGTTCGGCTTCAACGCCGGCTCGGCGCTGGAAGCCAACGGCTCGGCCGCACTGGCTTTCGTCAACACTCTGCTGGCGACCTGCGCCGCCGTGCTGTCCTGGACCTTCGGCGAATGGATCAGCAAGGGCAAGCCCTCGATGCTGGGTGGCGCTTCGGGCGCAGTGGCTGGCCTGGTGGCCATCACCCCGGCGGCCGGCTTCGTCGGCCCGATGGGCTCGATCGTGATCGGCATCGCCGCCGGCCTGCTGTGCCTGTGGGGCGTGACCGGCCTGAAGAAGCTGCTGGGCATGGACGACTCGCTCGACGTCTTCGGCGTGCACGGCGTGGGCGGCATCCTGGGTGCGCTGCTGACCGGCGTGTTCGCCGCGCCGAGCCTGGGCGGCACGGGTGTCTATGACTACGTGGCCAACAAGGTCTCGGACGATTATTCGATCGCGGGCCAGGTGTGGATCCAGTTCGAAGGCGTGCTCACCACCATCGTGTGGTCGGGTGTGGTGGCCTTCGTCGCCTTCAAGCTGGTGGATATGCTGATCGGCCTGCGGGTGCCGGAAGAAGAAGAACGCGAGGGCCTGGACATCACCTCGCACGGCGAGACCGCGTATGAAGCCTGATCGTAAAGGTGTTGTGCTGGAGAGCTGATTGGGAATCTTCTCTCAGGAGTTTCGCCCGGCCTTGTGCCGGGCTTTTTTCATTTCAGGCGTCCGCCGCGGGCGGCCGGGCCAGGCGGAAAGCGGAGCCGGCGGCTTTTTCGCAAAGTGCTTAAATCCGATCTTAAAAAGCTTCAATTGTTTTTGAGGGGGGGCGCACATACAGTGCCAGTGAGGCAGTTTCCTCCACCTGCAGAACGCTCCCCGTATCTGTCAGGCCATTTGAAAGCGCGGCTCCGGTCGCGCTTTTTTTTGCCTCCCGGCCTTGCTGGCAGGCCGCCCGGAAGTGCTTCGGATTCCTCTTAGGGCCTCCCCCTTTTATTCCGGGCCCCCATCCCCATATCCGTATCCCTTATCCCTTATGCCGGCGCTCGCATATGCTTATTCAGGCGGCGCCAGCAGCCAATTGGCCGTTCCTCTACAATCTGGGCGAACGATAAAGACGATCAATAGGATGTTTATGGTCCCGCATCTCATCACCGCGCTGAACGGTCCACTGCTCGAGCTGGAAAAAAAGATCCTGGATGCGACGCCGTCCATCGAGCGCTGGTTCAGGCTGGAATGGCAGGAACATACGCCTCCGTTCTACTGTTCGGTCGACCTGCGCAACGCCGGCTTCAAGCTGGCCCCGGTCGATACCAACCTGTTCCCGGGCGGGTTCAACAACCTGGCGCCTGAAATGCTGCCGCTGGCAGTCCAGGCGGCGATGGCGGCGATCGAGAAGATCTGCCCCGACGCCAAGAACCTGCTGCTGATCCCCGAGCGCCACACCCGCAACATGTTCTACCTGCAGAACGTGGCGCGGCTGTCGCTGATCATGCGCCAGGCCGGCCTGAACGTCCGCCTGGGCTCGCTGTCCGAAGACATCACCGAACCCACGCCGATCGAGCTTCCCGATGGCCAGACGCTGGTGGTGGAGCCGCTGGCCCGCCTTGGCGCGCGTGGCCGCCGCCTGGGCCTGAAGGACTTCGATCCCTGCTCGATCCTGCTCAACAACGATCTCTCCGCCGGCATTCCCCCGATCCTGGAGAACATCAACGAGCAATACCTGCTGCCGCCGCTGCACGCGGGCTGGTCCACGCGCCGCAAGTCGAGCCATTTCTCGGCCTATGACGAAGTCGCCAAGAAGTTCGCCAAGCTGATCGACGTGGATCCGTGGATGGTCAACCCGTACTTCGCCAAGTGCGGGGGCATCGATTTCCATGAGCGCATTGGCGAGGAGGCGCTGGCCGACTCGGTCGAAGGCGTGCTCAAGAAGATCGCCAAGAAGTACCGCGAGTACGGCATCAAGGAAACGCCGTATGTCGTGGTCAAGGCCGATGCCGGCACCTATGGCATGGGCATCATGACCATCAAGGATGCGTCCGAGATCAAGGGGCTGAACCGCAAGGAACGCAACAAGATGAGCGTCGTCAAGGAAGGCCTTGAGGTCAACGACGTCATCATCCAGGAAGGCGTGCACACCTTCGAGAAGGTCAACGAGGCGGTGGCCGAGCCGGTGGTATACATGATCGACCGCTATGTGGTCGGTGGCTTCTACCGCGTCCATACCGGCCGCGGCAACGACGAGAACCTGAATGCGCCGGGCGCGCATTTCGTGCCGCTGGCGTTCGCGCCCAACGGCATTCCGGACAGCCATGCCAAACCGGGCGCGGCCGTGCCGAACCGCTTCTATATGTATGGTGTGGTGGCGCGGCTGGCTTTGCTGGCGGCGTCGCTGGAACTCGAGAAGACCGACCCCAATCCGATTCTCTGAGACAAACGCTGCGACCGGGACGAGCCAACATGCGCATTCTGTTTATTACCGACCCGCTGGACACCTTCAAGACCTACAAGGACTCGACCTACGCCATGATGGTGGAGGCGGTCGAGCGCGGCCATGAGCTGTTTGCCTGCCTGCAGTCGCAACTGTCGCTGTCGGCCCATCAGGTCGAGGCGGTGGTGCGCCCGCTGCAGCTAACGGGCGACGCCCATGACTGGTACCGCGTGGGTGAGCCGGGCCTGCAGCCACTGACCGGCTTCGATGCGATCGTGATGCGCAAGGATCCGCCCTTCGACATGGAATATGTGACCAGCACCTGGCTGCTGGAGCTGGCCGAGTCGCAGGGCGCCAATGTGTTCAACAAGCCGCAGGCGATCCGCGACCATTCCGAAAAGCTGGCGATAGCCCGCTATCCCGAATACATCACGCCGACCCTGGTCACCCGTGACGCGGATCGTATTCGCGCGTTCCACGCGGAGCATCGCGATGTGATTTTAAAGCCGCTTGATGGCATGGGCGGGATGGGCATCTTCCGGGTTGGCGCGGATGGCCTGAATCTTGGCGCCATCATCGAGACGCTGGGGGAGAACGGTGCGCGCACCCTGATGGTGCAACGTTATATTCCCGAGATCAAGGACGGCGACAAGCGCATCCTGCTGATCGGCGGCGTGCCCGTGCCGTACTCGCTGGCGCGTATTCCCAAGGACGGCGAAGTGCGCGGCAACCTGGCGGCGGGCGGCACCGGCCGTGCCCAGGAGCTCTCGGCACGCGATCGCGAGATCGCCGAGGCGCTGGCCCCGGGCCTGTGGGAACAAGGCCTGCTGCTGGTTGGGCTGGACGTGATCGGCGACTACCTGACCGAAGTCAATGTGACCAGCCCGACGTGCTTCCAGGAAATCACGCAGCAGACCGGGTTCCAGGTGGCTGCCATGTTCATCGACGCCCTCGAGCACGCGGTACAGGCGCGTTCGCGCTGAATCACGGGCGGGCTGCCTGCTACAATCGCGTCAATCCAACGGATTCACCACCATGGCAGGCATCCTGATCATCGCGCACGCCCCGCTGGCTTCGGCATTGCGCGAGTGCGCCGCCCACGTCTATTGCGGCCAGCCCCAACGGCTCGAGGCGATCGACGTCATGCCGGACGCGGAGCCCGCCGCCGTGCTGGCCGAGGCCCGGCGCCGCCTGGCCGAAGTCTGCGAAGACAACGGCGCACTGGTGTTGACCGATATCTTTGGCGCCACGCCGGCCAACATTGCCGCGCGCCTCGCCGAGCCGGGCCGCGTCAAGGTGCTTGCCGGCGTCAACCTTCCCATGCTGGTGCGCGCCATCTGCTACCGTGCCGAGAAACTCGACCAGCTTGCCCTCAAGGCGCTGGCGGGGGGCTCGCAGGGTGTGCTGCAGGTAGGCTCCACCACCGTCCAGAACCAGATCGCAAATCATCCCGACAAATATGCTGCAGAGGGACACCAACATAATCAATAAGCTTGGGCTGCATGCCCGTGCTTCCGCCAAGCTGACGCAACTGGCGGGCAACTTCGTCAGTCAGGTCAAGATGTCGCGCAATGGTCGGCAGGTCGACGCCAAAAGCATCATGGGTGTCATGATGCTGGCCGCCGGCATCGGCTCCACCGTGACCATCGAGACCGACGGACCCGATGAGCAAGAGGCCATGGACGCGTTGCTGGCGCTCATCGCCAATCGCTTCGGCGAAGGGGAGTAGGAGGCCGGGTACGGGATGAAAGGCGGCAGTGCCGAGCGTGGCGGCGGGCCTGGCCGGGGTCGCTTCGCCGCATCCTGAAGCCGTTTCCAAGGTGGCTGGCCCTGGCCAGATTTTTTAAACGTTCCTGACGGAGCGGTACATGCCATTTGCCCTGCACGGCATCCCGGTTTCGCGCGGCGTCGCCATCGGGCGCGCGCATTTGCTGGCGCCTGCCGCGCTTGATGTCTCCCATTACCTGGTCGACGAAGACCGGCTTGATGCCGAGGTCGAGCGCCTGCGTTCGGCGCGCGCGGCGGTGCGGGCCGAGCTGGTCACGCTCAAGCGGGATCTGCCGCGCGAGGCGCCGGAAGAACTGGGCGCCTTCCTCGACGTGCATGCCATGATCCTGGATGACGAGGCGCTGGCGCGCGAGCCCGAGGCGCTGATCCGCAACCGGCGCTACAACGCCGAATGGGCGCTGACCACGCGGCTCGAAGAGCTGATGCGCCAGTTCGACGAAATCGAGGACGAATACCTGCGCGAACGCAAGGCGGACATCCGTCAGGTGGTCGAGCGCATCCTCAAGGTGCTGGCCGGCGCGGCCGTGTTGGCCCCGGCCCCGGTGCCACCTTCCTCCCTGGCTCCTGACGGCGAGCCCGCGCCCGGCGTGATCGTGGTCGCCCACGACATCTCGCCGGCGGACATGCTGCAGTTCCGCCACACCGTGTTCCACGGCTTTGTGACCGACCTTGGCGGGCGCACTTCCCATACCGCCATCGTGGCGCGCAGCCTCGACATCCCCGCCGCCGTAGGCGTGCAGAGCGCCAGTGAGCTGATCCGCCAGGACGATTGGGTCATCATCGACGGCGATGCGGGCCTGGTCATCGTGGATCCGTCCGCGATCATCCTCGAGGAGTACCGCCACCGGCAGAGCGAGCGCGCGCTGGAAAAGAAGCGCCTGCAGCGCCTGCGCCATACGCCTGCGGTGACGCTGGACGGGCTCGAGATCGACCTGCTGGCGAACATCGAGATGGCGGAAGATGCCACCGCGGCGCTGACTGCGGGTGCGGTTGGCGTGGGCCTGTTCCGCTCCGAATTCCTGTTCATGAACCGGCGTGGCGAGCTGCCCGACGAGGAGGAGCAATTCGAGGCGTACCGCGGCGCGGTGGACGCCATGCACGGGCTGCCCGTCACGATCCGCACCATTGACATCGGTGCCGACAAACCACTGGATGGCCGCGACGGCCGGGATGGCCGCGGCGACGATTTCGAGACGGCCCTCAATCCGGCGCTGGGCTTGCGCGCGATCCGCTGGTCGCTGTCCGAGCCGGCCATGTTCCTGACCCAGTTGCGCGCGCTGCTGCGTGCCTCGGCCTTTGGCCCGGTGCGGCTCCTGATCCCGATGCTGGCGCATGCCCGCGAGATCGACCAGACCCTGGACCTGATCGCGCAGGCCAAGCGCCAGCTCGACGCGCGCGGCCAAGCGTTCGACCCCAACATCAAGGTCGGGGCGATGATCGAGATCCCGGCCGCCGTGCTGATGCTGCCGCTGTTCCTGCGGCGCATGGATTTTCTCTCCATCGGCACCAATGACCTGATCCAGTACACGCTGGCCATCGACCGCGCCGACAATGCCGTGGCGCATCTCTACGACCCGCTGCACCCGGCGGTGCTGCAACTGATCGCCCGCACCATCCGCGAGGCCAACCACGCTGGCGTGCCGGTGGCTGTGTGCGGCGAGATGGCCGGGGATCCCGCCATGACGCGCCTGCTGCTGGGCATGGGGCTGCGCGAGTTCTCGATGCATCCCTCGCAGTTGCTGCGGGTCAAGCAGGAAGTCCTGCATGCCGACTGCGAGAGGCTGGAGCGGCTGGTGGAGCAGGTGCTGACCGCTTACGAGCCGGAGGAGCTCGCTTGCGCGTTGAAACTGCTCTGACAACCCTGATTCCGTTAAGGTTTTTACGAAAATCCAACGCTGTGAAGATGTATTTTAAGGCACTTTTCTGCAGGTTGTGACGTTCCCGGTCTTTGCAATATCCGAGCTAAGTGCCGCGCTCTTGGCATGTACCTTTTGTAGCTTAATGGGAATTGTTATCATTTTCGATCTCTGATATTCTGGCGTACATCGCGGGTGACATGCCGGTGTCACCCCTCTCCCAAGGAGGGATTTGTGTACGTTTGCATCTGCAATCAGGTTACCGACCGAGAAATTCATGGTGCTGTGCATCTAGGCGTGTCCACGCTCGACGAGCTGGCTGAAACGCTAGGTGTTGGCACCTGCTGTGGCCGCTGCCGCGAATGCGCCCAACAGGTGCTTTGCGAAGGCGTCGCGGCGGTACGCAACGTCAAGGTCTCCACCATCCAGGTCGTGCCCATTTCTTCCTGTTCGTCGTCGGGCCCACGTGCCATAATGGACACTCGGGACCCGGCAGTCGCGAACGACCGGCGCACTGAGCTGGTTGCTTAAACTCGCTGCAACTTTCAGGTTGCGGCGCGTGTTCGCTTGTTTTGACTGCCTGCGGCGCGCCTTGCGCCGCTTCGCGTTTTTGCGGGGGCCCGTTGCAACAAGGAGCCTCCAATGAAAGGTGACAAGAAGGTCATCCAGCATCTGAACGCGCAGCTGAAGAACGAGCTGACCGCGATCAACCAATACTTCCTGCACGCTCGCATGTACCGCCACTGGGGCCTGAAGAAGCTCGGCGATATCGAGTACAAGGAATCCATTGGCGAGATGAAGCATGCTGATCGCCTGATCGATCGCATCCTGATGCTTGACGGCCTGCCCAATCTGCAGGACCTCAACAAGTTGCTGCTGGGCGAAGACACCCCGGAAATGCTCAAGTGCGACCTGAAGCTCGAGCAAGGCGCGCATGCCACCGTCAAGGAAGGCATTACGTATTGCGAATCGGTGGGCGACTATGTCAGCCGCGAGATCCTGGTCGAGATCCTGACCGATACCGAAGAGCACATCGAATTCCTCGAGACGCAGCTCGACCTGATCGACAAGGTTGGCCTGCCGAACTATCTGCAATCGCAGATGGAGCCGGGCGAGCAATAAGCCGCCCAGCAGCCGGCCGCAGGTTCGCAAGAACCCAGTGGCCGCAACCGCGCGGCGCCACTCGGTGCTGCCGGTTCCGCCCGCATCCTGGCGGTAACCCTTATCATTCAGATTCCCATTCTTCACCCAGCCTGACCGCCCTTGCCAGGGCCGGTGTTCGCGCCAGCTTGAGCGCGATCCGCCTATGCTGCGCAGAAGGGGGCCGAATCGGCATCGCACCACACCACACCAGACCAAACCAAACGACAGGAGCCAGCATCATGGCAGACCCGATCCGCCTGACGCAGTACAGCCATGGTGCCGGCTGCGGATGCAAGATTTCGCCGCAGGTGCTCGACGTGATTCTTGCCGGCAGCGGCAACCAGCATCTCGATCCGCGCCTGTGGGTCGGCAATGCCTCGCGCGACGATGCGGCGGTTTATGCGCTGGATGGGCTGGAGGAGGGCCGTGGCGTGGTCTCCACCACCGATTTCTTCATGCCGATCGTCGATGACCCGTTCGACTTCGGACGCATCGCTGCCACCAACGCCATCAGCGACATTTACGCCATGGGAGGCGATCCGCTGCTGGCCATCGCCATCCTCGGCTGGCCGGTCAAGCTGCTGCCGCCCGAGGTGGCGCGTGAGGTGGTGGCGGGTGGGCGCCGTGCCTGCGAGGAAGCGGGCATCCCGCTTGCCGGCGGGCATTCCATCGATGCTCCGGAGCCCATCTTCGGGCTTGCGGTGACGGGCGTGGTCGACCGCGCGCACCTGAAACGCAACGACACCGCGACCGCCGGCTGCCGTCTGTACCTGACCAAGCCGCTGGGCATCGGCGTGCTGACCACTGCCGAGAAGCAGGGTAAGCTGCGCGCCGAGGATATCCACCTGGCTCGCGACTGGATGTGCGTGCTCAATCGTCCGGGCAGCCGCTTCGGCAAGCTGGCCGGCGTGCGGGCCATGACGGATGTGACCGGCTTTGGCCTGCTCGGGCACCTTGTCGAGATGGCAGACGGCAGCCGCCTCACGGCGCGTCTTGACCACGCCGCCGTGCCGTTGCTGCCGGAAGTGCTGCGCTACGTCGAGGCCGGTTGCGTGCCCGGCGGCACCCAGCGCAACTTCGATAGCTACGGCGCACGGATCGGCGCCGGGATCGACAACCGGGGCGGCGCGTTGAGCGAGGTGCAGCGCGCCTTGCTGTGCGATCCGCAGACCAGCGGAGGCTTGCTGGTGGCGGTCGAGCCTGCCGGCGAGGCCGGTTTCCATGCCGCCTGCGCGGAGTTCGGCCTGGCACTGGCGCCGGTCGGCGAGTTCGTCGAGCAGGGCCGGTACGCCGTCGAGGTGATCTGATGCGCGAGGATACGGCCGACTTTCGCCAGCTCTTTCTTTCCGGCGCGCCGCTGCTCGATGCGCGCGCGCCGGTGGAGTTCGCGCGCGGCGCGTTTCCGGGCGCGGTCAACCTGCCGCTGATGGACGATGCCGAGCGGCACCAGGTTGGCTTGTGCTATGAGGAACAAGGGCCGCAGGCCGCGCTCGCGCTGGGCCACCAGTTGGTGACCGGCGAAATCCGCGCGGCGCGAACCGCGGGCTGGGCGGCCTTTGCGCGGGCGCATCCCGACGGCTACCTGTATTGCTTCCGCGGCGGCCTGCGCTCGCAGATCGTGCAGCAATGGCTGCGCGAGGACGCCGGCATCGCTTATCCGCGTGTGACGGGCGGCTACAAGGCGATGCGCGGCTTCCTGATCGAGACCCTGGATGCGGCCGCCGCCGAATGCAGCCTGCTGGTGCTGGGCGGCATGACCGGGAGCGGCAAGACCGAGCTGATCGCTGACCTGGTCACGGGCCCGAGCGGCAGCCGGGACGCCGCCATCGACCTGGAGGGCCAGGCTCGCCACCGCGGGTCCAGCTTTGGCCGGCGCACGGTGGCGCAGCCCACGCAGATCGATTTCGAGAATGGCCTGGCGATTTCGCTGCTGCGCCATCGCGCGGCCGGGCTGCCGGCGCTGGTGGTCGAGGACGAGGGGCGCTTCATCGGCGCGCGCAACCTGCCGCAGGCCTTCTATCAGGCGATTCAGGTAGCGCCGCTGGTCTGGCTGGAGGAGTCCTTCGAGGCGCGCGTGCGCCGCGTGCTGGAAGACTACGTGCTCGGTCTGTCGGGGGAGTTCATGGCGGCACTGGGTGAGCAGGCAGGTTTCGCCGCTTACGCGGCGCGCCTGCGCGATGCCATGGCGGCCATTGCCAAGCGGCTCGGCGGCACGCGCTACGAGCGGCTCTCGGACTTGCTGGACCAAGCGCTGGCGCGCCAGGAGGAAACGGGCGAGACCGACCTGCATCTGGGCTGGATCGCCTTGCTGCTGCAGCAATACTACGACCCGATGTACGCCTACCAGCGCGAACAGCGCGAGGCCAGGATCGTGTTCCGCGGCGAGCGCGCCGCGGTGCTGGCTTTCCTGCGTGAGCGCACCCGCGCCTGAACGCGCGCAGGCCGCCTAGGGGGCGGCCTGCGCGTGCGCGCCACCGCAGACTTCGCAATCGGCCACGCGCGCGAGGCGCATCGTGGTCCATTCCATGCCAAGCGCATCGACCATCAACAGGCGGCCGGCCAGGGTGGTGCCGACGCCCATCAGCAGCTTGAGGGCCTCCGCCGCCTGCACCGTGCCCACCATTCCCACCAGCGGCGCGAACACGCCCATGGTGGCGCAAGCCACTTCCTGCGCCGGCTGCGAGGGCGGGAACAGGCAGGCATAGCAGGGCGCGCCCGGCTGGCGGTGGTCAAACACGCTGATCTGCCCGTCGAAGCGCAGGGCCGCGCCGGACACCAGGGGCACGCTGTGCTGGACGCAGGCGCGGTTGACGGCCTGGCGCGTGTCGAAGTTGTCGCAGCAATCGAGCACCACGTCGGCATCGGCCACCAGGCGCGCTAACTCTGCGGCGCCCACGCGCGCCTGTACCAGGCGCACGTCGATGCCCGGGTTGATGCGCAGCATGCCCTCCCGCGCCGATTCCACCTTGGGGCGTCCGACATTGGCGGTGGTGTGGATCACCTGGCGCTGTAGGTTGGTCAGATCGACCACGTCGTCATCGACCACGGTGATGGTGCCCACGCCGGCCGAGGCCAGGTAGGGCAGGGCGGCAGCGCCCAGGCCGCCCGCGCCGATCACCAGCGCGTGGCTGGCGAGCAACCGGCTCTGGCCCTCGATGCCGAGTTCGTCGAGCAGGATATGCCGCGAATAGCGCAGCAGTTGATCGTCGTTCATGCGTCGTTCATGGCGTGCAATGCAAAAGCGGCCCCGCGGGGCCGCTGTTATTCATCAGGATTTCAGGGGGCCTTGCCGGTCGGCGTGCCCAGCGGCGTGCCCATCGGGGCGCTGGCCGGCGGCGCGCCGGCTGGTGCCTTGCTGGCCGGCTTGGCCGGGGTAGCCGCCTTGGTTGCCGCAGGCTTGGACGGCTTGTCCGACGTGGCCACGGCTTCAAGCTTGGACTTGGAGCGCTTGACCGGCTGGCCTTCGAGCTGGGCAATGGCTTGCTGCAGCATGAAGTCCTCGGCCGAGCCGAACTCGATCGGCTTCTTCTTGCGTTCCTTGTCGCGTTCTTCCGGCGTTTTCTTGGCGTTTTCTTCCTCGAGGCGGCGCAGTTCCTCGACGCGGCGCTGCTCGCGCTCGTTCATCTCGGGCTCTTCCGATTCCTGCTTGTTGTGCAGGTGGCGCTCGGTGTCGATCTCGCGGGTGATCAGCGCGTCGTCAGGATCGCCTTCCGGGTTCTGGTCGACCGGGATGTCCGGGCGGATGCCCTTGGCCTGGATCGACTTGCCCGTCGGCGTGTAGTAGTACGCGATGGTCAGCTTGATGCCGGTGTCGTTGGTGAGCGGGCGCACGGTCTGCACGGAGCCCTTGCCGAACGTGGTCTTGCCCATGATCAGCGCGCGCTTGTGGTCTTGCAGCGCGCCGGCAACGATTTCGGACGCCGACGCCGAGTAGGCGTTGGTCAACACCACCATCGGGATCTTTTTATACAGCGCCGGCAGGTCCTTGAGCGGATCGTCCTCGAGCGAGGACAGCCGGTAGTTGTTGAACGTGGTCTTGTAGACACGCTTGGCATCGGGCACCTGGCCATTGGTCGAGACCACGGTCACGTCGTCGGGCAGGAAGGCTGCCGCCACGCCGACCGCGCCTTGCAGCACGCCGCCGCCGTTGTTGCGCAGGTCCAGGATCACGCCCTTCAGGTTGGGGTTCTTCTGGGCCAGTTCGTCCAGTTTCTTGCCCAGGTCGGCCACCGTGCGTTCCTGGAAGCTGGTCAGGCGGACCCAGGCGAGGCGGTCATTGTCGATCAGCTTGGCCTTGACCGACTGCACGCGGATCTCCGCACGCGTGATCGACACCGGGAAGGTGCGCTCGTCGCTCTTGCGATAGATGGTCAGCGTGACCTTGGTGCCCGGCTCGCCGCGCATGCGCTTGACTGCCTGCTCCAGTGGCAGGCCGCGCACAGGCTTGTCGTCGATGCGGGTGATCAGGTCGCCGGGCTGGATGCCGGCGCGGAAGGCGGGGGTGTCTTCGATCGGGTTGATCACCTTGACGAGCCCTTCTTCCTGCGAGATTTCGATCCCCAGGCCGGCGAAGCGTCCGCGCGTGCCTTCCTGCAGTTCCTTGAAGTCCTTCTCGTCCAGATAGGCCGAATGCGGATCCAGGCTGGCGACCATGCCTTTGATGGCTTCGGTCAGCAGCTTCTTGTCATCCACCGGCTCGACATATTCGCGCTTGATCTGGCCGAAGATGTCGGCCATCAAGCGCAACTGCTCCAGCGGGAGCGGCCCCGGCGAATTCTGCGCCGTGGCCGATAGTTGCAGCGTGGCGAGCACGCCGGCAACGAGTCCGGCAGTAACAAGACTGATGTTCTTGAGCGTCTTACGCATGAGGGCTGCCTGAACGTGTGAGGATTGTGCTGTGTCGGAGCCGGCCTGGCGCATCGCACCGGCCGGATTTGTCCGACAGTATAAGAGGGAGCAGCAAAAAAGGCCTGGTCCACTGCCTGAGACGGCCGGGCGAGCCTCGCGGCGCGCGCCCGGCCTGGGCCTCAGTTTGCCTTGCCTTGGTTCGCCACGGCGGCCAGGGAGGCCGCGATCGCTTCCTGGTCGCCCAGGTAGTAATGACGCAGCGGGCGCAGGTCTGCGTCCAGCTCGTACACGAGCGGGGTGCCATTGGGGATGTTGATGCCAACGATGTCGTCATCCGAGATCTGGTCCAGGTACTTCACCAGCGCGCGGATGCTGTTGCCATGGGCGGCGATTACCACGCGCTTCCCCGCTTTGATGTCGGGGGCGATGGATTCGTTCCATAGCGGCAGCACGCGCTCGACCGTGTCCTTCAGGCATTCGGTCAGCGGAATCTGCTCGCGCGGCACTTGCGCGTAGCGCGGATCGTCGTAAGCCGCACGCGGATCGTCCGCGTCGAGCGCCGGCGGCGGGGTGTCGTAGCTGCGGCGCCATACCAGCACCTGCTCGTTGCCGAACTTGGCGGCGGTCTCGGCCTTGTTCAGGCCGGACAGCGAACCATAGTGGCGTTCGTTCAGGCGCCATTCGTTCCGGACCGGAATCCACATCAGGTCCATTTCGTCCTGCACGTGCCACAGCGTGCGGATGGCACGCTTCAACACCGAGGTGTAGGCTACATCGAAGGCCAGCCCTGCCTCGCGCAGCAGCTTGCCGCCCAGCTTGGCCTGGGCCACGCCGGTGTCGGTCAGGTCGACGTCGACCCAGCCGGTGAAGCGGTTTTCGAGATTCCACGTGGATTCGCCGTGGCGGATGAGAACGAGTTTGTACATGCTGCTTCCAAAGCGTGAGAAACCTGTGTGCGCCCTGCCACATACCGCCGCACATGTGTCAACTAGGAGACAATAGCGGGTCGCGGGCGCCAAACCGTCTATTTTATAATGCCGCCGACTCAACCCACCGGAATGCCAACGTGAATTTCTTCGCCGACTACAACAACCTTGCCTTGATCGCCCTCGCCGTCGTGTCGGGCGGCCTGCTGGCGTGGCCCGCCATCTCGCGCGGAACCTCCGGCAAGACCGTCAACCCGGCCGCCGCTACCCAGCTGATCAACAAGCGCAATGCCGTGGTTGTGGATATCCGGGAAGCCACCGAATACGCCAAGGGCCACCTGCCGCAAGCAAAGAGTGCGCCACTTTCCGACCTGGCAAGCCGTGCCGCCAGCCTTGCAAAGGACAAGTCCGTCCCCATCATCGTCGTGTGCCAGACCGGCCAGCGCTCGGGCAAGGGTCAAGCAGCCCTGAAGGAAGCCGGTTACAGTGAGATCTATTCGCTCGAAGGTGGCCTTGCCGCCTGGCAGCAAGCCGGTCTGCCCGTGGTCAAGTAAGCGGCGCAGGCAAGCGGCGCTGGGGGCACGTCCTCCGTTGCCGCCGCTGTCCCGGCTTGCGAGCACCCGACCAACCGCCGGATTCCGTTTTTCAAGGAGATGCGCATGGCCCGCGTTGTAATGTACAGCACGGTAGTTTGTCCGTATTGCCAGATGGCCGAGCGCCTTCTGAAGGCCAAGGGCGTCGAGGCGATCGAGAAGATCCTGATCGACCGCGAGCCCGGCAAGCGCGAGGAAATGATGAGCCGCACCGGTCGCCGCACCGTGCCGCAGATCTACATCGACGAGACCCATGTCGGTGGCTTCGACGACCTCTCGGCGCTCGATCGCCAGGGTGGCCTGGTGCCGCTGCTGGGCGCCTGAAGCGCAGCCTGTCTCGCCGCGGGTGAATTCGCCACCCGCGTCATGTACCATATACGTTTTCCAACCGGGTGCCGACCCGGGCCGTTCACCCTGGGCCAATCCCGCCCATGGTGCCAATGTCCCGCTCGCCTGGCCCCCAACGCCCATTTTTCCGGAAGCCTTTCATGAGCGACCAGCAGAACAATCAGCAGGAAGACCAGCCGTTCTTCAACATCCAGCGCGTGTACCTGAAGGACATGTCGCTCGAGCAGCCGAATTCGCCCGGCATCTTCCTCGAGACCGAAGCGCCGGCCGTGGAAGTGCAGGTGAACGTAGGTGCCTCGCAGCTCCAGGAAGGTATCTTCGAAGTCGTGGTGACCGGTACCGTGACCACCAAGGTGCAGGACAAGGTTGCCTTCCTGGTGGAAGCCCACCAGGCCGGCATCTTCGATATCCGCAACGTGCCGGTGGAGCAGCTCGACCCGCTGCTGGGCATTGCCTGCCCGACCATTCTCTACCCGTACCTGCGTAGCAATATCGCCGACGTGATCACCCGCGCCGGCTTCCAGGCCATTCATCTGTCGGAAATCAACTTCCAGGCCCTGTACGAACAGCGCCTGCAGGCCGCGATGGAAGAAGCGGAAACCGCGCAAGGTGGCAACAGCGGCATCGTGATGCCCGACGGCAGCCAGGCTCGTCACTGATCCTGCTGCAGGATGTCGCAAAGACGGGGCTTCGGCCCCGTTTTGTCTTTCCGGTTCGCGTCATTCGTGGCGCGCAAGGCTTAAGGCTCAGGGCTTAAGGTTTCGAGGCCGAACAAGCGAGGCAAACCGCCATGAAAATCACTGTCTTCGGTGCAGGTGCCTGGGGCACCGCGCTCGCCAGCCATGCCGCCGCGGCCCACGATGTGGTGCTGTGGGGGCGTGATGCCGCCCAGCTGGCCGCTATCGGCGCCGACCGCGTCAATGCTACCTACCTGCCCGGCGTGCCGCTGTCCGGGCGGCTCGTGGTGGAACCCGATTTCGAGCGGGCCGCGGCGCATGCCGATGTCGAACCCGATGGCCTTGTGATCGTCGCCACGCCGGTTTCGGGCCTGCGCGAAATGACGCGCAGGCTGGCCGCGAGCCAGGCCGGGGGCTTGCGCATGCTCTGGCTGTGCAAGGGCTTCGAAGCAGGCACCAATGCGTTGCCGCACCAGATGGTGCGGGAAGAACTCACCGTCGCCGGCCGTCTCGCCGACACCAGCTACGGCGTGCTGACCGGGCCTAGTTTTGCCCGGGAAGTGGCGCTGGGCCTGCCCTGCGCGCTGACCGTGGCGGGCACTTCGCCGGCGCTCTCCGAGTTCGCTCAGCAGGCATTCCATCACCATGCCATGCGCATCTACGGCAGCGACGACCTGGTCGGCGCCGAGGTGGGGGGCGCAGTCAAGAATGTGCTGGCGATTGCTACTGGCGCCAGCGATGGCCTGGGCCTGGGCCTGAACGCGCGCGCCGCGCTGGTAACGCGCGGCCTGGCCGAGATGACCCGGCTCGGCATGGCATTGGGAGGGCGCGTCGAAACCTTCATGGGCCTGGCCGGTATGGGCGACCTGATCCTGACCGCCACGGGCGACCTCTCGCGCAATCGCAAGGTTGGCCAGCAACTGGCGCAGGGCAAGACGCTGGCGCAGATTCTGGCCGAGCTTGGCCATGTTGCCGAAGGCGTGCGCTGCGCGCAGGCCGTGGCGGCGCTGGCCGCGGCCAAGGGCGTCGACATGCCGATCACGCGCGCGGTATGTGCCGTGCTCTTCGAGGGGCTGCCCGCCGCCGATGCGGTGGCGCGGCTGCTTCAGCGCGATGCACGCGATGAGTGAGCGCGCAATGGAAGATCGTCGCCGCGTCCTGAAGGCCCTTGCCGTCTGTGCCATGCCTGGCGTGGCTGGCACCGCGCTGGCTGCGCCCGCATCCGCCCAGCCCTGGCCCGTAAAGCCGATCCGCATGGTGGTGCCGTTCCCAGCCGGGTCCTCGCCCGACCTGATCGCGCGCCTGCTGACCGAGAAGCTGGCCCCAGCGCTCGGACAAGCGGTCGTGGTGGAGAACCGTCCGGGTGCCGGCGGCAATATCGGCACCGGCATGGTGGCCAGGGCCGCCCCGGACGGCTATACCTTGCTGCTCACCATCAATGGGCCGCTGGTCACCGCGCCCACCTTGTCGCGCCATCTCGGCTACGACCCTGTGCGCCAGCTCGCCCCCGTGTCGCTGGTGGCGACTTCGCCCAATGTGCTGGTGGTGGATGCCCGCCTGCCGGTGCATGACGTGCGGGAGTTCGTGGCCCTGGCCCGTTCCCGGCCGGGTGTGCTGAACTACGGGTCGGTAGGCAACGGCAGCGCTGCCCACCTGGCCATGGAGCAGCTCAAGGCGGCCGCCGGCATCGACCTGCAGCACATCCCCTATCCTGGGTTCGCGCAGATCACCACCGCCATGGTCGGCGGCCAGGTGCAGGCCGGCTTCATGGTGCCGGCCATCGCCATGCCGCTGGTGACTGCAGGCAAGCTGCGCATCATCGCGGTCACCACCAGCGGGCGCACCAGCCTGCTGCCCGCGGTGCCCACCGTGGCGGAATCCGGCTATCCCGGCTTCGAGGCGATCTCATGGCAAGCAGTGCTGGCCCCGGCGGGCACGCCCGCGCCGGTGATCGACCGGCTCTATCGTGAGCTGGTGGCCATCATCGGCAGCGAGGACGTGCGCGCCAAGATGCGCGCTCAGTATTTCGTGCCGGCCGGCACCGCGCCGCAATCGCTGCGCCAGACCATGGCGAGCGAGAAGGTGCGCTGGGACAAGGTGATCCACGTGGCGGGCGTGCAGCCGGAATAAGGAAGTGCGCCGGTGGCGGCCTCAGGCGCCGCCGGCAAAGCCATTCTGGCGCCAAGCTTCGAACACCACGACCGCGACGGTATTGGAGAGGTTGAGGCTGCGGTTGTCCGGCCGCATCGGCAGCCGGATGCGCTGCGCGGTGGGAAACCATTCGCGCCGCTCCGGCGCCAACCCGCGCGTTTCCGAGCCGAACACAAACCAGTCCCCGGGCTGGAAGCTGACCTGGCCGAAGGGCGTCGAGCCATGCGTGGTCAGCGCGAACATGCGGGTCGGGTCGGGTCGCTCGCTTTCCATCAGCGCGTCCCAGTTCTCGTGCACGCGCATGCTGGCGTACTCGTGATAGTCCAGGCCGGCTCGGCGCATGCGCGCGTCTTCCAGCGGAAAGCCGAGTGGCTTGACAAGGTGCAGGCGCGCACCGGTGTTGGCGCACAGCCGTATCACATTGCCGGTGTTTGGCGGGATCTCGGGTTCGACCAGGACGACATTGAACATGGGGGAGGGGCGGGCCAGGGGCGCCGCAGCCGTGAAACGCTGGGCAGCTTACCCTGCCGTGGGCCGGCTGTCACGCCGGGCCTGTGGGCTGCGCTACGGCGTGCGCAAGGCGACCACCAGCGTCACGCGCGCCGCGCCGTTGGCTTTCAGGACCCGCGCCGCTTCGCCCAAGGTGGCGCCGCTGGTCATCACATCGTCGACCAGGCCGACATGCCGGCCCGCAACGTCATGGCCGGACCCGAGGCCGAAGGCATCCTGCAGGTTGACCTGCCGCGCGGGCAGGTCCAGCGTGGCTTGGGCCGGCGTATCGCGCAGCCTCGCCAGCAGCGTCGGCGCGGCGCGCACGCCCAGCCGGCGTGCCAGCGGCCGGGCGATTTCCCAGGACTGGTTGAAGCCACGCTCGGCAAGGCGCTGCGCGGACAGCGGGATCGGCGCCAGCACATCGGGCAGGGCCACGCCGGATCTTCCGGACTCGGCCTGCCAGCGGCACGCCAGTTCGCCCCCAAGCCAGTCCGCCAGCGGCAGCACGCCGCCGAACTTCAAGGCCAGCACCAGGCCGTCCTGCGGGCTGGCGTAGTCGCCCAGCACCAGCGCGTCGTCGAAAGGCGGCGGCTCGTAGCGGCACTGGGCACAGAGCGAGGTTGCGCCTGGCCCGGCGGTGCGCGCTAGCGGCCGGGCGCAGCAGCGGCAACGCGGCAGCGGCGTTAGCAACTCTTGCGCGCAACCTGCGCAGACGGTTTCGTCCTGCACAGTGCCGCAAAGTGCGCAAGCCGCTGGCAGGAGCGTGCGCAGCAAGCGCCGCGCATGATGGCGCAGGGTGCCTTCGCCCGGGCGCGCCAGGCGGCACGGCACGGGGGCGACTGCCGCATGAGGCACGTCGGGGGCGCCGGCGGCAGGCCTGGCGGTGGACGCGTATACTTGCGATCCTGTTGCGGCGCCCGCTGGCGCGCGCACCGCATGCCCGACCGCCGCCTCACGCCGGCCGTCATCCTCATTCTTAGTTTCTTGCTGCCTGGTTTGACCGTGTCCCTGCATGACGCCGACTCCCCCGATGCCTATTTGCCGCCCACGCGGCTGACCCGCCTCGCCTTCGACCGGCGCAGCGCCGGATTCAGCCAACTGGACTTCCTGCTGGGCGAGATTGGCCAGCGCATGCAGGAGCGCATGCAGATGATCCGGCTGGCGCCGGCGCGCGCGCTCGATATCGGCTGCGGCCACGGGCGCGGCCTGGCCGCGCTGCGTGCCCAGTACCCGGATGCGCAGATCGCCGGGATGGATATTTCCGGCGCCATGCTGCGCGAGGCGGCCCAGCGCGATCCCCAGCGCCAGTCCGGGTGGCTTGGGCGTCTGCTTGGCAAGCGCCCGACCTTCGACCTGGTGCAGGGCGATCTTGCCACATTGCCCTTCGCCCCGGCCAGCTTCGACCTGTTGTGGTCCAACCTGGCGTTGCACTGGCACCCCGAGCCGCACCGGGTCTTCCCGGAGTGGCACCGGGTCACCCGCGACGAAGGCCTGGTCCTGTTCTCACTGTTCGGGCCGGATACGCTGGCGCAATTGCGCGCCGCCTTTGCCGAAGTGGACGGCGACACCCACACGCTGCGCTTCGTCGACATGCACGATATCGGGGACATGCTGGTGCACAGCGGCTGGTCCACGCCCGTGATGGACATGGAGACGCTGACGATCACCTATGAGTCGCCGCGGACCTTGCTGCGTGAAGTGCAGGCCTTCGGCGGGCTGCGCCTGCCGGCTGGCGCGAGCCAGGGAGGGCTGCGCGCTCGCCGCTGGCACGCAGCACTGCTGGCCGCGCTGGAGCGCCAGCGCAATGCCGAGGGACTGATCCCGCTTACGTTCGAGATCGTCTACGGCCATGCCTGGAAGCTGGCGCCGCGCGGCAAGCAGGCTGTCGATGAGCTCGGCCACGCCGTGGTTCCGCTCGACAAGATCGGGCGCGCGCGGCAGCGCAAGTAACGTCCGCGGCGCTGCTGCACGCATCGGCGGCGCAGTCAAGCGGCCGATGGCGAGCACCGTACTGATGCACAAAAACTTGTCGCGCGCTAGCCCCTTGGTCAAGTAGCGGCCTTGTCCGAGTAGGCGAAGCGCCCTATAATGCGCCAGTTTGTCGCAGTGGTCTCCCTGGCACAATTTGCCCGAAATCGCACTTCAATGGTGCGTCCCAGGCGCAATCGTCCAGGCGTGCATCCAGCGCAGAGTAGTTGGCGATGCAAGGTTGGCGATGCAAGACTTGGGTATCGCACTCCAGACGGCGCAAGGCAAATCCGGCGGCAGTTCCGACGGATTTGGCCCGCCGGACAAAGACTGGCTGATGAAGCGGAATTGTTCGCTGTCTCCGCGCCAGGTTGGCTGGTTTTACCTCTCAATCGTCAGTGTTTCGCTCGCCATCGCTTTGTTCTTCGCGTGGCGAGGGTCATGGCTCGTGCTTCCCTTTGCCGGGCTGGAACTGCTGGGGCTGGGCATTGCCCTGCTGGTGCACGGGCGGCATGCGTCGGACTACGAGCGCGTCAGCCTCGTCGACGGCAGGCTGGTAGTGGTTTCGGTCAGTGCAGGGCAGCTGACACGGCATGAATTCAACCCGCTATGGGTGCGGGTTGAACCGGGTGAATCATTACGGGCGCTGGTGTTGCTGCGCTCGGGCAAGAGCGCTGTGCGGGTGGGGTGTTTTCTGGACCCGTACAAGCGGCGAAAGTTCGCGCAGGAGCTCGCATCGGCTTTGCGCTGCCTCTGAGAGGCAGCGGGGGCCGGCGAGTCACAGATTTGAATCTGTAAATTGGGTAGATAACAAATGAAAATGTGGAAGAAGGCATCCGCAGCGTGTCTGGTGGGGGCATCCCTGCTCACCAGCTACGCAGCCCTGGCAGTGGAAGACATGCCAGGTGGCCCCGCCGTGCGACAGCTCAATCTGACCGAGCCGGTCACCAAGATCGCCGAGCAGATTCACTGGCTGAACTGGATGATGCTGATCATGTGCACCGTGATCTTCATCGGCGTGTTCGGGGTGATGTTCTACTCCGTGTTCAAGCACCGCAAGTCCAAGGGCGCGAAGTCGGCTTCCTTCCACGAAAGCATCACCGTCGAGGTGATCTGGACCATCATCCCCTTCCTGATCGTCATCGGCATGGCCCTGCCTGCCACCAAGACGGTCGTGGCGATGAAGGACACCACCAACGCCGACATCACCATCAAGGCCACCGGCTACCAGTGGAAGTGGGGCTACGACTACCTGAAGGGCGACGGCGAAGGCATCTCCTTCGTGTCCACCCTGACCACCCCGCGCGAACAGATCAACAACGAGGCCCCCAAGTCGAACACCTACCTGATGGAGGTGGACAACGAGATGGTGGTGCCCGTGAACAAGAAGGTCCGCATGGTGCTGACGGCCAATGACGTCATCCATGCCTGGATGATCCCGGCCTTCGGCGTCAAGCAGGATGCCATTCCCGGCTTCGTGCGCGACACCTGGTTCAAGGCCGAGAAGGTTGGCGTGTACCGTGGCCAGTGCGCCGAGTTGTGCGGCAAGGAACACGCCTTCATGCCGATCGTCGTGCGCGTCGTCTCCGACGCCGACTACGCCAAGTGGGTCGACGGCAAGAAGAAGGAGCTCGCCGCCAAGGCGGACGATCCCAACAAGACCTGGACCCTGGACGAGCTCAAGGCCCGTGGCGAGAAGGTCTACACCGCCAACTGCGCGGTCTGCCACCAGCCTAACGGCAAGGGCGGCGGCGCCTTCCCGGCTCTCGACGGCTCCAAGATCGTCAACGGCCCGGACGCAGGCCAGATGCATATCCTGCTGGAAGGCAAGGGTGCCATGCCGGTGTGGAAGCACCTCTCCGATACCGAGCTCGCTGCCGTCATGACCTACACCCGCAACAACTGGGGTAACAAGACGGGTGAAGTGATTCAACCGAGCGATTTCGTGAATGCGCGTGCCGGCAAGTTCCGCGAAGGCGGCGGCGCACCTGGCGCGAGCGGCGATGCCGCGCCCAAGACGGAAGACAAGCCCGCTGCCAAGCAGGCCAGCGCCGCGGGCGACCGCGCCGCAGGTTGAACAGGATTTCAGGAGTTTTCGCGATGAGTACTGCTACCCCGGACGCGCTCGCCCACCCGCACGACCACGCGCATGACGATCACCACGATCAACCGCATGGCTGGCGCCGTTGGCTGTTTGCCACCAACCACAAGGACATCGGTACGCTGTACCTGCTGTTCTCGTTCACCATGCTGCTGTCTGGCGGCGCGCTGGCACTGCTGATCCGTCTCGAACTGTTCGAGCCGGGCCTGCAGTTCTTCCGCCCGGAACTGTTCAACCAGTTCACCACCATGCACGGCCTGATCATGGTGTTCGGCGCGATCATGCCGGCCTTCGTCGGCTTTGCCAACTGGATGATCCCGCTGCAGATCGGCGCATCGGACATGGCGTTCGCGCGGATGAACAACTTCAGCTTCTGGCTGATGCCCCCGGCAGCGCTGCTGCTGGTGCTGTCGTTCTTCGCACCGGGCGGCGCCACCGCCGCCGGCTGGACCCTGTACGCGCCGCTGTCGGTGCAGATGGGCCCCGGCATGGACATGGCGATTTTCGCCATGCACATCATGGGCGCGTCGTCGATCATGGGCTCGATCAACATCATCGTCACGGTGCTCAATATGCGCGCACCCGGCATGACGCTGATGAAGATGCCGATGTTCTGCTGGACCTGGCTGATCACCGCCTACCTGCTGATCGCCGTGATGCCGGTGCTGGCTGGCGCCATCACCATGGTGCTGACCGACCGTCACTTCGGCACGAGCTTCTTCTCGGCTGCCGGCGGCGGCGACCCGGTGATGTACCAGCACATCTTCTGGTTCTTCGGCCACCCCGAGGTCTACATCATGATCTTGCCGGCGTTCGGGATCGTCTCGCACGTCGTGCCGACCTTCGCCCGCAAGCGCCTGTTCGGCTATAGCTCGATGGTCTACGCGACCGCTTCGATCGCCATCCTGTCGTTCATCGTGTGGGCTCACCACATGTTCACGACCGGCATGCCCGTGACCGGCCAGCTGTTCTTCATGTACGCCACCATGCTGATCGCGGTGCCGACGGCTGTGAAGATCTTCAACTGGATCGCCACCATGTGGCGTGGCTCGATGACCTTCGAGACCCCGATGCTGTTCGCGATCGGCTTCATCTTCGTGTTCACCATCGGTGGCTTCACCGGCCTGATGCCGGCGGTGGCCCCGATCGACATCCAGTTGCAGGACACCTACTTCATCGTTGCCCACTTCCACTACGTGCTGGTGGCGGGCTCGCTGTTCGCGATGTTCTCGGGCTTCTATTACTGGGGTCCGAAGTGGAGCGGTTTCATGTACAACGAAACCCGCGGCCAGATCCACTTCTGGGGCTCGATGATTTTCTTCAACATCACCTTCTTCCCGATGCACTTCCTGGGCCTGGCCGGCATGCCGCGTCGCTATGCCGACTACCCGACCCAGTTCGCGGATTTCAACGCGATTGCATCGATTGGCGCACTGGGCTTCGGCCTGATGCAGGTGTATTTCTTCTTCTTCGTGGTGCTGCCGTCCTACCGTGGCGGCAAGGCAGCCGGGGACAAGCCTTGGGATGGCGCCGAGGGCCTGGAATGGACCGTGCCGTCGCCGGCCCCGTTCCACACCTTTGAAGTGCCGCCGCAAGTCAAGTAAGCCGTAGTCAGGCAAGCCGCAATAAGCACGGAAGGATGGGCACTGCCCGTCCTTCCGCGCCACGCAAGCAAGGTGTTATGCAGGATCCAAACAAAAGTCCATCGCAGGCAGACCGCAAGGCCTCCAATCGTCGTCTCGGCCTGATCCTTTTCTCGATCGTGATGGTTTTCTTTTTGGGTTTCTTCGCCAAGATGATCTTTCTTGGCTGAAGCTGCAGGGTATTGAGATGAGCGCGAACCAGCAGTCAAGCAATGCCACCGACAAGAAGTTCAACCGCGGGATGATGCTGCGGCTGTTGGTGGTGGTGGCGTTGATGTTCTCGTTTGGCTATGCGCTGGTGCCGCTGTACAAGAAGATCTGCGAGATCACCGGCTTGAACGTGGTGACCACGCGGGACCTGTACGGTGGCCAGGTCAAGAACACGCAGGTGGACAAAACCCGCACGATCACGGTCGAGTTCGACTCCAATGCGCGCGGGCCCTTTGCCTTCCGTCCGGTCAAGAGCAGCATGGAAGTGCACCCCGGCGAGATGACCACCATCGTCTACGAAGTGGCGAACGGCCAGGCACGCGATATCTCGGCGCAGGCCATCCCGAGCTACCTGCCCAAGCTGGCCACGCAGTATTTCAAGAAGATCGAGTGCTTCTGCTTCAAGGAACAGACGCTCAAGGCGAAGGAAGCACGCGAGATGCCGGTTGTGTTCGTGATCGATCCGGACCTGCCGAAAGACGTGAAGAACATTACGCTGTCCTATACCTTCTTCGAGATCGGGACGCCGGTGGCGCAAGCGCCGCAAGGTCCCCTCGACGCGCAGCCAGCAGGCGCGGGCAAGGGCATTTGAGTTTGCAGGCGAGGCAAGTTGCAGGGGAAAAGCCGTGGATGAGATGAAGGACGCGGTCAAGCGCAAGCTGTCATTTGCGCAGACGCTGCGCGCGGTGTTCTGGTCGTTTATCGGCCTGCGCAAGGGCAGCGAGCATGAGCGCGACATGGCACAGCTCAACCCGGTCCATGTGATCATTGCCGGCCTGATCGGGGTAGCCATCCTGATCGCGGTGCTGATCACGGTCGTGCGTGTGGTGGTAGGGTGAGGCCACGCAGCGCAAGGCACGGGGCAGGGCAGGAGTAAGTAAAAAGAGCAGGGCAAAAGCATGCCGCCGGCCCCGTCAGGGCTGGATGTGCGGATAACGATTACTGAATCAGAGACTCTGAGCTGGAGAAAAAAGAATGAGTGCGAACCGCGCAAACGCTCCGTACTACTTCGTACCGGGCCCCTCGCGCCATCCGATCACGGCTAGCTTCGGCTTGCTGCTGACGGCTGGGGGTGCTGCTGGCTGGGTAAACGGGCAGACCTGGGGGCCTTACCTGTGCGGCCTGGGCCTGCTGTGGTTCCTGTTCGTGCTCAAGAGCTGGTTCGGCGAGGCGATCAACGAATCCGAGACGGGCAAGTACGGCAAGAACATCGACCTGTCCTTCCGCTGGTCGATGGGCTGGTTCATCTTCTCCGAGGTGATGTTCTTCGCGGCGTTCTTCGGCGCGCTGTTCTACGCCCGCAACATTGCCATGCCGTGGCTCGGCGACCTGAACAACAAGATCCTGTGGCCCGACTTCGCCGCCGTATGGCCGAACCTCGGACCGGCCGGTGTCGTGGAGAGCTTCCAGACCATGGGCCCGTGGCCGATCCCCACGATCAACACCGCCTTGCTGCTGATGTCCGGCGTGACGCTGACCTGGGCGCACCATGCGCTGCTGGCCAACAAGCGCAGCCAGCTGATCCAGGGCCTGGTGCTGACCATCCTGCTGGGCGCGGTCTTCATGTGCTTCCAGGTGTACGAATACCACCACGCGTATTCGGAGCTGAACCTCAAGCTGACCTCGGGCATCTACGGTTCCACCTTCTTCCTGCTCACCGGCTTCCACGGTTTCCACGTGACGCTCGGCGCGATCATGCTGACGGTGGTGCTGGTGCGGGTGCTCAAGGGCCAGTTGACGCCCGACCATCACTTTGCATTCGAAGGCGCTGCCTGGTACTGGCACTTCGTCGACGTGGTGTGGCTGTTCCTCTACATCGTGGTGTACTGGCTGTAAGACACCCGATTGCAGTGCCCGCCGCCCACGCCGGCGGCATCGCGGGGGAGGTTCTCCTCCTTCGCGAGGAACAACAAAAAACAAGCGCCGCAGGGGAAGTAGCCAGCCTGCGGCGCTTGTTTTTTGTGGTTTGAACCTGGCGTAGCCGGGCCGTGCCGGCTTCAGGGCGCCATGCGGATGCCCGTGCTCTGTATCCATCCCATCCAGTGCGAGAACAGGATGAAGACGAACAGGGCCACCGAGAAGCCGACCCGGAACATCAGCGAGCGCATCATGTTTGGCGTCCTGCCGCGGTCGCGCATCATGAAGAACAGGGCGCAGGCCAGGCTACCGATGATGAGGAAGAACGCGATGAGGATGACGATGCGCATGGAGGGCCCGCAAGCGCGGGGTCTGCTAGGGATAGAGTGCCATTATCGCATCGGCGCGCGTGGCAACGCCCTCGGGAAATGCCAGGGAGGCCGCACGTGAAGCTGTGGCGCGCACTGAGCCCGCTGCCCACCATCGCCGCGCTGGTGGTGATCGCGCTCACCTGTGCCTTGGGCAACTGGCAGCTGAATCGGGCCCATGAAAAAGTGGCGCGGGCCGCGCGCCTTGAGGCGCTGGCTGCCCAGCCGCCGCTGGAGATCGGGCGCAGCCTGGTGGATGGCGCGCTGGCGGAGCGGCGTGTGCACGTGCGCGGGCGCTTCGATGCAGCGCATACGGTTTTGCTGGACAATCGCCCCCACGGCAACGGCACCGATAGCCGTGCCGGATTCATGGTGCTGACGCCGCTGCGGGTTGCCGGGGGCGATGCGGCCGCGCCGGCCGTGCTGGTGCTGCGCGGCTGGCTGCCTCGCGACGCGCAGGATCGTACCCATATCGCGCCGTTCCCGACGCCGCAAGGCGAGGTGGAGCTGGACGGCACCGCGCTGGCGACCGTGCCCAGGGTCTTCAGCCTGGGCCAGGGCGCGAATGCCGAGGCCGGCCAGAAGATCCGCCAGAATGTCGATCTCGCCGCTTATGCAGCGGAGCTTGGCGTGCCCCTGCAACCCTTTGTGCTGGAACAGCGCAACGACAGCGGCGACGGGCTGGCGCGCGACTGGGCGCCAGCGGACATCGGCGCGGATCGCCACTATGGTTATGCCTTCCAGTGGTTCGGGCTGGCGGCGCTGACCCTGGTGCTACTGGTGGCGTTGAGCTGGCGGCGCGCGGCCCGCATGACGGCTTGAGCATTCACGCGGGTGGCACCCGTATCACCCACGAACCACAGCGGCGCGTTGCGGTCAGATGAGCGCAACCGCCCCTAACGACAGACAGACGACAGACAGACGAAACACTATGCAACAGCCAGATCCCGCTTCGGCCCAGACCGCCCGCGCCGCGCCGCAAGACTCGCGCATCGACGCCCGCACCCGTCGCGGCCGCATCCAGATGCTGCTGCTTCTGCTGGTGTGCGCTTCGCCTGTCATCGCTTCCTACCTGACGTACTACGTGTTCAAGCCGGCGGGCGGATCCACCAACTACGGCACGCTGATCGAGCCGCAGCGCCCGATGCCCGCGATACAGATCGGCAATGAGCGTGCCGAGTCCGTGCCGCTGGATAGTTTCAAGGGCAAGTGGCTGCTGGTGACGGCGGACGGCGCGGCGTGCGACGAAGCCTGCGCCAAGAAACTGTTCACCATCCGCCAGATCCGCGCGGGGCAAGGCCAGGACCGCGAGCGCATCGTGCCGGTGTGGCTGATCAGTGACGAAGGCCCGATCGATTCCCGCCTGTCTGCTGCCTACAACGAGCCCTATGCCGGCGTGCGCTTCCTGCGCGCCAACCGCGAGGCCATGCAGAAATGGCTGCCGGCGGAACCGGGTGCCCGGATCGAGGACAGCCTGTTCCTGATCGACCCGCTGGGTAACCTGATGATGCGCTTCCCCAAGGAGCCGGACCCCAAGAAGATGAGCTCCGACCTGAAGAAGCTGCTCAAGTACTCTCACATCGGGTGAGGCGCGCATGCTGCTCCAACTCGCCATCATCGGCGTCCTGATCGCGCTGTTCCCCTTGAGCTACGTGCTGGTCAAAGGGGACCGCAACAAGTATCGCAAGCTGGTCTGGATCACCGCCTTCCTGACGCTGGACCTGATCATGTTCGGCAGCTTCACGCGGCTGACGGACTCCGGCCTGGGCTGCCCTGACTGGCCGGGCTGCTATGGCCACTCCAACCCGCACGCGGCGCAGGAACCTATCCGCGCCGCCGAGACGGCCCTGCCCAGCGGGCCCGTGAGCATCACCAAGGCGTGGATCGAGATGATCCACCGCTACTTCGCCATGGCGGTCGGCGTGCTGATCATCACGCTGATGGTGCTGGCCTGGGTCAAGCGGCGCGAACTCAAGCAGTCGCCCTGGTTCGCCACCGGGGTGCTGCTGCTGGTGTGCGTGCAGGGCGCATTCGGGGCCTTTACGGTCACACTCAAGCTGCAGCCCATCATCGTGGTCACGCACCTGATGCTCGGCATGAGCCTGCTGGCAGCGTTGATCTGGCTGGGCTCGCGCAACGATCCACCCTTGCGGGTGGCGCCGCAGGCGGCCGGGCTGCGCTGGCCGGCGCGCATCGCGCTAGCCTTGCTGGTGCTGCAGATCTTCCTGGGCGGCTGGGTGAGCACTAACTATGCTGTGCTGGCGTGTACCGACTTTCCGCTGTGCAACGGCCAGCTCGTGCCGGACATGGACTTCCACCACGGCTTTACGCTGTGGCGCCAGCTCGGCATGACCGCCGACGGCGACTACATCCCGCACTCGGCCCTGGTGGCGATCCATTGGGTGCATCGCGGCTTCGCTTTCGTCGTGCTGGCTTTCCTGGCCTGGTTTGGGCTGCAGGCACGCCGCCATGGTGGCCTCACGCGCAGCGCGGGCTGGTTGCTGGGCTTTCTCGCGCTGCAACTGGCCACAGGTCTGTCGAACATCGTGTTCGACTGGCCGCTGGGTGCCGCGGTGGCGCATAACGGCGGCGCGGCGGTCTTGCTGCTGCTCCTGGTTCGCCTCAACTACAATATAGGGCTCGCGGCCCGGTCCGCTGACATTGCTACCGACGTGCCGGCCGCCGCGCGCGCCACATGAAAGACAAGAACTCTCCAGTGGTTACAGCTACCCACACACATCCCCTCGGGCGGGTTCGCCACCTGATCCGCCAGTACGCCGCCCTGACCAAGCCGCGGGTGACGCAGCTTGCCGTCTTCTGCGCCATCATCGGCATGTTCCTCGCCACGCCCGGCATGGTGCCGTGGCCGGTGCTGATCGGCGGTGCCGCCGGCATCTGGCTGTTGGCAGGTGCCGCTTTCGCCATCAACTGCCTGGTGGAGCAGAAGGTTGATGCGCTGATGCGCCGCACCGCGTGGCGCCCGTCGGCCACCGGCGAGATCACCACCATCCAGACGCTGGTGTTCTCCGCCGTGCTGGGTGGGGCAGGGATGTGGCTGCTGCACGTCTACACCAACGACCTGACCATGTGGCTGACCGTGGCCACCTTCGTGGGCTACGCCGTGGTGTACACCATCCTGCTCAAGCCGGCCACGCCGCAGAACATCGTCATCGGCGGCCTGTCCGGCGCCATGCCGCCGGCGCTTGGCTGGGCGGCGGTCGCGGGCGACCTGCCGGCGGAAGCCTGGTTCCTGGTGCTGATCATCTTCACGTGGACGCCGCCGCACTTCTGGGCCCTGGCCCTGTATCGCCGCGCCGACTACGCCAAGTCCGGCCTGCCGATGCTGCCGGTGACGCACGGCGAGCGCTTCACGCTGCTGCATATCCTGCTGTACACGCTGATCATGATCGCGGCCACGCTGCTGCCTTTTGTGTACGGCATGTGCGGCTATATCTACCTGGCGGCCGCGCTGATCCTGGGGGGCGGGTTCCTGGCCTACTCGTGGAAGATGTATCGCAACTACTCGGATGCGCTGGCGCAACGCACCTTCCGCTTCTCGATCCTGTATCTCTCGCTGCTGTTCGCCGCGCTGCTGGTCGATCACTACTTCAAATTCCTGCCGCAGGCCTGAGCGGGGCGCGCAGGCTTGCGGCATCTTGTCGCGGCCTGCGCGCGTGGCGGCCACGATCGGCGATACTGCGTGTCATCTGTTAATGTGACCTTGTCGCGCCTAGCCGCCTGCCGGGCGGCGCCGGCTCGCCAACACCACCCGAACTCGCATGCCAAACCATTTCCCTTCAGGCTTTCTCCCCACCTTCGCGGCCTTCCGCCGGTTTTGCCTGCTGGCCCTGTGCGCGCTGCTGCTGGCGGCATGCGGCCAGCAGAAGGCTTCCTTCAAGAACGTCGATATCACCGGCGGCAGCGAGTTCGGCAAGGACTTCGTCCTTACCGACCACAACGGCAAGGTGCGCTCCATTGGCGACTTCAAGGGCAAGGCGGTAGTGATGTTCTTCGGCTATACGCATTGCCCTGACGTGTGCCCGACCACCATGGCCGAGCTCAAGGCGGTGATGGAACAACTGGGACCGGACGCCGACAAGGTGCAGGTGTTGTTCGTTACGGTGGATCCGGAGCGTGATACGCAGGCGCTGCTGGCGCAGTATGTGCCGGCCTTCGATCCGCGCTTCCTGGGCATGCGCCCGGCCGACGATGCCGCGCTGCAGAAGGTTGCGAAGGACTTCAAGGTGTTCTACGCCAAGGTGCCGGGCACGTCCCCGAATAACTACACCATGGATCACTCGGCGGGCAGCTATGTGTTCGACCCGAGCGGCAAGCTGCGCCTGTTTATCCGCCACGGCCAGGGGCCGGAGCCGATCGTGCACGACCTCAAGCAACTGCTGTCCTGATGCTGTCATGAGGCGGGCCGCCGGCGCGAAGCCGGCAGGCAAAATAAAACAGGGCCGGTCGCGAGACCGGCCCTGTTCTACTTTTGGTGCGCTTAAGCCTTAGGCAAAGGCCTGCAGCGCACCCTTCATCTTCTTCATCGCCGCGGTTTCGATCTGGCGGATGCGTTCGGCGGAAACGCCGAATTCGTCAGCCAGTTCGTGCAGCGTGGAGCCGCCCGAGCCGTCGTCGTTGACCTGCAGCCAGCGCGCCTCGATGATGCGGCGGCTACGGTCGTCGAGCTTGGACAGCGCTTCTTCCAGGCCTTGCACCTGCAGGCGGTCGTGGCGCTGCGCCTCGATCACGCGGGTGGGCTCGTTGTGGTTGTCGGCCAGGTAGGCGATGGGCGCGAAATCCTCTTCGCCATCGTCGATCTGCCCTTCGAGCGCCAGGTCGCCGCCCGACAGGCGGGTTTCCATCTCCATCACTTCTTCCGGCTTGACGTTCAGCTCGCGCGCAACCGCGTCGATCTGTTCCGGCGTGAAGGTATGGGCACCTTGCTTGTGGCTGCGCAGGTTGAAGAACAGCTTGCGCTGAGCCTTGGTGGTAGCCACCTTGACCATGCGCCAGTTCTTCAGCACGTATTCGTGGATCTCGGCCTTGATCCAGTGCATCGCATAAGACACCAGCCGCACGCCCTGATCCGGGTCGAAGCGCTTCACGGCCTTCATCAGGCCGATATTGCCTTCCTGAATCAGGTCTGCATGGGGCAGGCCATAGCCGAGGTACTGGCGGGCGATGGACACCACCAGGCGCAGGTGCGACAGCACCATGCGGCGCGCCGCATCGACGGAGTCGTGCTCGCGCAACTCGCGCGCGAGCCGCTGCTCTTCCTCGGGGGTAAGCAGGGGAATACGGTGGACAGCCTGGATATAGCTGTCGATATTTCCCAGCGTTCCGGGAAAGGTCAGCGCAAACGTCCCGGCGCCTTGTGGCACCGCAGGCAGACGGTTGGTCATTTGGGTTTGGTCAGCAGATAGGACTGCGTTCACTCGATGGCTCCTTTCGCATCCGGCGGGTGGGTTGCCCGCGTGTGCGGCCCTTTTCGGGGTCTCGCACTGCATTGCAACACATATTAGCACTCAAGCCGGGGGACTGCTAAGTTGGAGTGCCAATAGGGTTGATAGTTCCTGATAATCGAATGGTTCTTCTACATAGTATTTTATTCCGACATCTTGCAGGATGTGACGAGGCCACTATCTCACGCGGGTACGCGAACGATCCGACAGTGGTTAGAGGGCTGATGCCCCTGCCGGTTCTGTCGCCAGTTGAGATGCTGTGTTTCGCTAGCAGCTACACTCTTTTCATTTGTCTCAGTGGCGCTGAGCGTCAGCATCGACCAAATCGGGGAATATCATGTCTGCTATCGAGCACTTGCTAAAGCCGCACACCCGTGACCTCGGCGACTTTGCCGTGAGCCGTCTGCTGCCCGCCGCGGCAACCCAGACTGTCGGCCCATTCATCTTCTTCGACCACATGGGCCCGGTGGCCATGCCGCCAGGGGAAGGCGCCGATGTGCGCCCGCATCCCCACATCGGCCTGGCCACGGTCACCTACCTGTTCGAGGGCGAGATCCTGCACCACGACAGCCTCGGCAGCAAACAGGTCATCAGGCCGGGCGACGTGAACTGGATGACGGCTGGCAGCGGCATTGCGCACTCGGAGCGCTCGCCCCAGTCCGCCCGCGATGCCGGGCCGCGCCTGCACGGCATCCAGACCTGGGTGGCGCTGCCCAAGGAGCACGAGAACGTCGAGCCGTCCTTTCATCACCATCCGGCCGCGACGCTGCCCAAGCTGGAGCGCCCTGGCGTACGCATGACGGTGATTGCGGGCGATGCATTCGGCGCCGAGGCGCCGGTGAAGGTGTTTAGCCGCACGCTCTACGTGGCCATTGAGCTCGAGGCGGGCGCCAGCCTGGAGATTCCGGCGGAGCACGCCGAGCGCGGCATCTACCCGGTGGACGGCACCATCGCCCTGGACGGCGAAGTGTTGCCCGAGCGGCACCTGGCGGTGCTGGTGCCGGGCCAGCCGGTGACGTTGACGGCGCAGGTGGCGTCGCGCGTGATGCTGCTCGGCGGCGACCCGACCGATGGCCATCGCTTTATTTTCTGGAATTTCGTTGCCAGCACCAAGGAAGCGATCGAAGCAGCCTCCCAGCGCTGGGAAGATGACCAGTTCCCGCGCGTGCCGGGCGAGAACGATCGCATTCCGCTTCCACAGCGCAAGCGCTAAAGGCGCCTGCCTGGCGGGCGACGCTCAGACCGGGCTGGCCCAGGCCACGCGCGTGCCTTGCTGCAGGCAGTCGCGGATGGCGTCGATCTGCGTGGCGATCGGGGCAGGCACAGGCGCCTCGCCGTCCAGCACGAGGCGGATCCAGGCCGCGGTCTGGTCCACGTCACTGCCGGGCGGCAATTCCGGTACTTCAACGATAGAGCCCGACGTCGGGTCGACCAAGGTGCGTTGATGCCCGTCGTGCAGCCAGTCGATGCGGCTGTTGCGCCGGGCGTCCGCCACCACCTCGCCCTCTGTGCCTCGCGCCAGCAGCACATTGGCGGGCTCGCGCGAGAAATAATCGGTCAGGGTTTCGCGGTACTCGGGGTGGGTGTAGCTATACAGCCGCAGCGCCTCGGCCGGGCCGTGCGCGCCCACAGGCTGCAACATCTTGACCACCGTATGCGCAGAGTTGCGCAAGCCGATCTGCATGCGCTTGTCCAGCATCCGGGCCAGCGCCGGCGACAGCACGTCGATCGGCAGCACTGCCAGCGGGCCGGGCTGGGCATCCCTGCCGCGCAACTGGGATTCGGCCTGCGCCACGGAGCTGCAAGGCACGATGCCCAGCGCCTCGAACAGCGAGATGCTGGTGACGCGCCCGTTGAACTGGCGGGAGCCGTGCACCAGTACCGGAATGCCCTCGCGCGCCAGCAGCAACGCCAGCAGTGGCACCAGGTTAGGCTGTTTGCGCGCGCCGTTATAGCTGGGGATTGACACCACGACGCGGTCCGCCGGGCCGGCCAGCGGCAGGCAATGCGCGTGCGCGGCATCGAGCATCCCGGCCAGCTCGTGCGGGGCCTCGCCCTTGATGCGATAGGCCATCAGCACCGCGCCCAGCTCGATATCGGCCACGCGGCCTGCCAGCATGGCATCGAACAGCGCCTGGGCATCTTCGCGCGGCAGCGCGCGCGCGCCGTTGACGCCCCGGCCGATTTCCTTGATGTACTTCGCGGCAGCGAAAGCAGGGGCGGCGGGGGCCGCGGGGGAGGTAGGCGTGGTGGTCATGGCGGGTTGGGACTATGTGGTTTGAAGTCCATGATAGCGGAGCGGGCCGGCCGTGCCCATGACAGCCGCAATGCCGGCTCGGCTTCGCCCCTGGCGCGGCAGTGGCAGGCCCGTCATCGCCCCCGCTCAGGCGGCTTCCTTCAGGGCGGGATTGCGCTGCTTGCGGTACAGGAAGTCCAGCACTGCCGTGCGGCATGCGTGGTAATCCTTGTCCTCGGCCAACGCCATGCGCTCGCGTGGCCGCGGCAGGTCCACCTTCAGCACTTCGCCGATGGTGGCCGCGGGGCCGTTGGTCATCATGACGATGCGGTCGGCCAGCAGCACCGCTTCATCCACGTCGTGGGTCACCATCACCACCGTGCTGCGCGTCTTCGCCACGATCTTGATCAGTTCGTCCTGCAGGTGCGCGCGGGTGAGCGCGTCCAGCGCGCCGAAGGGTTCGTCCATCAGCAGCACTTTGGGCTCCATGGCCAGCGCCCGGGCGATGCCCACGCGCTGCTTCATGCCGCCCGAGATCTCCTGCGGATACTTGGCTTCGGCATGCGTCAGGCCAACCAAGGCCAGCGTGTCGTGCGTGCGGGCCTTCAGTTGCGCCTTGCTCTCGCTGGCGCCGAACACGCGCTCCACGCCAAGATAGACATTGTCGAAACAGGTCAGCCAGGGTAGCAGCGAATGGTTCTGGAACACCACCGCCCGATCCGGGCCGGGGCCGGCGATCTCGCGCTCGGCGCAGATCAGCGCGCCGGCGCTGGGCCGGTCCAGCCCGGCCAGCAGGTTAAGCAAGGTGGACTTGCCGCAGCCCGAATGGCCGATCAGCGTAATGAACTCGCCGCTGGCGATGGTCAGGTTGACATCGCGCAGGGCGACGAACGGCCCCTTCTTGGTCTTGAAGGTCTGCCCGACATTCTCGATACGGACGAACTTTTCCATGAGCTTCTCCTTGGGCGCCAGGGCGCGGGTAGCGACTTGGCGTCTTTGCGACTTAGCGTCTTAGTTGCCGTAGCTGAAGCGCTTGGCCAGGCTGAGCAGCGCATATTCGAGCAGCAGCCCGACCACACCGATGATGAAGATCGCGATAACGATGTGTTCCACCTTCAGGTTGTTCCACTCGTCCCACAGCCAGAAGCCGATGCCGGTGCCGCCAGTGAGCATTTCCGCGGCCACGATCACCAGCCAGGCGGTACCGATGGACAGCCGCACGCCGGTGAGCATGTACGGCAGCACGGCGGGCAGCAGCACGCGGGTGAACACCTTCCATTCGGAAAGGTCGAGCACGCGCGCCACATTCAGGTAGTCCTGCGGCACGCGGGTCACGCCCACCGCGGTATTGATCACCATCGGCCAGATCGAGCAGATGAAGATGGCCCAGATCGCCGCCGGGTTTGCCGACTTGAACAGCAGCAGGCCAATGGGCAGCCAAGCCAGCGGCGAGACCGGGCGCAGCAGGCTGATGATGGGCGCCATCATCGCGTTGAGAAAGGCGAAGCGGCCCAGCGCGAAGCCGGCCGGGATGCCGATCAATGCGGCCAGCCCGAAGCCCGCCGCCACGCGCGCCAGCGACGCCAGCACGTTCCAGCCGATGCCCTGGTCATTGGGGCCGTTGCGGTAGAACGGGTCGGCGAACAGCGGCACGGCGGCATGCCAGGTGGCGGCCGGCGTAGGGATGGCGGGGATCATGGTGGCGATGCCGTGCCACATCAGCAGGAACAGCGCAAAGCCCGCGACGGGCGGCATCACCTTGAGCACCACGGCGGTGATGGCGTCGCGCCGCGCCGCGCGGCGGGCCTCGGTTTGCGCGGCGAGCGCGCGGAGCTGGGCGCGTTCATGGGCTTGCGTGTCGCCAACCACGGCTAGCTCGGCGGTGATGCCGGCATCGGCGGGGGCGGCTTGGTTGGCGGCATGCGGGGCCGGCTGGGCTAGTGCATTCACGTCAGGCTCCTTCGGTAGCCGGCGTGTCGCCACGCCGGCGTTCAAGCGGCAATCAAAATCGGAATCACGCCGGGGCGCGTGCGCTTCAGGCCTTGATCTTGAAACCGTCGGCGTAGGCCTTGGGGTCCTTGCTAGCGTCCCACACCACGCCGTCGATCAGCTTCGCGGTACGGAAATCGCTCTTGGGCAGTGGCACCTGCGCGGCCGCAGCGGCCTGTTTGTAGATGTCGATGCGGTTGACCTTCTTCGCCACCTCCAGGTAGTCAGGGTGATCCTTGAGCAAGCCCCAGCGCTTTTGCTGCGTGAGGAACCACATGCCGTCGGAGAGGAAGGGATAGTTGGCGGCGCCGTCCTGGTAGAACTTCATCGAGTCCGGGTCGTCCCAGGTCTTGCCCAGGCCGTTGTCATAGCGGCCCAGCATGCGGTCCAGGATGATGTCCATGTCGGTGTTGACGTAGGACTTGGCGGCGATGGTCTCGGCGGTCTTGCGGCGGTTGGAGGCCGATGCGTCGATATACTTCGAGGCGTCGAGCACGGCGGCCACCATCGCGCGTGCCGTGTTGGGATACTTCTGCACGAACTCTGCCGTGGTGCCCAGGGTCTTTTCCGGGTGATCCTTCCAGATCGCCTGCGTGGTCTCCGCGGTAAAGCCGATCTTGTCGGCGATGGCGCGCGCCCCCCACGGCTCGCCCACACAGAAGCCGTCCATATTGCCCACGCGCATGTTGGCCACCATCTGCGGCGGCGGCACGGTGATGGCCTTGGCGTCCTGCATCGGGTTGATGCCGTTGGCGGCTAGCCAGTAGTACAGCCACATGGCATGGGTGCCGGTGGGGAAGGTCTGGGCGAAGGTGTACTCGCGCTTTTCCTTCATCATCAGCGCCTTCAGGCTGGCGCCGTCCTTGACGCCTTTCTCCGCCAGCTTGGATGACAGCGTGATGGCCTGGCCGTTGTGGTTCAGGTTCATCAGCACCGCCATGTCTTTCTTGGGGCCGCCAATGCCAAGCTGCACGCCATAGATCAGCCCGTACAGCACATGCGCTGCATCGAGTTCGCCGTTGACCAGCTTGTCGCGCACGCCGGCCCAGGAGGCTTCCTTGGTGGGCGTGATCTTGATGCCGTACTTCTTGTCGAAGCCGAGTGTGCCGGCCATGACGACCGAGGCGCAGTCCGTCAGCGGGATGAAGCCGATCCGCACCTCCGGTTTTTCCGGCGCGTCGGAGCCTGCCGCCCATGCGCCAGCGCGTACCAGGGGATCGACCAGGGTGATCACGCTGGCGCCGGCGATGGTGGCCAGGGCGCGGCGCCGTCCGTTGCTGGCGGGCACCGCATCGGCTCCCGTGGTGCTGGCGTCGGTGGCAACTGCTGCATGCAGCGACTTGGCAATCTTCAGGCGAGAGGGCATTGACACGGCTCCAAATAAAAAGCGTCCTGAACTGCTCCGCTTTCGCCAGAAATGCGGGGGGCAGGTCAGGACGCCGTTGTCCCGTGATGCGGCGCGGCCGTCGTTGGCGGCGCACATCGGTATGTGATCGGCCGTCGTTGGCCGATGCTTCGATTATGCAAGCCGCGTGCCAAGGGTTGGGAGGGCTGTTGTCGGGGTCTGACTGCCAGCGAGGGTGGACAAGGAGCCAGAAGCGGGCGCGCCAAAGCGGCGTCCGTGCGCTGCCGGTGCGTGAAAGGTGATGCGGTCGCGCCATCCTTGTGCATTGCACCAAGCGCGTGCGGGGCGCATTGAGGCGCCCGATCATGGTTTGTTCCGGGCTTAGCTCATCACATCGATGACCCGCCGCGCCGCCTCGACGAGCTTGATGCCGCGCTCCATCGCCATGCTGCGCAGCCGCTTGTAAGCCTCGTCCTCGGTCATGCCGCGCTCCTTCATCAGCAGGCCCTTGGCACGCTCCACTTCCTTGCGCTCGGCTAGCTGCAGCCGCGTGGCATCCAGCTCCGCGCGCAGTTCCTGGTCCAGTTCGAAGCGCGCATAGGCCACATCCAGCACGGTCTTGACGCGATCGGCGCGCAGGCCGTCGACGATGTAGGCGGTGATCCCTGCGCTCAGCGCGGCCTTGATGCGCTGGGCGTCGTCGTTGTCCGTGAAGAGCACGATGGGGCGCGGCGCGTGCTGGGTCGACACGCACACATGCTCGACTGTATCGCGCGCAGCGGACTCCGAGGCGATGATGATCAGGTCCGGCTGCCGCGCGACGATTGCGTCGGGCAGCCGCAGGTCGGCATCCACCGTTTCGATGTCCGTGAAGCCCGCAGAGACAAGCCCGGCGCGGATCGTCTCGATATTGAGCGGATCCTCGTCATGCGGATCGCGCACCAGCAAAATGCGCAGCGCGCGTGAACCCGACGCGGCGGGCGCGGGGCTGGCAGGACTCGTCGGGGTGGAGGGGGCAGGGGGGCGTCTGTTCATGGCGTCACTTGGAATGCCTCTTGCCATGCAAGATTCGCGCCGAGATGCCTTTCATTGTATTGCGGGGTTTCCCGGATTCAATGGTTGCCGGCGCACGCGGCCAGAACCGCCGGTGTATGCTATTGCCCTGCTGCGCGGCAGGGCGTCTACTGGCGATGCCAGCATGCTGGCGCGTAGTCTAAAACACAGAATATGCTTGGAGAGATGGATGACCGAATTCGTATTTGCCCCGCCGGCGCCCAATGGCGTGCCCGTGCGCGGCAGCAGCACTCAGTTCCCGGTGCGCCGGGTCTACTGCGTGGGCCGCAACTATGCCGCCCACGCCCGTGAAATGGGTTCGGATCCCGACCGCGAGCCGCCGTTCTTCTTCTGCAAGCCTGCCGACGCCGTGAGCTATGTGGCTGACGGTACCGAAGGCGCCTTCCCCTATCCGCAGGGCACCAGCAATTGCCACTATGAAGTGGAGCTGGTCGTTGCCATCGGCAAGGGCGGCAAGGACATCGCCGAGGCGGATGCCGCGAGCCACGTGTTTGGCTACGCGCTCGGCCTCGACATGACGCGCCGCGACCTGCAGAACGAATCGAAGAAGACCGGTCGCCCCTGGGAAACCGGCAAGGCCTTCGACAAGTCCGCCCCGATCGGCCCGATCGTGCCGGTGTCCGCCATCGGCCATCCGGAGAAGGGCGCGGTCACGCTGTCCGTCAACGGTGTGGAGAAGCAGCGCGGCGACCTGTCGGACCTGATCTGGTCGGTGCCCGAGATGGTGTCGTATCTCTCCAAGCTGTTCGAGCTGCAACCCGGCGACCTGATCTACAGCGGCACGCCCGAAGGCGTGGGCCCGGTGGTCAAGGGCGATGTCATGCTGTGCAAGATCGAAGGCGTGGGCGAGCTCACCGTCAAGGTAGTCTGAGTCCATGCTCAAGCTTTACAGCTACTTTCGCAGCTCCGCCTCGTACCGGGTGCGCATTGCCCTGCAGTTGAAGGGCCTGCCTTACGAGTACATGCCAGTTCATCTGTTGCGCGACGGCGGCCAGCAACTGCTGCCGGCCTACCGGGCGCTGAACCCCGATGCGCTGGTGCCGACCCTGCTGGATGATGATCACGTATTGATCCAATCCGTGGCGATGGTCGAGTACCTCGACGAGACGCATCCCGAGCCGCCTCTGCTGCCGGGCAGCGCGCTCGACCGCGCCTACATCCGCGCGCTGGCGCTGGAGGTCGCGTGCGAGATCCATCCGCTGAACAACCTGCGCGTGCTGAAGTACCTCAAGCACACGCTGGGCGTGGCGGAGGAGGCCAAGGACGCGTGGTATCGCCACTGGGTCGAGCTGGGTTTCGAGTCGGTCAATACCAACCTCGTGCGCTCGGGCAAGGCAGGGCGTTTCTGCTTTGGCGATACGCCGACGCTGGCGGACATCTGCCTGGTACCGCAGGTGTTCAACGCGCAGCGCTTCAATATCGACGTGGCCCGCTACCCGGCCATTGCCAAGGTGTTCGACTCCTGCATGGCGCTGCCTGCGTTCCAGCAGGCCGAGCCCAAGGCGCAGCCGGACGCCGAATAAGCTGCCACGCCAGGTTCGGCAGGCCGCAAAAAGCAAGAAGCCCCGCAAGCGATTGCGGGGCTTTTTTACTGGCGAGCCGGGTGGACTGCTCAGCCGAGCAGTGCGTCGGCGAATTCCTCGGCCTTGAAGGGCTGCAAGTCTTCGACCTTCTCGCCCACGCCGATGAAGTAGACCGGCACCGGGCGCTGGCGCGCGATCGCGGCCAGGATGCCGCCCTTGGCGGTGCCGTCGAGCTTGGTCACGATCAGCCCGGTCAGGCCCAGCGCATCGTCGAACGCCTTGACCTGGGACAGCGCGTTCTGGCCGGTGTTGGCGTCGATCACCAGCAGCGATTCGTGTGGCGCGTTCGGCATCGCCTTGGCGATGACACGCTTGACCTTTTTCAGCTCTTCCATCAGGTGCAACTGCGTGGGCAGGCGGCCCGCGGTATCGGCCATCACGATATCGATGCCACGTGCGCGTGCCGCGTTGACCGCGTCGAAGATCACCGCGGCCGGGTCGCCGCTCTCCTGCGATACCACGGTGACGTTGTTGCGCTCGCCCCAGATGGTCAGCTGCTCGCGCGCGGCGGCGCGGAAGGTGTCGCCCGCGGCCAGCAGCACGGACTGGTCATAGCTCTGGAAGTGCTTGCACAGCTTGCCGATGCTGGTGGTCTTGCCGGCGCCATTGACGCCCGAGATCATCATCACCAGCGGCTGCTCGCGCCCCAGCGACATGGTCTTCTCGAGCGGGCGCAGCAGGTCGGTCAGCAGTTCGCGCAGCGCGGCCTTGACGCCTTCGGAGGTATCGATGCGCTCGTTCTTGACCCGGCGGCGCAGCGCGCTCAGCAGGTGCTCGGTAGCCTCGACGCCGGCGTCGGCCATGATCAGGGCAGTTTCCAGGTCCTCGAACAGGTCTTCGTCGACCTTGACGCCAACAAACAGCGTGCCCAGATTGCGGCTGGTCTTGGATAGCCCGGTGCGCAAGCGCTGCATCCAGCCGCGCTTGGCTTCGGCGGAGGCGGCCGGCGGCGGGGTCAGGACCAGTTCCTCGGCAGCGGCCGGAGTCATGTTCTGGACTGGCTGGATGGCGGTTGGCCGGACGGGAACGACGGCGGCCGGGGCAGGCCCGGCCGCGGGAATGGGGCTTGGTGCGCTGGCGGGCGCCGCGGCCGGTGTGGCGGCGGGCGCCGGGCTTTGCACCTCGGGCGGCGCACCGGCCGGTTCGGCCTTGCGCTTCTTCCAGAAACTAAACATTGGGAAAGGGGTCAATACCCCGGTAGAATCAATCGCCAAAATTCTAGCAGACGGGGTCGCATGAACCATTGTGCTGTCAGGTCCAGGTCGGGCGCCGCCCGTACCGCTTCGCTTCTTGCCGGCGCCGGCGCTGTTCGCCCGGCCGCTTTCTCCCGGCGCCTCGTTCCCACCCTTTTGTTGATCGCGATGCCCTGGTTCGGCGCTGCCTATGCGCAGACCGCCGTGGCGCCGCCGTTGCCGACTGGCCAGGCCACCGCCGCGCAAACCGCCGCGGCGCAGGCCGATACCACCGAGTTCAAGCTGTCCAACGGCATGCGGGTCATCGTCAAGGAAGACCATCGCGCGCCCACCGTAGCCCACCAGATCTGGTATCGCGTAGGCGGCATGGACGAGGTCAGTGGCACCACTGGCGTGGCGCACATGCTTGAACACATGATGTTCAAGGGTACACCAAAGGTCGGGCCGGGCGAGTTTTCCAAGCAGATCGCCGCATTGGGCGGGCGCGAGAACGCCATGACCAACCGCGACTTCACGCTCTATTACCAGCAGATCAGCAAGCAGTACCTGCCGAAGATGATGGAGCTGGAAGCCGACCGCATGGCCAACCTCATCATCAAGAAGGATGAGTTCGAGCGGGAAATGAAGGTCGTGATGGAAGAGCGGCGCCTGCGCACGGACGACTCCGCGCGCGGCACCGTCTACGAGCAGTTGCTGGCCACCGTCTACACCGCCGGGCCCTACCGGCATCCCGTGATCGGCTGGCCGGCCGACCTGGTCAACATGCGCGTGGAAGACGTGCAGGCCTGGTACAAGAACTGGTACGTGCCCGACAACGCGATGCTGGTGGTAACGGGCGACGTCACGGCGGCCGAGGTCAAGGCGCTGGCGGAGCGCACCTACGGCAAGCTCAAGGCCCGCCCGCTGCCGCTGCGCAAGGACCAGCAGGAGCCGGCGCAGAAGGGCATCAAGCGGATCTGGGTCAAGGCCCCGGCCGAGAACCCCTACGTGGTCTTGGCGTACAAGGTGCCGCGCCTGCACGATGTCGAGAAGGACGTCGATCCCTACGCCCTGGAGGTCCTCTCTGCCGTACTGAATGGCTATGACAACGCCCGCCTGACGCGCGACCTGGTGCGCGAGCGCCGCATCGCCGACGACGTCAACGTGGGCTACGACAGCATCAACCGCGGCGAGTCCCTGATGGTGCTCGACGGTACGCCGGCCACTGGCCATACCACCGAGGAGATCGAGCGCGCGCTGCGCGACGAGATCGCCCGTATTGCGCGCGAAGGCGTCTCGCCCGCAGAGCTCAAGCGGGTCAAGGCGCAGGTGGTGGCGGCGCAGATCTACAAGCGCGACTCGGTGTTCGGGCAGGGCATGGAGATCGGCGTGGCCGAGATCGCCGGCATTTCCTGGCGCCAGCTCGACCGCATGCTCGACAAGATCAAGGCCGTCACGCCGGAACAGGTGCAGGCGGTGGCGGGCAAATACTTCAATGACGATAACCTGACCGTGGCGACCCTGCTGCCGCAGCCGATCGACCCGAACAAGGCGAAGGCTCCGGCCGCCGCCGACTCGCTCCGCTGAGCTCTCTAGAGGACAGGACCCAAGATGCCTCTCTTTGCCCCGACGATCCCGTCGCCACGCCTGTTGCGCCGCCTGGCAGGCGCGGCTTGCGGTGCGCTTGCCCTGATCGCCTCGCAGGCCGCGCTGGCTGCGATCCCGATCGAGCAGTGGACCACTTCCACCGGCGCCCGCGTGTATTTCGTGCGCAGCCCGTCCATTCCCATGCTCGACGTCAATATGGATTTCGACGCCGGCAGCCGCTACGACCCGGCCGGCAAGGCCGGCCTTGCCACGCTCGCCTCGGCCCTGCTCGACAAGGGCGCGGCCGCGCAGGATGGCCAGCCGGCCCGCAATGAAGCGCAGGTGGCTGATGCCTTCGCCGACACCGGCGCTGACTTCGGCGGCGCCGCCAGCAGCGATCGCGGCGGCATCGGCCTGCGCACGCTGACCTCCGAGCCGGAGCTCAGCCAGTCGCTCGCGCTGGCCGGGCAGCTGATCAAGGCGCCGTCCTACCCGGATGCCGTGGTGGCGCGCGAGAAGCAACGCCTGATCACCGCCATCCGCGAGGCCGATACCAAGCCCGGCGTGATCGCCGACAAGATGGTGTCGCGTGCGATCTATCCGTCGCACCCGTATGGTGTGTCGCCGACCGAGGCCAGTGTCGAATCGATCACGCGAGCCGATATCGAGCGCTTCTGGCGGGATAATTTCGCGGCGTCGCGTGCCGTCTTGACGCTGATCGGCGCCATCGACCGCAAGCAGGCTGAGACCATTGCCGAGCAGCTGACGCGCGGCCTGCCGGCTGGCGCCACGCCGCCCACGATGCCCCCCGTGCAACTCAAGATCCCGGCCAGCGAGCAGCGCGTGCCGCATCCGGCGCAGCAGGCTACGGTAGCCATCAGTCAGCCCGCCATTGCGCGTGGTGATCCCGACTACTTTGCCCTGCTGGTGGGCAACTACGTGCTCGGCGGCGGCGGCTTCAGCTCGCGCCTGACCGACGAGGTGCGGGAAAAGCGCGGCCTCACCTACGGCGTCGACAGCTACTTCGCGCCGGCCAAGCAGGCAGGGCCCTTCGGCATCGGCTTGCAGACCAAGAAGGCACAGACCAACGAAGCGCTGGCGCTGGTGCGCAAGGTGCTGGCGCAGTACGTGGCGCAAGGCCCCACCGACACCGAACTGAAGGCTGCCAAGGACAATCTGGTCAACGGCTTCCCGCTGCGCATCGACAGCAATCGCAAGCTGCTGACCAATGTGGCCAATATCGGCTGGTATGGGCTGCCGCTGGACTACCTTGACACCTGGACCGCCCAGATCGGCAAGGTCACCCGTACCCAGGTCCGCGAAGCCTTCCAGCGCCACGTGTTCCCGGACGCCATGGCGACTGTCATCGTGGGTGGACCGGAATAACGCAGTGACAGGCGCGGGCGCCGGGAGGCGTTCCCGGCGCTTGCGCTTTTCCGCGCCGCAGGCTCTACAATCACGGCATGAATTCGCGTACCCGATCTCCCTCGCCCGCAGCCAGCGGGCGATCCCCATCCCCCTCGCCGCGGCAGTCTCCTGCCCAGGTCCGCATCATTGGCGGCAAGTGGAAGCGCACGCCGCTGCCCGTGCTCGATGCCGAAGGCCTGCGTCCCACCCCTGACCGCGTGCGCGAGACCCTGTTCAACTGGCTTGGACAGGACATGTCAGGGCTGGCTTGCCTCGACCTGTTTGCCGGCTCCGGCGCACTGGGTTTCGAGGCTGCCTCCCGGGGTGCCCAGCAGGTCACCATGGTCGAAGCCAATCCGCGCGTGGCCAAGCAGCTGCGCGACAACCAGTACCGGCTCGACGCCCAGCAGATCCGGGTGGTGCAAGGCGATGCATTCGCGACCGCGGCACAGATGCCGTCGGCCAGCTTCGACGTGGTGTTCCTCGATCCGCCCTTTGCCGAAGACTGGCTTGGCCCCGCGCTGGAGCATGCGGCGCGGCTATCACGTCCAGGCGGCGCCGTGTATGTGGAAACGGATCGCGCCCTGATCGGCCCCGACGCGCCCGTGCCGGCTGCGCTGGAGATCGTGCGGCATGCGCGGGCTGGCGCGGTGCACTTCCATTTGCTGCAACACAGGAACCTTTGAAGGGCCAGTGGCCGCGAGCATTGTGACCGGTCACCTGAACGCAAGATGCGGCGGCGCGGCAAAACCGCGATGTGGCGGCTTGCAAGTGCCGCGTTTAGAGTTACACTACGCCGCTGTCGCCAACGCTCGTCACGCAGCCTTGGCTCCAGCCCTCACCATAGTGGGCGGGGTCGATCGGTCCATCCAGGACCGGCGGCGGGCAGAACAAGGAGGAAGCATGGTCGTCGCGGTCTATCCCGGCACTTTCGACCCAATGACCCGGGGCCACGAGGATCTGGTGCGCAGAGCATCCAATATCTTCGATGAGCTCGTGGTCGGGGTGGCGCATAGCCCCAACAAGCGCCCGTTCTTTTCGCTGGAAGAGCGCATAGGCATTGCCCGTGAAGTCCTGGGCCACTATCCCAATGTGCGCGTCGAAGGTTTCTCCGGCCTGCTCAAGGATTTTGTCCGCAAGAACAATGCGCGCGTGATCGTGCGGGGTTTGCGCGCGGTATCCGACTTCGAGTACGAGTTCCAGATGGCGGGCATGAACCGTTACCTGCTGCCGGACGTGGAAACCATGTTCCTGACGCCGTCCGACCAGTACCAGTTCATCTCCGGCACCTTCGTGCGCGAGATCGCGGTGCTTGGCGGCGATGTCAGCAAGTTTGTGTTCCCCTCGGTCGAACGCTGGCTTGCGGAAAAGATCAGCAGCAAAACGGAATAAGATAGAGTCTTGCAACATGTCGGCCGCGGCCAGTCGGGCGCGGGACATGCTGGGTTCAAAGGAAACACCATGGCACTATTGATCACCGACGACTGCATCAATTGCGACGTTTGTGAGCCGGAGTGCCCAAACGAAGCCATTTCGATGGGGCCCGAGATCTATGAGATCGACCCCAACAAATGTACCGAATGCGTTGGGCACTTCGACGAGCCGCAATGCCAGCAGGTTTGCCCTGTGGCTTGCATCCCGCACGATCCCAACCGCATTGAGACGCGCGAGATCCTGATGGATCGCTACCGTCTCCTTACGGCGGCCAAACGGGCAGCCTGAGCTACCACCGCGGCTGGCGGCACGAAGTTCGCAGCACAAAAAGCCCCATGACCTTCGCGGTGATGGGGCTTTTTGTTTGGGCGCGCGCATTCAGCGGTTTCAGCGGTTCGTATGCAGTTCCAGCATGGCGCGTTCGGACTCGCCTTTGGCCAGCAACCCAAGCGGTGCGATGCTGCGGTCGATGGCTTCGTCGATGGCCTGCTGCTCCTCGCGGCGCGGCGGCTTCAGCACAAAATTGATCACATCCTCGCGCTCGCCGCCGCCACCGGCCGAATTGCGCGGATGGCCGACACCAATGCGCAGGCGCCAGTAGTCCTGGGTGGTCAGGTGTGCGGAAATGTCCTTGAGGCCATTGTGGCCGCCCGCGCCACCGCCACGCTTGAGCTTGACGGTGCCCGAGGGCAGGTCCATCTCGTCATGGGCCACCGCGATCTCGTCCGGCAGGATCTTGTAGAAGCGCGCGAGCGATACCACGGACAGCCCGGAACGGTTCATGAAGGTGGACGGCTTGAGCAGCCAGATCTCCTGGTCCCACAGCCGGGCACGCGCTGCCAGCCCGTGGAAGCGGCCTTCCACGCGCAGGGTGACGCCGCCCATGCGGGCCAGCTGGTCGACCAGCCAGAAGCCGGCATTGTGGCGCGTGGCTTCGTATTCCGCCCCGGGGTTTCCGAGGCCGACGATGAGTTTGATCATGCGTTGTACTTCTTGGTTGATGGGGCTCGACGCACGAGGCGCGGGGCGGCTGGCAACTGCTTGGCTGCAACTACAACTGCAAAGTCAAAATCAACTGCAGTTTCACCACCCCTGCGGGGCGGCGACCTACTTTTTTGTCTTGCCAAAAACGTAGGCAAAAAAGGCGCGCCATACGGCCTTGGCACACCTTGACGGCTCGCTTCGCATCGCGCATGGGTGTGCTGCCAGAAGCCAAGCATACGCGAACCTCGGGACGAAAAAAAACCGCCGGACGCGCCGGCGGTTTTTTCTTGCGGCTGCGAGAGCCATCCTGTTGCACGGCCCAAAGGCCGCGTTCAGGGTACTCAGGCAGCAGGCGTTTCGCCTTCGGCAGCTTCCGACACGCCGCCGGCCGGCAGCGAGATGCTGGCGATAGCGGGGTTTTCGTCACCGTGGGTGATGGCGCTCACGCCCTTCGGCAGCTTCACGTCGGACAGGTGCAGGGTCTGGCCCAGTTCTGCATTGCCCAGGTCCACTTCGATGAACTCAGGCAGGTCGGCCGGCAGGCACGACACTTCCAGTTCGTTCAGGATGTGGTTGACGATGCCATGGCCCAGCTTCACGCCCGGGGCGTTTTCCTGGTTCATGAAGTGCAGCGGCACCTTGACGTGGATCTTGTCGGTGGCCGACACGCGTTGGAAGTCAACGTGCAGGACCAGCGGCTTGAACGGGTGCATCTGGAAAGCGCGCAGCAGGGCCTTTTCAGCCTTGCCTTCCACTTCGAGGTCGAGAATCGACGAGTGGAATGCTTCTTTCTTCAGCGCGTGGAACAGTGCGTTGTGATCGAGTTCGATCATCTTGGGTTCGGCTGCGCCGCCATAGATGATGCCGGGGGTCTTGCCGGCGTTGCGCAGGCGGCGGCTCGCACCCGTTCCCTGTACGCTACGCTCGAAGGCTACTACTTTCATGATGACTCCAAATGTAAGAGGGCTGTCCGCGACCAGACAGCCCGATGAACCTCGTCACGTGCCGTAGTAGGGGTCTTACTCCCCAAAAACAGCCGCAAACGCGGTAAAGCCTTGAATTCTATCAGGAATCGGCAAACAGCGACATGATCGAGTCGCCCTTGACGATCCGGGTAAAGGTCTCTGCCAGCAGCGATGCGGTCGAGAGCTGGCGAATCTTGCCGGACTGGATGGCATCGTCGCGCAGCGGAATGGTGTCGCACACCACCACTTCATCCAGTTCGGAGTCGGCGATGCGGGCAGCCGCGCCACCGGACAGGACCGGGTGGGTACAGTAAGCGAATACCTTCAGCGCGCCGCGTTCCTTGAGCACCTGGGCCGCCTTGCACAGGGTGCCGCCGGTGTCGATCATGTCATCCATGATCACGCAGTTGCGGCCGTCGACTTCACCGATGATGTTCATCACCTCGGCCACGTTGGCCTTGGGGCGACGCTTGTCGATGATGGCCAGGTCGCAATTCAACTGCTTGGCCAGCGCACGGGCGCGCACCACGCCGCCGACGTCGGGCGAGACCACCAGCAGATTGCCGTAGTTCTTCTCGCGCAGGTCGCCCAGCAGAACCGGGGAGGCGTAGATGTTATCAACCGGGATATCGAAGAAGCCCTGGATCTGGTCGGCGTGGAGGTCCATGGTCAGGACCCGCTCGACGCCGGCAACTTCCAGCATGTTGGCGACCACCTTGGCCGAGATCGCGACGCGCGCCGAACGCGGGCGGCGGTCCTGGCGGGCATAGCCGAAGTAGGGCATGGCGGCAGTGATGCTGCGTGCCGAAGCGCGCTTGAGCGCATCGACCATCACCATCAGTTCCATCAGGTTGTCGTTGGTCGGCGCGCAGGTGGACTGCAGCACGATGACGTGCTTGCCGCGAACATTTTCCTGGATTTCAACTTGGACTTCGCCGTCGGAGAACCGACCGACCTGGGCCTTCCCGAGCGGGATGCCGAGGTGCTGAACGACAGCCTCCGCGAGTTTGGGGTTGGCGTTGCCGGTAAAAACCATCAAGCCTTCGCTGCTCATTCGGTGCACCTGTCTTGCTACTGGAGGGGGAACGATTGCTGCCGGCTAGTGCCGGCAGCTTTTCGTGCAGGTCCGTAAGGACACTGTAGGATGTAATGGCAGGGGAAGAAGGATTCGAACCTTCGAATGCCGGAATCAAAATCCGGTGCCTTGACCAACTTGGCGACTCCCCTACACAACCGGGTACGTCCATCGTCACATTCAACTGCATGCGACGCCGAACGAAAAACTCTTTATGCGAGCGTTGCGAGTGGGTGTTGCGATAAACTCTTCGCACACCTGCCATCCCATTCGGGAGGCAACCGGTCTAGTACCTGCTGCGCAGTTTGCTCGTCGTTAAATCGTGCAAACACGCAGGCTCCGGAACCGGTCATCCTTGCATGTGGACTGTACTGTCTCAACCATTCAAGGGCTCGGGCAACTTCGCCGAACTTCACTGTTGCTATCGCTTCCAGGTCGTTGCGACCGAAACCGAACTTGTTTGTGCATCCAGTGAAGTCCGCTATTATGGTGATCGCCGTATCCCTTGTCAAGCGCTTGTCCGAAAAAATTGCAGCGGTCGGAACATGCTGCCGCGGATGGATGATCACGAACCAGCTTTCAGGCAATTCAACCGTCGTCAGTTCCTCGCCTATCCCTTGCGCGAACGCGTTTTCCCCATGCACAAAGAACGGCACGTCGGCACCTAGTGAAAGGCCGATGCGCTTGAGTTCGTCGCGTCCCAGGCCCAGGCCCCAAAGATGATTCAGTGCCAGCAGCGTGGTCGCCGCGTCCGATGAGCCGCCGCCGATGCCGCCGCCCATCGGCAGCCGCTTGGCAATGGCGATGTCCGCGCCAAAGCGGGTGCCGCCAGCTTGCTGCAAGGCCTGCGCGGCGCGCACGATCAGGTCGCTCTGCGCCGGTACGCCCGGCACGTCGTTGATGCGCTCGATGCGGCCATCATCGCGGCGGAAAAAGTCGAGCGTATCGTTCCAGTCCACCAGTTGGAAAACCGTCTGCAGCGTGTGGTAGCCGTCCGCGCGGCGTCCGGTCACATGCAGGAAGAGATTCAGCTTGGCGGGCGCCGGGCAGTCGCGCAGCGCAGGCGGAGGCAGGGTGCGGGCCGTGCTCATTGTGCTTGCTCCGGATCGATGACCAGGCGTACCGAGAGCGGGTTGGCTGCGCCGTCGCGCGCAAGGTCGATGCGGCGCGGGCTCGCCGTGGCCGGCGTGGATGGCGTTGTGGGCGTGGCTTCCTGCCATGCCACGTAGCGCACGGTCCAGCCGTTCTGCGCCAGGGTGGCCAGCCGTCCGCTGTCGTCACGCGTGGTGCGCGCCGGGCTGCCGGGTGCGGGGCGCGCGTGCAGCCAGTCGCGCAGGCCTGCCACCGGCAGCGAAAACCCAAGTGCTTCCTCCAGCAAGGTATCGACTTCGGGCGCGTTGCGTGGTGGCTGGTTGGGCAGGTCGAGCGTGGCCCCGGAAGGCGTGGAGGTGACCACCGCCAGGGTCTGGCCCAGCGGCGAGATCAGGTCCAGGCGCACATTGCGGCCTTGCTCATGCCATTGGAAGCTGCCCTGCACGCCTTCATCGCGGCCATAGCGCACGTAGTTGGCGGCGAAGCGGCCGCTGAGGTCGCGAGCCTGGGCGGTCTCGCCGGCATCGAACTGCCGCGTGGGCGTGATGCTGGCGCAGGCGGCGAGCCATAAGGGGGCGCTCAGGCAGAGCAGGGCAAGGCGTCGGGATCTGGGCATGGCGTTTGGCGTGCGCGCCGGCGCCGCTGGGCGCCGGGCTGCCGGCCCGGCGCGAGGGCCGGGCGGCGGATGATTGCGGGTGATCGGAATGCCGCGTGACGGCTGCGTACGGCAGGATGCTACTTGGACAGCGCGGAGAGCGGGACGTTATAGCGGCGCAGGGTGTCGATCAGGATGACGTTATCCGGCTCGATCTTGGCGGCTTCGGTCCAGGTCTTGCGTGCCTCGTCCTGCTGGCCGAGTTGCCACAGCACCTCGCCGAGGTGGGCGCCGATTTCGGCCTCGGGTGCCTTGGCGTAAGCGTTGCGCAGCAGTTCGGCGGCCGGCTGCAACTGGCCCAGGCGGAACTTGACCCAGGCCAGGCTATCCATGATGTAGGGATCGTCCGGACCCAGCGCGGAGGCCTTTTCCAGCAGCTTGAGGGCCTCGGGCAGGCGCACGTTGCGGTCCGCAAGCGAATAGCCCAGCGCGTTGTAGCCCTGCTTGGCTTCCGGCTGCATGGCGATCACGCGGCGCAGCAGCTTTTCCATGCTGTCGTAGCGCTTCTCGCGCTCATCGAGCATGGCGAGTTCATAGACCCAGTCCGAGTTGTCGGGCTCCGCCGCGGCGCGTTCATCCAGCACCTTGCGGGCGCGGTCATAGGACTTGGCGTCGATCAGCATGCCAACTTCGGCCTGGCGGATAGCGGTCATGCGCTGCGCGCGCTGGTCGGGCTCGGGTATATCCTCGGCATCGGCCAGCATGTCATTGAATACCGCCTGGGCGTCGTCGAGCTTGCCCATGCGGCCTAGCAACTGCGCGCGCTTGACGGCTGCAGCCGGCGCGAGGCGGGCGTCGTCGATGCGGTCGAGCCAGGCTACGGCTGCCGGGTAGTCCTTCTTTTCCTCGGCGATCTGCGCCAGGTACTGGTAGGCGATATCCGGGCTGGCCGCCGGCACTTGCTCGGCGAGCTGCAGGTATTCCTTCAGGTACAGCTCGGCTTCGTCGTAGCGCTTGGACTGCAGGCTGGTGAGGCCGAGGGCGAGCGGCACGCGCGGATCCTTCGGCGCAATCTTGCGCAGCGTCTCGAACTCCGAGCGCGCGGCTTGCAGGTCGTTTTGCTGCAGGTAGAGGCGGGCCAGCGTGATGTGCCCGTTGACCGAGGCCGGGGCCTTGTCGACGAACGCCTTGAGCCCGGCAATGGCCTGGTCCGGCGCGCTGTCGGCGCGCAGCTCGGCAGCCATCAGCGCGGCGCCTTCGAAGTCGGGACGGATCTTCTGGGCCTCGTCGAGCTCCGCCAGGGCGCCAGGAATATCGTTGGCGGTTTCCTTGGCGCGCGCGAGGGCAAGGTGAGTCTCGGCCGACTTCAGGTCGTTGGCCACCAGGCGCTGCAGCAGCGCGGCCGCGCCGGCGGGATCGCTGGTGCGCGAAAGCTGCTGCTGCATCTGCAGGATGGCCTCCGGCCGCTGGCTCGGCGGCACGCCATTGAGCTGCAGGGCCAGCAGGGGTTCGGCTTCGTCCCATCGGCCGCTCAGGACCAGCAGGGTCGACAGCACTTGCCGCGCGCCGGCGGAGGTGGGCGCAAGCTCTGTCCACAGCCGCGCGGCGTCAAGCGCTTGCTGGGCGCTGCGGGCATTGAACGCGATCTCGGTGGCGCGCTGGGCAAAGCGCGGGTCGTGCGTATTGCGCGCCAGCTCCAGGTACGTCTGGTACGCGGGGCCGACCACGCCGCGCTGGGCGGAGATTTCAGCGGCCAGCACGCGGTAGAGGATGTCCGCGGTCAGTGGCACCGCCGGCAGGGGCATCTTCGGTGGCAGCGGGTTCGAGCGGATTGGCGTGGTGGCCTCCGCGGCGACCTTCATCGCGGGCTTGCCGTCCGCGGGCGCGGCGTGGCTGGCGAGCGGCGCCAGGGCGCAGACTGCCACCGCGGCGGCAGCCGTGGCCGCGAGCCTGTGACGCAGCGGCCGCCGGGGGAAGAGAAGTTGAGCGGTGGTCATCGGGGTACGGTCCAGGCGGTCCGACATGTGGGTGGGTGCTCCAGCACTCAAAGGCGATGGGGAAGGTAAAGGCATTGTAGCCTGCCGCTACAATGCTTTGCTTATCCGCATGGCACCGGCACGGCTGGGGTCTCTGGCGGTTTGAGTGGCACAAAAGGGAGAGGTTCGATGCCTGAGTTGCCGGAGGTCGAAGTGACCCGGCGCGGCTTGCTGCCGCATGTGGTTGGGCGGCGCATTGCCGAAGTGGTGGTGCGCCATCGCGGCCTGCGCTGGCCGGTCGAGCCGGATCTGGAGTCGCAACTGGCCGGGCGGGTGATCGCGCGCATCGAGCGGCGTGGCAAATACCTGCTGCTGGAGTGCGTGCGCCCGGACGGCGAGGCTCCCGGATGGCTGCTGATCCACCTTGGCATGACCGGCACGTTGCGGGTGTTGCCGCAGGCGCCGCCGCCGGGCACGCACGATCACCTTGACCTGGTCCTTGCCGACCCCGACGGTGCGGGCGATGCACAGCCCGGCGCAGCCACCAGCCTGGTGCTGCGCTTTCGCGATCCGAGGCGCTTTGGCGCGGTGCTGTGGAGCCTGCTCGAAGAGTCGCAATTGCCGACCCATCCGCTGCTGAGCAAGCTCGGCATCGAGCCTTTCGACCCACGCTTCGACGGGGCCTGGCTCTATCGCCTGGGACGCGGGCGCAGCGCGGCCATCAAGACCGTGCTTCTCGCGGGCGACATCGTGGTGGGCGTGGGCAATATCTATGCATCGGAAAGCCTGTTTGCCGCAGGCATCCGCCCCACCACGCCGGCCGGGCGCTTGTCTCTGGCGCGTTGCGAACGCCTGGCCGAGGCCGTGCGCGACACGCTGGCCCGCGCGATCGAGCGCGGCGGCAGCACTTTGCGCGACTTTGTCGGCAGCGATGGCAGCAGTGGCTATTTCCAGCTGGATTGCGCCGTGTACGACCGCGCCGGCCATCCATGCCGGGTCTGCGGCACCACCATCCGGCAGATCGTCCAGGGGCAGCGCTCGACGTTCTACTGCCCGAGCTGCCAACGTTGAGTGCGGCGGCGCCGGGCCTGCCGCTCTCGTTGCGCAGGCCGTACGAGAGTGATGATTGCCCATCTTCTTGCGAATGTGGCGCCAACCCGATGGCCCGGCGCAACAGGGAGGGCGGCGGGCGACTCGAATTTCACAAAAATCCGCCGTAAACCTGTATCTTGAAGATACGTAAAAAAGTGTTACAAAGACACCATGTCACCGCCCGAGTGCCGGCCATCGGACATCAAGATGTCAGGCCTGCAGCGCCGTCGCGGGGGCTTTTCGCCAAGCCGATCCCAGTGCCAATGACAACCCTCGCCCTTCAATTCGAACAATACGGCGCCTGGAGAACCGGGGTACTCCATTCCCTGGCCGAATTCCGCTCCTGGCTGCAGCAGCACGATCTCTACGACGCCCAGGCCGACGAACGCGTCCAGCGCATCCAGGGCGTGCTCAAGAGCGACCGGCTCAAGGTGGCGTTCATCGCGGAATTCTCGCGGGGCAAGAGCGAGCTGATCAACGCGATTTTCTTTGCCGACTACGGCCGTCGCATCCTGCCGTCTTCCGCCGGGCGCACCACAATGTGCCCGACCGAGCTGCGCTACGACGAAGCCGAGGCGCCGTGCATCCGGCTGCTGCCGATCGAGACGCGCCTGCAGGAAGCCTCCACCGCCGATTTCCTTGACGTCGATGCGCACTGGCACACCGTGCCGCTCGACCCCTCGTCGCCCGATGGCATGCTGGATGCGTTCCGGCACGTGGTCGAGACCAACCGTGTCACGCGCGAGATGGCCGAGTCGCTTGGCCTGTACAACGAGAACGATCCCGACGCCGCCTACGCGCTCGATGCCGACGGCATGGTCGAGATTTCCCGCTGGCGCCACGCGGTCATCAACTTCCCGCATCCGCTGTTGCGCCAGGGCCTGGTCATCCTCGACACGCCGGGCCTCAACGCGATCGGCACCGAGCCCGAGCTGACGCTGCGCCTGATCCCGGATGCGCATGTCGTGGTGTTCATGCTGGCGGCCGACGCCGGCGTGACCAAGAGCGACCTCGACCTCTGGCGCAGCCATGTGAGCGCAGGCCACCGCAAGGGGTGCCTGGCGGTGCTCAACAAGATCGACGGCCTGTGGGACCCGCTCAAGTCGCCGGCCGAGACCGCGGCCGAGATCACGCGCCAGGTCACCACCAGCGCTCATGTGCTGGGCATCGACGAGTCGCGCGTCTACCCGGTGTCGGCGCAGAAGGGCCTGGTGGCCAAGGTCACCAACGACGACGACTTGCTGGCGCGCAGCGGCCTGCCGCAATTCGAGCACGTGCTGTCTGACCAGCTGATCCCGCAGCGGCGCGAGATCGTCGCCGACCAGGTGCAGCGCTCGGTGGAGGAGATGGCGCGCGGCGCGCAGCAACTGCTGCAAAGCCGCCGCCGCAGCATCGTCGAGCAGTTGTTCGAGCTGCGCGGGCTGCGCGGCAAGAACCACGCGATGGTCAAGCACATGCTGATGCGCGTGCAGTCGGAGAAAGAAGAGTTCGAGCAGAGCATCGCCAAGTTCCAGGCGCTGCGGCTGGTGTTCGGGCGCCATAGCGCGGACATCATCAAGAGCCTGCAGCTGCGCGACGTGCGCCGCACCATGCGCGAGCGCCGCGAGCAGATGAAGGAGCGTTTCTTCTCGCGCGGCATGCGCGAGGACATGGACGCCTTGTTCGCGCGGCTTGGCGAACTGGTCAGCGAGGCGGACCAGAAGATCGCCCAGCTCCACCAGCTCACCGACAGCATGTACCGCCGCTTCAATGCCGAACATGGCTTTACGCTGCCTGCGCCGATCCAGTTCGTCACCGCGCGCTACGTCAGCGAATTGCAGCAGACGCTGGCGTTGGCCCACACGCACTTCGGCGCCATGAACATGCTCACGCGCTCGCGCCCGCAGCTGGTGCAGAGCGCGTTTTCCACCATCGCCACCCGCGTGCTGGAAACCTTCCGCGATCTGAACCGCGATATCGAGATCTGGCTCAAGTCGGTGATGACGCCGCTGGAGGCGCAGGTGCGCGAGCACCAGAAACAGTTGCGCCGCCGGGTCGATTCGATCGAGCGCATCCACGAGGCCACCGACACGCTCGAGAGCCGCATCGCGCAGCTCGAGGAAGTGCTCAACGGCCTGGATGATCGCAGCGGGCGCATCGAATCCTTCTCCAGGCAGATTCTGCAGCCGGACGCCAACGAGGGGCAGCCCAGGGCGTTCGCGGCCTGAAGCGCGGCCGGCGCAAGTCCGGCGGCGAATGCAGGTGGCGAGGGCTGGTGGCGGCGAGGCGGTATCATGACGCGCCGCCGCTTCCGGCGCTGTTGCTGTGTTGCCTTACCCGTCACGTACCCGATGCCCCGCAAGCCCGCTGCTTCTCCTGCCGTTTCATCCGATCTTTCCCCCGCCGTGGTTCCTGCCGATTTCGCCGCGCGCGTGGTGGGCTGGCAGCGCTTGCACGGGCGCCATGACCTGCCGTGGCAGAACACCCGCGACCCTTACCGTATCTGGCTGTCCGAGATCATGCTGCAGCAGACCCAGGTCAGTGCGGTGATCGAGTATTTCCAGCGTTTCGTCGGCCGGCTGCCAACCGTGGCCGCATTGGCCGAGGCCAGCGCGGATGAGGTGATGGCGCTGTGGGCCGGGCTTGGCTACTACTCGCGCGCGCGCAACCTGCACCGCTGCGCCAAGGCCGTGATGAGCGAGCATGGCGGTGTGTTCCCGACCGACCCCGAGGTGCTGGTGACGCTGCCCGGCATCGGCCGCTCCACCGCGGCAGCCGTGGCCGCGTTCAGCGCCGGCGTGCGCTCGCCGATCCTGGATGGCAACGTCAAGCGCGTCTTTGCCAGGTTCTTTGGCATCCATGGCCATCCCGGCGTCAAGGCGGTGGAGAATCGCATGTGGCAGCTTGCCGATGCGGTCCTGCCCGCCAAGGGGCCGGCGCAAGCCGAGGACATGGTGTCCTACACCCAGGGCGTGATGGACCTTGGCGCCACTGTCTGTTCGCGCGGCAAGCCAGCCTGCCTCGCCGCCGCCGCGTCGTGCCCGCTGGCCGGCGACTGCGTGGCGCGCCGCGACGGGCTGACCGGCGTGCTGCCCACGCCGAAGCCGCGCGCCGCCATTCCCGAGCGCAGCACCGTGATGCTGCTGGTCCGCCGCGGCCGCGAGGTCCTGCTCGCACTGCGCCCGGACAGCGGCATCTGGGGCGGGCTGTGGAGCCTGCCCGAAATGCCGGTCGATACCGTGCCCTTCGATGCGGAACTGGCCGAAGACGCTGCGCTGGAACGCGCCCGCGAATTCGGCAATCCCAGCACGGCCAATATGGTCGGCGAGCTCACCCACGTCTTCACTCACTTCCGCCTGCTGATCCGCGCCATTCGCGTCGACGTCACCGGCCTCACCGCGCGCGATGCCGCCAACGGCCCCGCACTACGCTGGCTGTCACTGGACGATCTGGATGCGGTAGGCACGCCCGCGCCGGTGCGCAAGCTGCTGGAGGCGCAAGCCCAAGGGGGATTGTTTTAACGTTGCTTAGAGGATGTGGTGCTGGTGCATGTATTTATGCACGATCTCGATCCGCATGCCCGCGTCCGGCAGCGCCATCAGCATCTGCTTGGCCTTGAGCGGCACCGGCAAGAACTCGCACAGCCGATTGGCCACCCAGCTGGGGTCATCCCACAGGAACGGCTCGCAGAAAGGCAGCTCGCCCGGATGCTCGGCATGGAGCGAGGCAACGATACGCCGCAGCACGGCCAGGCATTCGCCCAGCAGTTCGAGCTTGCAGTCGATGATGTCGGGCGGCAGCAATTCCGCCTGGCCGACCAGCAAGCCGTCCGGGCTCACGCTGTGGCCCAGCAGCCGGAAGCGCTGGCGGCCGCGCGCGCTGATCAGCAGCACACCCAGTTGTTCCATATTGCAGTCGATGATGTCGGCCAGGCAGCCGATCGTCTCGGGCATGGTGGGCTCGTCCGGGCGGGCGACCTCATTGCCGCTGGCGATCAGGCAGACACCGAAGGGCGTGCGATCGCGCATGCAGGCGCGCACCATGTCCACATAGCGCGCTTCGAACACGCGCAGTGGCAGCAGCCCATCGGGAAAGAGTACGGTATGCAGCGGAAACAGCGGCAGGCTATCCAACGTAGGCCCCGCCGAGGTGCTGTGCGGGGCGGCGAACGATGCGGATGAGCCGGGCGTGGCGGGTGAGGACATGCTGAGCCAGCAAAGGTTTCGGGCGAGGATTGCCGAGCCTGACCGCGAAACCTGGCGGTGCGGCGTTTAGCCGCCCGGCGCGAGCTCGCGGTGTCTCACCAGCACATTACCATGGGCGCGAAAATAGTTGGCAAGTCTTTCCGCGATGTACACGGAGCGATGCTGCCCCCCAGTGCAACCGATTGCGACGGTCAGGTAACTGCGATTGTCAGCGATGAAACTTGGCAGCCACTTTTCCACATAGGCGCGTATGTCCTCGGCCATGGCCAGCACCATCGGCTGGCTCTGCAGAAAGTCGATCACGGGCTCGTCGCGGCCGGTCAGTGGGCGCAGTGCCAGGTCGTAGTAGGGGTTGGGCAGCGAGCGCACGTCGAACACCAGGTCGGCGTCGCTGGGCACGCCGTGCTTGAAGCCGAACGACTCGAACAGCAATGTGAGCTTGAGGTCATCGCCGCGCACGAATTCCTTGATCCACGCGCGCAATGTATTGGTGCGCACATTGCTGGTGTCGATGCGGTGCGCAGCCTCCGCCAGCGGGCTCAGGAGCTCGCGCTCCATCTCGATGGCCTCGATCAGCGAGGTGTCGTTGAGTGCGGTCTCGGCGGCACTATCGGCGAGATTCTCGTTCCTGGGATTGGCCGAGAGGCCAGCCATGGCTGCGCGCATCGACAGCGGATGGCGCCGTCTCGTCTCGGAATAACGCTGCACCAGCGCATCGGTATTGGCGGTCAGGAAGACCACCCGGACCTGGTGTTCGGAGGCGAGGTCGCGCAGCGTGCCGGGCAGCTCGTCCAGCGATTCACGGCTACGGATATCGGTGGCGACGCCCAGATGGGTGTAGCCCTGCGCCGCCAGGTACTGGGCCAACTCCGGGATAAACTGCGCCGGCAGGTTGTCGACGCAGTAGTAGCCCGCGTCTTCCAGTACGTTCAAGGCAACGGATTTGCCGGAGCCGGAGATCCCGGTGATAAGTATGATGCGCATAGCACGACAAGCATAACATCAGGTGATGACGCCGTCATGACGGCGCCGTGCCAGAAAAAATGGCGAACCGAAGAGGTTCGCCATTTTTACACGTCCGCGCCGCAAGTGATGCCGGTAGCTTACTTGGACAAGCAGTCGCTCATGAAGGCCTTGCGCTCGTCGCCCTTCTTGCCGGTGGCCTGGGCGTTGCAGGTCTTCATCTTTTCCTGCTGGCTGTTCTTGGCGGGTGCGGCCGCGGGCTTATTGGACAGGCAATTGCTCATGAAGGCCTTGCGCTCATCGCCCTTCTTGCCGGTGGCCTGCGTGTTGCAAGCCTTCATCTTGTCCTGCTGGGTGTTAGGTGCCGCCGGTGCCGCGGGTGCAGCGGCCGGTGCATTCTGGGCGAAGGCGCCGGTGGCAAAAAGCGGGGCTACCAGCACGCACATCGCGATCAATTTTTTCATGCTTGCTCTCCTGGCTGTGGAAGACTTCATGGCTGCTGGCCTGTCGGCTCGGCAACTCGGGGCTGGGCCCAATGCCCATTACTGCACAAAACGGCCTATGCCCCAATCGCGTTGACCATCGAAGCGCGGCCGGATGTAAGCAATTGAAAACGGCCCCGTCGTGGTCGCATGGCGTGGGCCCGCCAAACCTAGAGTAGCCGGCCCTGACCCCGCGATGCGACATCGGCCTGCATCGCGGCGCGCTGGCGGTCCATGAAGTCGCGCAGCGTGTCGATGCCGCGCAGGCGCAGGATGGTGTTGCGCACGGCGGCCTCGACCAGCACGGCGAGATTTCGGCCGGCCGCCACCTGGATCTTGACCATGTGGATGGGCAGGCCGAGCACGTCGAGATACTGGGAGTCCAGCGGCAGGCGCTCGAATTCGCCATCGTTGCGGCGAACCAGTTGCACCACCAGCTTAAGCTTCATCTTGCGGCGTACCGCAGTCTCGCCAAAGATGGTCTTGATGTCGAGCAGGCCCAGGCCGCGCACTTCCAGCAGGTTCTGCAGCAGCGGCGGGCAGCGGCCCTCGATGAAGTCCGGCCCGAGGCGCACGAAATCGACGGCATCGTCCGCGACCAGCCCATGTCCGCGCGAGATCAGTTCCAGGCCGAGCTCGCTCTTGCCCAGGCCGGATTCGCCCATCACCAGCACACCCATGCCGAGGATGTCGAGGAATACGCCGTGCATGGTCACGCGCGGCGCGGAAATGCGCGACAGATAGAGGCGCAGGTGGTCGATCACCGCGGCCGAAGACACCGGCGTGGTGAACAGCGGTGTGGACGAGCGCGTGCAGCGCAGTTCCAGGTCGGGCGGCGGCTCCATGCCGTCGGCGATCACCAGGAACGGCGGCTCAAGCAGGATCAGCTCGCCCATCTGGCGCTTGCGCATCTCGTCATCGAGGCGCTGGTAATACGTGATTTCGGGCTTGCCCAGCACCTGGATCCGGTTCGGGTGGATCAGGTTCAAGTGGCCGACGAGATCGGCCGCGGACGTGGCTTCACGCGCGAACTCGACATCGAAGGCCCGGTCCGCGCCCTCCAGTCCTGCTACCCAGGAGAGTTTGATATCGGCTGCGTTGTCGTCGAAGATCGACTGCGAGGTGACGCCAGTGAGTTCCATTCGGGTGCTTTCAGGGACGGGCTTTCAGTGCCGGATCAAGGGTGCCATTGCGTCAGCAACTGGTGCACGTCGTCGGGGGTGGGCAGGGTAGCCAGTCCTTCGCGCATCTCGCGGTCGGACAGCAACTGGGCGATCTCGGAGAGAATTTCCAGATGCTGCTGGGTGGCCTGTTCGGGCACCAGCAGGAAGATCAGCAGCGCGACCGGCTTGCCGTCGGGCGACTCGAAGGGGATCGGCTCAGCCAGGCGCATGAAGGCGGCCAGTGGCTGCTTCAGTCCCTTGATGCGGCCGTGGGGGATCGCAACCCCCGCGCCCAGGCCGGTGGACCCGAGCGACTCGCGGGCGAACAGGTTGTCGGTCACGGTCGCGCGCGCTACGCCATGGTTGTTCTCGAAGAGGAGCCCGGCCTGTTCGAACACGCGCTTCTTGCTGGTGACGCTGACGTCGAGGTTGATGTTGCCGGGTGGCAGCAATTTAGCCAAACGATTCATGTGGAATGCGCAGGGTTTTCTAGTAAGCAGGCCCGGGGCCAGGAGGCGTCCCACCGGGCGGAAAGAGGTAAAAAACCAAGGCCCGAGGTTTCCACCGGGTGTCCCCCCATGCCGGTGTCGGGCGTCTGGCCATTATAGAGCAGGCCCGCTTCCGCTTTGTGCATTGCAATAGCCGATGCGCTCAAGCGGTGCTGCATGCACCGGAATGGCTAGGCCGGTCAACCATGTATTGCACAGCATACACTGGTACATATGCGTTGCGGAATCCCCTGTGTGGCCCGATCGGGTAGGCTGCAACGAAAAAGCCGCGCTCTGGGCGCGGCTTGATTCCATTTTTCAAGGGACTGACACCGACGGCCCGGTATGTGGGCCGCCAGGCACGGTCATTGCTGCATCTGCGATGCGGCCATCTGATACTTGACCGCTTCACGGTCGTGGCTCTGCACGCGATCCTTGTGGCGAATCACCTGCCGGTCGAGCTTGTCGACCAGTGCGTCGATAGCGGCATACAGGTCTTCATGATGCGCTTCGACAAAGATGTCCTTGCCCTTGAGATGTAGATTGATTTCCGCGTACTGCCGCCGGTCCTTTTCTTTTGTATTGTCGACAGAGAGCAGCACACTTACGCCAATGACTTGATCGAAATGCCTGACGATACGCTCCAGTTTCGTTTCCACGTACTCACGCAGAGGGGGCGTGATGTCCAAGTGGTGTCCACTGATCTTGAAGTTCATAGCGTTTCTCCTTCTGAAAGAGCTGCATCAGGCAGGCGATGCAGCTCGGCTACAAAGTCTTACGGAGATTGACCGCGGGAATCTTGAGCGCTTCGCGGTATTTGGCAACGGTACGCCGTGCTACCACAAAGCCTTGCTCGCCGAGCAATTCGGCAATCCGGCTATCGGACAAGGGGTTCCTAGCGTCTTCGGCTCCTATCAATTGCTTGATCAACGCACGGATTGCCGTTGATGAGGCCGCGCCGCCGGTTTCTGTGGATACGTGAGAGCCAAAAAAATACTTCAGCTCGAAAGTCCCCATCGGCGTTGCCATGTATTTATTGGTAGTCACCCGAGAGATGGTGGACTCGTGTAAACCCAGTGTATCGGCAATCTCCCGCAAAACCAAGGGGCGCATCGCAATTTCACCGTGGGTGAAGAAGTTCTTTTGACGTTCGACAATGGCTTGTGCGACGCGCAATATCGTGTCGAACCTTTGCTGGATATTCTTGATCAACCAGCGTGCTTCCTGCAGCTTTTGCTGCAGTCCGGCCGCGCCTGCATCGCCTTTTGCACCGCGCAAAATCTGCGCGTACATGTCGTTGATGCGTAGCCGCGGCATCACATCCGGGTTGAGGTGGGCGATCCATCCGCCGCTCAACTTTCGAACAAAAACATCAGGCACCACGAAGTCCGCTTCTGGCCGGCTGTAGGCATGGCCAGGATAGGGCGCGAGCGAGCGGATCAGTTCATGTGCGGCCTTGAGTTCCGGTTCGTCCACTTGCAGCGCCTTTTTAAGGCGCGTGTAATCGCGCACCGCCAGCAGCTCGAGGTGGTTGGTGACGATGCTCAGCGCCAGTTCGCGCTGCGGATGCTTGAGCCTGCGCAATTGCAGCGCCAGGCACTCGGCGGCGTTGCGTGCCCCGACGCCCGGCGGATCGAAGCTCTGCAGCAGCGTGAGCACAGCCTGGATCTCGTCGACCTCGAACTCGAGCTCCTCCGGCAGCTCGCTGCAGATTTCCTCGAGCGTGGTGCTCAGGTAGCCGTCATCGTCCAGGGACTCGACCAGGAAGATAGCCAGCCCTTTGTCGCGCAGGGAAATCTTGAGCGGCGCCAGCTGTTCCATGAGGTGTTCACGCAGCGTGGGCTCGGCGTCGCGCAGCTGCATCGGGGTTTTTTCGTCGTCTTCGCCTTGCGGGCGGCGGGCGAAGTCGTCCAGGCTCCAGTCGCTGCCGTAATCCTCATTGCTGTCGGAGTAGCTGTCGTCGGCTTCGGGGGCGCCATCGGGACGGTTTTCGCTGGTGCCCTGGCCATCGGCGGGCGCTGGCGCGGGCGCGCTCTGCAGGTTCACCGAGCCGTCCGAGGACACGCGCAACGGGCTGTCCAGCCAGTCGTTCTCACGCTCGAGCAAGGGGTTCTCGGTCAGCGCCTGTTCCACTTCCTGCTGCAGTTCAAGCGTGGACAGTTGCAGCAGCCGGATCGACTGCTGGAGTTGCGGCGTAAGCGCGAGATGCTGCGAGAGGCGGAGCTGTAGCGACGGTTTCATGCGACCTATTTTATGCCCAACTTCCGTACTGATGGAACGGAAATTGCTATCGCTGGTGTCGCTATGATCGTTTGAAGGATAAAAGGCGACACCGAAGCCGCCCGGGGGGGCGATGCGCGGCAGGCGCCGCGCGCCCTTACATGCGGAAGTTCTCGCCCAGGTAGACCTTGCGCACCGACTCGTTGGCGATGATGTCCTCAGGCTGCCCGGACGCCAGCACCGCGCCTTCGCTGATGATGTAGGCGTGGTCGCAGATGCCTAGCGTCTCGCGCACGTTGTGGTCGGTGATCAGCACGCCGATATTGCGTGCCTTGAGGAAGCTGACGATGCGCTGGATTTCGCCAACCGCGATCGGGTCGACGCCGGCGAAGGGCTCGTCGAGCAGGATGAAGCGCGGCGCGGAGGCCAGCGCGCGGGCGATTTCCACGCGGCGGCGCTCGCCGCCGGACAGCGACAGCGCCGGGTTGTCGCGCAGGTGGGCAATCTGCAGGTCATCCAGCAGGGTGTCCAGCCGGCGCTCGATCTCGGCCTTGCCCAGGGGTTTGCCATCGTTGAGCTGCAGCTCCAGCACTGCGCGGATGTTCTCCTGCACATTGAGCTTGCGGAACACGGAGGCTTCCTGCGGCAGGTAGGACAGGCCCATGCGCGCTCGCTCATGGATGGCCAGGCCGCTGATGTGCTTGTCGTCGAGCACGATATCGCCCTCGTCCAGCGCCACCAGCCCCACGATCATGTAGAACGACGTGGTCTTGCCCGCGCCGTTGGGGCCCAGCAAGCCGACCACCTCGCCGCTCTTCACGTCGAGCGACACGTCCTTGACCACGGTGCGCGAGCCGTAGCGCTTCTTCAGGTGGCGCACGACCAGCGTGCTGCTGTCCTTCAGGGTGGCGGGCTGGGACGGTGCGGTTTGGGTAGCGGTCATGAAGGTGAAGTCAGAATCCGTGGATCAGGGACGTGGCGGCGTCAGGTCAGGGGTTGACGGGGGCAGCTGCCGGCTTGAGCGGCAGCGGATTGGCTGCGGCACCGCTGGCGGGCTGCTCCTGGCGCGGCGACAACACGGCGCGCACGCGGCCCGACGGGCTGCCCGCGGTCGCGTTCTCGGCGCCGCCGCTGGCCGTGTAGAACTCGTTGCGGCTGTCATAGGTGATCACCGCGCCGCGGATCTCGTCGACCAGCTTGGCGCCGGCCAGGCGGGCCATGCGGGCGCGCCCGATCAGCTTGGACAACTCCTGCTTGCCGTCATATTCGATGCGGTCGCCCCAGCCATCGATGTACTCGTCGACGTTGTCGCGCTTCTGGCGGATATAGGCTTGCTTGCCGCCCTTGGAGGTCGCGACCGCGTACTGGTAGCCCTCGGGATCGGTACGGACTTCGGCTGCGTCGGATTTGAGCACCATGGTGCCCTTGGTCAGCACCACGTTGCCAGTCAGTACATAGACCTGCTTGACGTCATCGTAGCTGGCATTGTCGGCCTCCAGGACCAGCGGCTTTTCGCGGTCGGCCTTTTCGGCGCTGGCGGGCGCGGCCAGCGTGAGGCCCAGGACGGCGGCCAGCGTCAGCAAAGCGGCCGTGCTGCGGCGCAGACAGGACGAAGTCGTCGGGAATGGATTCATGTTGGCGTGATGGCGGTTGACGCGGGCGGTTGGTGCCCGCGGGCGGCTTCGGGGCTACTTCGTGGGACTCGCCGGCGGCGGCCCCGTGATGATGGTGCCGCGTACGTTACCCAGCAATTGTACTTCGCGAGTGACATTGTTGAAGACCAGGCCGTTGGCGGTCATCACCGACGGGCCGCGGGTCAGCTTGACAGCCTTGTCGGTCTTGACGATGTCATCGTTCACCAGCACCTGGAAATACTCCGAGGCGGCCGTCATCTGCGGATCCTTGGCGGGGTCGGGGCCCTGGGTACGCACGATGAAGGCATTGCCGAACAGGTCGATGACCGAGCCTTCCGCGTTCATCGTGCCGCGATCAGAGTGGCCGGTGACGGGCGGACGGTCGATTTCATAGGAGCGCATGGCCGGGCGTGTCACTTCGTAGGTCTGGTCGTCCTCGAAGTGGATCATCTTGTCGCCGGTGAAGCGCAGCTTGGTGTTGCCGTCCTCGGCAAGCTCGGTCGCGGAAAAACGGATCATGTAGTAATCCGGTTCATGCTTCTTGCCTACCGGCCCGGTGTCCGCTTCTTTCGGGGAGTTGACCTGCACCAGCCAGAAGGTGCTGCCCGCCACCAGTGCCATCAGCAGCAGGGGCAGGGCTCGCATGGCAAGCCGGCTCAGGGAGGACAGGATTTCCCGCATAGGCATGGGCTGGCCTCAGATGACCTTGGCGCGGGTCAGGTCGTGGATGTGGAGCGCGCCGACCAGGCGCCGCTCTGCGTCGACCACCAGCATCTGGTTGATGCGGTTCGCCTCCATCACCTGCACGGCTTCCACGGCCAGCTGGTCCGGCCCGACGGTATGCGGTGTGCGGTGCATGACCTCGCTGATGGGTACGGTCTTCCAGTCGCGCGGGGTTTCAAGCAGGCGGCGCAGGTCGCCATCGGTGAAGACGCCGATCAGGCGGTCGTCCGGGTCCACCACCGCGGTCATTGCCATGCCTTTGCGGGTGATTTCCATCAGGGCCTGTGCCAGCGGCGTGCTCTCGCGTACCTTGGGCACCGCGTTGCCGCTGCGCATGACGTCGCGCACGTGGGTCAGCAGCTTGCGCCCGAGCGCGCCGCCCGGATGCGAGCGGGCAAAGTCTTCCTCGCCGAAGCCGCGGGCATCCAGCACCGCCACCGCGAGCGCGTCGCCCATCGCCAGTGCGGCGGTGGTGCTGGCGGTCGGGGCCAGGTTGAGCGGGCAGGCTTCTTTTTCCACGCCGGCATTGAGGTGCGCGTCGGCCAGCTGGGCCAGCGTGGAGGCGGGGTTGCCGGTCACGGAGATGAGCTTGGCGCCGATGCGCTTGACGATCGGGACAATCGAAAGCAACTCGGCGGTCTCTCCGGAATTGGAAAAGGCGATCAGCACATCGTCGCGCGTGACCATGCCCAGGTCGCCGTGGCTGGCCTCGGCCGGATGCACGAAAAACGCGGGCGTGCCGGTCGAGGCCAGCGTGGCCGCGACCTTGCGGCCGATGTGGCCCGACTTGCCGATGCCGGACACGACGACGCGCCCGCTGCAATTGAGCGTCAGTTGCACGGCTTGCGCAAATCCGTCGTCCAGGCGGCCTGCGAGGGCAGCGACGGCGTCGGCTTCGATCTGGAGGGTTTCGCGAGCGAGCCTAAGTGCTCGATCCGCATTGAAATTAGCTATCATGGCGACGAAGTATACCAACGAATGCGATGGCGCTTGGGCTGTTCCTGGGATCGGGCGGCCGGGGCGGCCATCGCGCTTGCCGTAATCCGCCGGCAGGGCCGCCCGCACCGGGCCGGCCCGGTGCCCGGCGCGGCGTACCCTGACCCTGTCGATGCACTCTCCGCTGGACCTTACCCTTGTCCTGCTGGCCGCCGCCGTGTTTGGCGTGGTCGCGTTTCGCATGTTGCAGTTGCCGCCGATGCTGGGGTACCTGGTCGTGGGCATCCTGATCGGGCCGCATGCGCTCGGCCTGGCCAGCGATACCGCGCAAACCAAATACCTGGCCGAGTTCGGCGTGGTCTTTTTGATGTTCTCGATCGGCCTGGAGTTCAGCCTGGGCAAGCTCAAGGCGATGAAGCGGCAGGTGTTCGGCCTGGGCGGCTCGCAGGTGGTGCTGTCGCTCCTAGCCGTGATTCCGGCGAGCTGGGCGTTCAACTGGCTGTTTCCGCTGTCCTGGCAGGCCTCGGTGGCGCTGGGCGGCGCGCTGGCCATGTCATCCACCGCCATCGTGTCCAAGATGCTGTCGGAGCGGCTGGAGCTGGAGAGCGAGCACGGGCGCAACATCATCAGCATCCTGCTGTTCCAGGACCTGGCCGTGGTGCCGCTGCTGATCGTGATCCCGGCGCTCTCGCGCGATCCGGGCGACCTGATGATGGCGCTGGGCCTGGCCACGGTGAAGATCGTGGTGGCCCTGAGCCTGATCTTCTTCGTCGGCCAGCGCTTCATGAGCCGCTGGTTCCACATCGTGGCGGCGCGCCGCTCGCAAGAGCTGTTCATGCTCAACCTGCTGCTGGTCACGCTGGGCATGGCCGCGCTGACCGAGCGGCTAGGCCTTTCGATGGCGCTGGGCGCCTTCATGGCCGGCATGCTGATCTCCGAGACGCCGTATCGCCATCAGGTGGAGGAGGACATCAAGCCCTTCCGCGATGTGCTGCTGGGGCTGTTCTTCGTCACCATCGGCATGCTGCTCAATATCCATGTGGTGCTCGATCACTTGTGGCTGGTGCTGGCGCTGCTGGTGGTGCCCATTGTCTTCAAACTGGTGCTGATCTCCGGCCTGGCCCGCTTGTTCGGTTCGCGCCAGGGGGTGGCGATCCGTACCGGCCTGGGCCTGGCGCAGGCCGGCGAGTTCGGCTTTGTGCTGCTTAACCAGATCGACGGCCTGAACCTGGTCGACCCGGTGCTGATCCAGGTCATCCTGGCCTCGATGCTGTTGTCGATGCTGGCGGCGCCGTTCCTGATCCAGTACAGCGACGCCATCGTGCTGCGCTTTACCGCCAACGAATGGCTGATGCAGTCGCTCAACATGACGCGCATCGCGGTGCAGAGCCTGCAGACCGAGAAGCACGCCATCATCTGCGGGTTTGGCCGCAGCGGCCAGAACCTGGCGCACATGCTGGAGCGCGAGGGCATTACCTATGTGGCGCTGGACCTCGACCCGGACCGGGTGCGCGAAGCCGCCGGCGCGGGCGATACGGTGGTGTACGGCGATGCCGGCCGGCGCGAGGCGCTGATCGCAGCGGGCCTGCATCGCGCGGCCGCCTTGATCATCACTTACAACAACACGCCCTCGGCCCTCAAGGTGCTGCACCATGTGCAGGAACTGGAGCCGGCGCTGCCCGTGATCGTGCGCACCATGGACGACTCGGAGCTCGATATCCTGCAAAAGGCGGGCGCCACCGAGGTGGTGCCGGAAAGCATCGAGGGCAGCCTGATGCTGGCCTCGCACGCGCTGGTGCTGCTGGGCGTGCCGATGCGGCGCGTGGTGCGCGGGGTGCAGGAGGCGCGCGATGCGCGCTATAGCCTGCTGCGCGGCTACTTCCACGGCCGTGACGACGAGGAAGACATGGTGGAGCGAGAGTCCGTGCGGCTGCACTCCATTTCGCTTGGCCCGGAGGCCACGTCGGTGGGGCGGCGCCTGGGCGCGCTCGGGCTGGACCGTATCGGGGTGGAAGTGACGGCGGTGCGCCGGCGTGGCATCCGCGCGTTCGATCCGGAGCCCGATACCGTACTGGAGCCGGGCGATATCGTGGTCTTGCGCGGCCAGCCAGAGGCGCTGGAAGCGGCCGAGGCGCGCATGCTGGCCGGCTGAGCCTGCGCTATGCGCTCAGTGGCCGCAAGTTCGGGTTCATGCCGCCACGCGGCTGCCGGTGTGCGCCTCTTCCGCCCACGATGCCGGCAGGCCCTCTAGCACGGAGCGCGCGTCGAGCGAGCCGATCGGGACGCGCGGGTCGGCGGGAATGCGGCCTTCGCCTTGCAGCATCAGGTAGCGCAGGCAGCATACGCGCAGGAAGGACGTGAAGTTTGCCGCCTCGCCCCGGTAGGCCACCAGTTCGTCGTGCAGCCGGGTGATGAGCTGGCCCACGCTCATGCCATCGCGGCGTGCCAGCGTTTCGAGCACTTCCCAGAACAGGCTTTCCAGCCGGATGCTGGTGGCCACGCCATGCAGCCGGAGCGAGCGTGACTGGCCCTGGTACGACTGCGGGGTAGCCCGGATGAAGATTTCACACATAGAAGAACTCCCGTGCTTAACGGCCCGCGATAGCCCTAGGTGGGCTCGCGGGCCGCGTTCGGTAGCCTCTAATGTACGATCCTGGTGCCCAGGACGGCAAGGAACTGCGCCAGCCACGCCGGGTGCGCGGGCCAGGCCGGTGCGCTTACCAGGTTGCCATCCGTGTAGGCCTGGTCGACTGGAATGTCGGCATATTTTCCGCCCGCCAGGCGCACTTCGGGCGCGCAGGCCGGATAGGCCGAGCAGGTCCGGCCTTCCAGCACGCCGGCCGCGGCTAGCAGCTGGGCGCCGTGGCACACCGCGGCGATTGGTTTGTTGGTGCTGGCAAAGTGCCGCACGATTTCCAGCACCCGCTCGTTCAGGCGCAGGTATTCCGGGGCGCGCCCGCCCGGGATGACCAGCCCGTCGTAGGCCGCCGGATCCACATCGGCAAAACTCGCGTTCAGCGCGAAGTTGTGGCCGCGCTTTTCGCTATAGGTCTGGTCGCCCTCGAAATCATGGATGGCGGTGGGGCAGCTGGCGCCGGCCGCCTTGTCCGGACACACCGCATGGACCGTGTGGCCCACCATCTGGAGTGCCTGGAAAGGCACCATGGTTTCATAGTCTTCGGCGTAGTCGCCGACCAGCATCAAGATCTTTTTCGCCATCGCTGTCTCCTGTATGGTTACGGTTGTCCTGGGGGAGCCACGCCGCAAAGCGTGCCATCCGCCCAGGCGTTGCCCATTGTGTTGCCGTTTGCGGCAGCCCGGGTGGTAACCCATTACCGCATCCAGCCTGCCGATTTGGCGGGCTGCCCGAACGAGTCCCCATGCCCAACACCACTATCCAGTCGTCCGCCCTTGGCGACGTTACCCACTACCTGCGCGAACGCATCCGTACCGTGCCGGACTGGCCCCAGCCCGGCGTGATGTTCCGCGACATCACGCCGTTGCTGCAGGATCCCAAGTCCCTGCGCGTGCTGATCGATGTCTTTGTGCACCGCTACATGGACGCCAAGCTCGACGTGGTGGCCGGCATCGACGCACGCGGCTTTATCCTGGGCGCCATCGTGGCGTACGAGCTGAACCTGGGCTTCGTGCCGATCCGCAAGAAGGGCAAGCTGCCGTTCGAGACCGTGGCCGAGGAGTATGAGCTGGAGTACGGCAGCGCCACGGTGGAGATCCACGCCGATGCCTGCAAGCCGGGTGACCGCGTGCTGCTGGTGGACGACCTGATCGCCACCGGCGGCACCATGATGGCTGGCCGCAAGCTGCTTGAGCGGCTGGGCGCCACCGTGGTGGAAGGCGCCGCCATCGTCGACCTGCCCGAGCTCGGCGGCTCGCGCCACCTGCTGGATAGCGGCCTGCCGCTGTTCACGGTTTGCCGCTTTGACGGGCATTGACCCGCATTGACGGCCGCTCTCCGAGCGGCTTGCGCATTGGGCTTGCGGCCATTTCCACCGCGTGGACATGGCGTTGCCCACACATGCCGGCAGGCGCATAATGCCCCATTGACAACGATACGATGGCCGGGCGAAATCTTGCGATCCGCAATGGAGGCACCGGTCACATAAGGGCATAAGGGCGCAGCATGGGCGTACTACTACATTTGCTTTCCGGCGTGGCGCTGCTGGTGTGGGGCACCAACATCGTCAAGGTCGGCATCCTGCGCGTGTATGGCGCCAACCTGCGCCACGTGCTCTCGTCCAGCATTTCCAACCGGTTCACGGCCTTTGCCGCCGGCCTCGGCGTGACCGGCCTGGTCCAGAGCAGCAACGCGACCGCCGTCATCGTCAGTTCCTTCGTCGGCCAGGGCCTGATTGCCGTGGCGCCGGCGCTGGCCATCATGCTGGGCGCCAACGTCGGCACCGCCATCATGGTGCAAGTGTTCTCGCTGGACCTGTCCTGGCTGTCGCCGCTGCTGATCTTCGTTGGCGTGATCCTGCATCTGTCCTGGAAGGGCAACAAGCCTGGCCACGTGGGCCGCGTGCTGATCGGCCTGGGGCTGATCACGCTGGCGCTGGAGCTGATCTCCATTGCCACCCGCCCCGTGGTGGAAGCGGCTGGCGTCAAGGTGTTGTTCGGCACGCTCACCGGAGACCCCACGCTGGACATGCTGATTGGCGCCTTACTGACCATCCTTTGCTATTCCAGCCTGGCGGTGGTGCTGTTCTGCGGGGCGCTGGCCTCGGCCGGGGTGGTGTCCCTGCATGTGGCGATGGCGCTGGTGCTAGGCGCCAACCTGGGCTCGGGCATTTCCGCGTTGCTGACCACCTCCGGCAACAACCAGCCCGGCAAGCGCGTCACGCTGGGCAACCTGCTGTCGCGCCTGCTCGGCTGCGTGATCGCGCTGCCTTTGCTGGGGCAGGCCGAACACCTGCTGGCGCTGGTCGACGCCGATCCGCAGCGGCTGGTCGTGAATTTCCACTTGCTCTTCAATGTGGCGCTGGCAGTGCTGCTGCTGGGCGCCACCGGTCCGCTGGCGCGCCTGTGCGAGGCGGTGCTGCCCGGGCGCAACACCGGCGACAGCCAGGTCACCCCGCGCCACCTCGATCCCGCCGCGCTGCCCACGCCGGCGCTGGCGCTGTCCAATGCCGCGCGCGAGGTGCTGCGCATCGGCGACCGCATCGAGCAGATGCTGGACAACATGCTGCGCGTGCTGCGCACCAACGATGCCAAGCTCGCCACCGCCACCTGCCGCATCGACGACGAGGTGGACGATCTCTACACCGCGATCAAGCTCTACCTGACCCGGATCAGCCTGGAGGCGCTGGATGAGCGCGACGGCCGGCGCTGGACGGAAATCATCTCGCTCACCATCAACCTCGAGCATGCCGGCGACATCATCGAGCGCATCCTGCAAGACGCGCGCGAAAAGAAGATCGCTCATAACCTGGCCTTCTCGGAAGCGGGCATGCAGGAGATCTCGCAGATGCACGCGCGCGTGGTGGCCAACCTGCGGCTCGGGCTGTCGGTCTTCCTCTCCGGCGACCTGAAAAGCGCGCAGCTACTGATGGCGGAGAAGGCGACTTTCCGCGAGCTGGAGCGCCAGTACGCGCGCACCCACCTGCAACGCATCGCCGTGCAGACCGCCGAGAGCATCGAGACCAGCTCGCTGCACCTCGACGTGATCAGCGATCTCAAGCGCCTGAACTCGTTGTTCTGCGCCACCGCCTACCCGGTGCTGGAAGAAGCTGGCGTGCTTAACCGCAGCCGCATGAAGGAAGATGATGGCGAACCCCCGGCCAGGGCTGTGCCGTCCGCGCAGGCGCACTAAGGAGCCACTAAGGAGTGGCTACAGCTTGTAGCCGATCTCCCGCAGCAGGTTCCGCCGCGAGGCAATGTCAGCCTCGGTTTCCAGCCCGAGCGGCGAAGCGCCATCTACCACGCCAAGCACCGCGCGCCCCTGCGCGGTCTGCGCTACCACCACCTCGGTCGGGTTTGCCGTGGCGCAATAGATCCGGCATACCTCCGGCACCGCGCGCACGGTCGCGAGCACATTGACCGGATAGAAGCCGTCGCCAAGGAACACCAGGAAGCAGTGGCCGGCACCGATTGCCAGCGCGTTCTGGCACGCCAGGTCGATCATCGCCTCGTCGGTGCCGGACCAGCGCACAAGGCGCTTGCCCGAGGCCTCGCAGAACGCTAGTCCAAAGCGGATGCCCGGCACCGCGCCGGCCAGCGCCTCGTGGATGTCGTCCACGGTCTTGATGAAGTGGGATTGCCCGAAAATGAAGTTGGTCGCCTCGGGCTTGGCGATCGGCACTACGGTGAGTTCCATGGCCGTGCTCCTGCATTGGCCTGTGCCAGCCCCGGAAAGGGCTTCAGGAGGCGCGGCCTTCCGCAGTCTATGGTAGGCCGGGCAAGGTCGAATGCAAGGCGCAGCGCGGGCCTACTTCGAGGAGGGCGGGCGGCGTCTGCGGCGCGCGCGCTGCAGCATCGCGGCGATGGCCACAAGCACGGCCGCGCCGCCCAGCGTCAGCGCCAGATTGCCGGATACAGCGCCGCTCGCCTTGGCAGGTACCTGGGCAGCGCTGGCGGCACTGGCCTCCCGGGCGCCTTGCGCGGGCGGAGCGGATGCCGCCGGCGCGGCGGGTTCATCGAGTGCTCGCGCCGCCGGCGCGGCCAGGTCGATCGGCGTGACGGTGGCTTGCGCCACAGCCGGGCCGGCAACGGCGGCGCTGCCGAGCAGCAGCGCGCATTGCCAGGCGCAAAGGATGAGGCGGAAACGCGTGCGCACCGTGGTCAGCGGCGCTCGAGCAGCGGCGCCAGGTACTTGCCGGTGAAGCTCGCGCGGCTAGCCGCCACCGTTTCCGGCGTGCCCTTGGCGATCACCTGGCCACCGCCCGCACCGCCCTCCGGGCCCATGTCGAGCAGCCAGTCCGCGGTCTTGATCACGTCCAGGTTGTGCTCGATGATGACCACCGTGTTGCCCTGGTCGCGCAGCTTGTGGATGACCTTGAGCAGCAGCTCGATATCGTGGAAGTGCAGGCCCGTGGTGGGCTCGTCCAGGATGTAGAGCGTGCGGCCGGTGTCGCGCTTGGACAGCTCCAGCGACAGCTTGACGCGCTGCGCCTCGCCGCCCGAGAGCGTGGTGGCGGACTGGCCCAGCCGGATGTAGCCAAGGCCCACGTCCAGCAGCGTCTTGAGCTTGCGCCGCACGACAGGCACCGCTAGGAAGAACTCGTGCGCGTGCTCTACCGTCATGTCGAGCACTTCGTGGATATTCTTGCCCTTGTAGAGCACCTCCAGCGTTTCGCGGTTGTAGCGCTTGCCGTGGCAGACGTCGCAAGGCACGTACACGTCCGGCAGGAAATGCATCTCGACCTTGATCACGCCATCGCCCTGGCAGGCCTCGCAGCGCCCGCCCTTGACGTTGAACGAGAAGCGGCCCGGATCGTAGCCACGCTCCTTGGCCGAGGGCACGCCCGCGAACAGCTCGCGGATCGGCGTGAACAGGCCGGTGTACGTAGCGGGGTTGGAGCGCGGGGTGCGGCCGATCGGGCTCTGGTCGACGTTGATGACCTTGTCGAAATGCTCCAGCCCGTCGATGCGGTCGTGCGCGGCCGGCTCCGCCGTGGAGCCATACAGGTGGCGCGCCACCGCGTGGTAGAGCGTGTCGTTGATCAGCGTCGACTTGCCCGAGCCGGACACGCCGGTCACGCAGGTGAGCAGGCCCACCGGGATCTCGGCGCTGACGTTGCGCAGGTTGTTGCCGGTTGCGTTGATGATGCGCAGCAGCTTTTCCTCGTCGGGCGCGGCACGCTCTTTCGGCACCTCGATGCGGCGCGCGCCGGACATGTACTGCCCGGTGAGCGAATTGGCCGACTGCTCGATCTGCTGCGGCGTGCCTTCGGCCACGATCATGCCGCCGTGCACGCCGGCGCCCGGGCCGATGTCGACCACGTAGTCGCAGGCGCGGATCATGTCTTCGTCGTGCTCCACCACCAGCACGGAGTTGCCGATGTCGCGCAGGTGCTTGAGCGTGCCGATCAGGCGGTCGTTGTCGCGCTGGTGCAGGCCGATGGAAGGTTCGTCCAGCACGTACATCACGCCGGTCAGGCCGGAGCCGATCTGCGACGCCAGCCGGATGCGTTGCGCCTCGCCGCCCGACAGCGTGTCGGCGCTGCGCTCGAGCGACAGGTAATCCAGCCCCACGTTGTTGAGGAAGTTCAGGCGCGCGCTGATTTCCTTGACGATCTTGTCGGCGATCTCGCGCTTGGCGCCGTGCATGTCCAGCGTGAGGAAATAGGTGAGCGCGTCGCGCAGCGGCCAGCCGTTGATCTCGTAGATGGCGCGCGCCTGGTCGTTCTCGCCCAGCTTGACGTGGCGCGCCTCGGTGCGCAGGCGGGTACCGTGGCAGGCGGGGCAGGCCTGGTTGTTCTGGTACTTGGCGAGCTCCTCGCGCACCGCGATGGAGTCGGTCTCGCGGTAGCGGCGCTCCAGGTTGGGAATGATGCCCTCGAAGGCATGCTCGCGCACCGTGGTGCGGCCACGTTCGTTCATGTAGGTGAACGGGATCTCCACGTCGCCCGAGCCGTGCAGCACGACTTCCTGCACCTCGGCCGGCAGGTCCTCGAAGGCCGTATCGAGCTCGAAGTCGTAGTAGGCCGCCAGGCTTTGCAGCATCTGGAAGTAAAACTGGTTGCGGCGGTCCCAGCCCTTGATGGCGCCCGAGGCCAGCGACAGGTTAGGGAAGGCCACCACCCGCTTGGGATCGAAGAAGGTGATCTGGCCCAGGCCGTCGCAGCTCGGGCAGGCGCCCATCGGGTTGTTGAACGAGAACAGCCGCGGCTCCAGCTCCTGCAGCGAGTACGAGCAGATCGGGCAGGCAAACTTGGAGCTGAACCCGTGCTCCTGGTTGGTGTCGATCTCCAGCGCGATGGCGCGGCCATCGGCCAGGCGCAGCGCGGTCTCAAACGATTCCGCCAGTCGTTGCTTGATGTCCGGGCGTACCTTGACGCGATCCACCACCACGTCGATGGAATGCTTCTCGGTCTTTTTCAGCTTGGGCAGCGCGTCCACCTCGTAGACCACCGCCGGTGCCTCATGCGTGGTGCCGCCGCCGGAGCGGATGCGAAAGCGCACGAAACCCTGGGCCTGCATGGTGTCGAACAGGTCGGAATGTTCGCCCTTGCGGTTGGCCACCACCGGTGCCAGGATCATCAGCTTGGTGTCTTCCGGCAGCGCCAGCGCGGCGTCGACCATCTGCGAGACGCTTTGCGCCTGCAACGCCAGGTTGTGGTCGGGGCAGTAAGGCGTGCCGGCGCGTGCGAACAGCAGCCGCAGGTAGTCGTGGATCTCGGTGACCGTGCCCACGGTTGAGCGCGGGTTGTGGCTGGTTGCCTTCTGTTCGATGGCGATCGCGGGCGATAGCCCCTCGATCAGGTCGACGTCCGGCTTTTCCATCAGCTGCAGGAACTGGCGCGCGTAGGCCGACAGCGACTCCACGTAGCGGCGCTGGCCCTCCGCGTACAGGGTATCGAAGGCGAGCGAGGACTTGCCCGATCCGGACAGCCCGGTAATCACGATCAGCTTGTTGCGCGGCAGATCGAGATTGATGTTCTTCAGGTTGTGGGTACGGGCACCACGGATTCTAATTTCTTCCATATACCGATTGTCTTCGCCAGGCGGGGCCGCCGGTCGGGTCGACAGGCCGGGTCTCACGGAATTTCAAGAAAAAAGTATGCCAGCAGGGCTGCGACCGGCTTCAGGCCAGCCTCAGGCCGGGCTTTGCCGGCCCGCGCCGGGGCTCGCGGTGTCCGATTCGGAGCCGAAAGCGCAGCGGAGCAAACCTGTTAATATACCGAACTTCGGTTTCCGGGGGTTGCTTGGGCCAATTGACTGCGCCCTGCAGCAACGGTGGCAGAAGCGCCGCAACTTCCGCTCCGGCCATGGATCGAAGTTGTCGCCGCCCCGTCAGCATTGGGGTGATGCGGTGCGTGCGCGGTGCACGACCCGGCAATCCGTCATAGAAATTCCCCACGATCGCAATGTCGTCGATCCATAGCTCCTCCCAAGATGCGGCCAAGGCCGACGATTCCAAGGTTCAGCCCGCTGCCGGGCGCGACCGCATGACCGGCATGGAAGTGCGGGCCAGCATTTCGCTCGCCAGTATTTTTGCGCTGCGCATGCTGGGCTTGTTCCTGATCCTGCCTGTGTTCGCCGAATATGCGCATGGCCTGCCCGACGGGCACGACGCCCAGCGCGTGGGCCTGGCCATGGGCATCTACGGCCTGATGCAAGCCTTCCTGCACATTCCTCTCGGCTGGCTGTCCGACCGCGTTGGCCGCAAGCCGGTGATGGTGGCGGGCCTGCTGCTGTTTGTCGCCGGCGGGCTGGTGGCGGCCAACTCCGACACGTTGTCCGGCATCATCATCGGCCGCTCGCTGCAAGGCATGGGCGCGATCTCCGCGGCCATCACCGCCTGCATCGCTGACCTGACCCGCGAGCAGCATCGCACCAAGGCCATGGCCATGGTGGGCGGCAGCATCGGCCTGACCTTCGCGCTGTCGCTGGTGATTGCCTCGCCGCTGCTGCACAGCATCGGCATGCCCGGGATCTTCACGCTGATGTCGGTGCTGGGCGTGGTCGCCATCCTGGTGACCCTGTTCCTGGTGCCCACGCCGCCGCCGCCGCATCCCGTGCGGCTGCCGTTTCGCAGCGTGCTGCTCAACCCCGACCTGGTCCGCCTGAACGTGGGCGTGCTGGCACTGCACGCGTCGCAGGTGGCCATGTTCATGGTGGTGCCGGCCATGCTCAGCGATGCCGGCATGTCGCTGGACCAGCACTGGAAGGTCTACCTGCCGGTGGTGCTGGTGTCCTTCGTGCTGATGCTCGGGCCGATGATGGCCGCCGAGCGCTATGGCAAGGTACGCCCCGTGCTGCTCGGCGCGGTCGGCCTGATGACCGCGGTGCAGCTGCTGTTTGCCGCCGTGCACGGCCTGTGGGGCATCGTGGGTGTGTTGCTGCTGTTCTTCGTGGCCTTCAACGTGCTGGAAGCCATGCAGCCCTCGCTGGTGTCGCGCTACGCCGCCGCCGCGCGCGGGGCGGCGCTTGGCGTCTACAACACGACGCAGGCGATGGGACTGTTCCTGGGCGGCGCCGTGGGTGGCTGGCTGCTCAAGCACGAAGGCCGTAGCGCGGTCTTCATCGGCTGCGCCGTGGTGCTCCTCCTCTGGCTTATAATCGCCTGGAACATGAAGTCGCCGCCGGCCCGGAAAAGCAGTGCCCAGGCCGTCGCTGCCTGAAGTTGGCAGCCCGCGGTCATTGGTCCGCAAGGGCTGCCCGCATCACTTCGTATAGCTTTTTGCCGTAATTAGGCACTAGCATGACCGCGCGCCCGACTTCTTGGCCGGGGGCGCGTTATTCGTTTACGCATCAGTCAACAGTCAAGGCATTGCCACGCCGCTTGCAGCAGAGGGCGTGGCCCTGGGAGAACATTCACATGGCATCGATCAACAAAGTCATCCTCGTCGGCAACCTGGGCGCGGATCCGGAAACCCGCTACCTGCCCAGCGGCGACGCCGTGAGCAACATCCGCCTGGCGACCACCGATCGTTACAAGGACAAGACTAGCGGCGAGATGAAGGAAGCCACCGAGTGGCACCGCATCGCCTTCTTCGGCAAGCTGGCCGAGATCGCCGGCCAGTACCTGCGCAAGGGCTCGCAGGTCTATATCGAAGGGCGCATCCGTACCCGCAAGTGGACCGACCAGTCTGGCGCGGAAAAGTACAGCACCGAAATCGTGGCTGAGCAAATGCAGATGCTGGGCTCGCGCCAGGGCATGGGCGGCGGCGGTGGCGGCGGTGGCGACGACATGGGCGGTGGCGGCGGTGGCTACGGTGGTGGCCGCGAATCGTCGGGCGGCGGCGGTGGTTACGGCGGCGGTGCGCGCAGCGGTGGCGGCCAGGCTGCCGGCGGCCAGCAAGGTGCTGGCGGCGCGCGTCGCCAGCAGCAGGCTCCGTCGAACGGCTTTGAAGACATGGACGACGATATTCCGTTCTGACCGTTCTGAGCATCCCCGCCATCCCAGGCCGACACAGTCGGTACGGCCTGCACCGGCAAACAAAAAACCCCGGGAATCGTTGATTCCCGGGGTTTTTTGTTTCTTGGCTCCTCGAAGGCGCCGTGCGTGCTCAGTGCGGCATGGCGGTGAAGTCCAGCGCGTTGGTCAGGTCGCCCATGGCCTTGCCCTTGTTGGCGAGCAGGGCGGTATCGCGTTGCTGCAGGCCCGGCAGAGTCGGCAGGACAAAGCGGCGGGTGATGAAGCGCAGCGCCGAGGCCGTGTCGTATTGCGTGTGGTCGACAAAGCCTTTCTTCGCGTACGGCGACACGAGGATCGCCGGGATGCGCGTGCCCGGGCCCCAGCGGTCGCCGGTGGGCACTTGCGCGTGGTCGTAGAAGCCGCCGTTCTCGTCGTAGGTGACGAGGATCAGCATGTTCTTCCACTGCGGGCTCTTCTGCAGTTGCGCGATCACGCTGGCGATATGCGTGTCGCCGTCGGTCACGCTCGCATAGCCGGGGTGCTGGTTCAGGTTGCCCTGCGGCTTGTAGAAGGCGACCGCGGGCAGGTTGCCGGCGGCGGCGTCCTGCAGGAACTGGCTGTCGAAGTCCTTCAGGTGCGCGCTGCGGTTGGCGGCCTGGTTGACCGGGTCGAAGTTGGCGTAGTAGTTGAACGGCTGGTGGTGCGGCTGGAAGTTGGGCACCGTGTTGTTGTAGATGGCGGTCGGGTCCTGCGTGGCCTTGGCCCAGGCACCGGCGTACCAGGCCCAGCTTACGCCGCGTGCGTTCAGCAGGTCGCCGATGGTGGTCTGGGTCTGCGGCGGCAGCGTGGTCGCCTTGGTGGGGTCGGCGTAGAGACCCGTGGTATCGGTGGTGGCGGGCTTGTTGCCGCTCGGCTGGTAGTCCGGCTGCATGGTGTTGACGGCGTAGAACATGCCGCTCTTATCCGCGGGCGTCAACGTGCTGTCGTTCTGGTACGTGGCCTTGCCGGTGAGGACCGAGGCGGGATTGCCGGTGCCGGGGGTCAGGCGGACAAAGTTGCCATTGGCGTCGACATCGATCGCCGAGATCGAGTTCTTGGCCGGCGAGGTGGCCGCGTCGGCGTTCGGGTACTGCGGCGCGCAGGCGCAGATCAGGTATTGGTGGTTCAGGAACGAGCCGCCAAAGGCACCCATGTAGAAATTGTCGGCCAGCACGTACTGCTTGGCGAGCTGCCACATCTGCATCTGGCTGCCGTCGTAATAGCCCATCGTCAGGCCGCCCGCGTCCGAGAACGCGGCGTACTTGTCGTTCTTGCCGCCGTTGATCTGCATCTGGTTGTTGTAGAAGCGGTGCACCAGGTCGCGTGTGGTGACGGACTGCGCAATCTCCACGTTGCTGCCGTTGATGCCGCCGGACGCGAGTGGCGTGTCGATCTGGAACGGCTTGTTGGCCCAGTTGGCGGTGCTTGCCTGCGGCAGCTGCACGGCTTGCCCTGCCGCGGTGAGCCCGCCCCAGGTCGGCGGCAGCACCGGCAGCACGGAGCCGTCGAAGTCCTTCTGCGGTTCGACGGTGCCGGTCGAGGTGGGGTTCACGCCGGGGACGCCGTTGGCGCCCGGGAACAGCCCGTAGAGATTGTCGAAGCCGCGGTTCTCGGCATAGATCACCACCACGGTCTTGATGTTGTCGAGGGCGACCCGCTTGGCGACGCCGTCGCGCAGGGCCTGGGCGATGTCGCCGCCGCCGGCGACCGAGTCGGCGATCAGGTCGATGGTCTGATCGATCTCCGCCTGCAGGGTCGCCTTGATGGTCTTGTCGGTTTCCTTGTTGTGGTCGGCCAGCAGCTTGTCCGCCGTCACGCCGATGCGGGCGGCCAGACGTGCCTTGGCCGCGGTGAGGTCGCCGCCGTTGGACTCCATGAGCGCGACCAGTTCGGTCGTGATGGCGCTGAGCACGCCGTTGGCGCTGGCCGGTGCGCGGAACACCAGCGGACGGGTCACGGCTGCGTGGCCGCCGGTGTCATCGTTGCGGAAGGCGTCGCTGCCGATCTCGGCGGCGATCGCGCCTTGGCCGGTGAGCGTAAAGGCGCCGTTCTTGTCGGTGTAGGTGCTGGTTTCCGTGCTTTCGCACTTGCCATTGTTGTTGGCATCGATGCAGACCTTGGCGTGCTCGAAATAGCTGCCGGTCACCACGCCCGAGGTGGTGACGGCTGCGGGCGTGCTTCCGCTCCCGGAGTCGCTGCCGCCGCAGGCGGCCATGGCAGCGGCGGCCACCGCTGCAAGGGGATAAAGTTTTAAGGCTCGGCGCATGGAATATCCTTTTTTCGTTATGTGTAAGGCGGTTTTTTTGGGACAGCCGCGCGATTCTCGCGCCGCTCCATGTCAGATTGATGATGGCGCCGGGACGAGAAAAAGACATCCGCCACGCATGACACGCCGCTGTCATGCACGCGTGCTAGCGTGGCGGCCCGTTCCTGAATCTCCTGTGCCTGGGCTGCCGCACCCATCCCGCCCTGGCCATTCCACTTCGCCGCACAGATGCCACCGCGCTTTGTTCTGCCGCCAGTTCCTTCCCCGATCCGCCGCCTTGCCACGGGGGCCTTGCTGCTGTCTTTCGCCCTGACCCTGGCGGGCTGTGGCAAGTCCGCACAGGAGGGCGTGGCCGCGGCCCCGGCATCCGCGCCGGCTGCCAGCCGGGTCGCCGCGCCTTCGCGGCCAGCCTATGCCGACGCGTTCTACACCATGATGGCAACGCGCCGGCCGCAGGTGCCGGCCATGGCCGCGCTTGGCAAGGCGCTGTTCTTTGATCCCGCGTTGTCGGCGTCCGGCCGGCTCGCGTGCGCAAGCTGCCACAGCCCGGAACACGCCTATGGGCCGGCCAACGACCTGTCGGTGCAACTGGGCGGCCCCGACATGCTGCGCGCCGGCGCGCGCGCGGCGCCGTCGCTGCGCTATGTGCAGAACGTGCCGCCGTTCTCCGAGCATTTCCACGAGAACGACGGCAACGACAGCGAGGACCAGGGCCCCACCGGCGGCCACAACTGGGACGGGCGGGCGTCTTCCACGCACGAGCAGGCCCGCATTCCCTTGCTGTCACCGCATGAGATGGCGAACGCGGACGCGGCGGCGGTGGCCGCCAGGCTGCGCGCCGGCAAGCATGCACAGACCTTGCGCGAGGTGTTCGGCGCCGACATCCTGGAGCGCGACGAGGTAGCCTTCCAGGCAGCGCTGATGGCGCTCGAGGTGTTCCAGGAAACCCCGTCCGAGTTCTATCCCTACAGCAGCAAGTACGATGCGTTCCTGCGGCGCAAGGTCAAGCTGAGCGAGCAGGAAGCGCGCGGCCTGCGTCTGTTCAACGATCCCGCCAAGGGCAACTGCGCGGCCTGCCACCCCAGCGCGATCAGCGCCGATGGCGTCTTTCCCGCCTTCAGCGATTTTGGCTTCATCGCGCTGGGCGTGCCGCGCAACCGCAAGCTGGCGGTCAATGCCGATCCGGCCTTCTTCGACATGGGCCTGTGCGGGCCGGATCGCACCGACCTGAAGGCGCGCGCAGAGTACTGTGGGCTGTTCCGCACGCCTGGCCTGCGCAACGTGGCGCAACGCAAGACCTTCTTCCACAACGGCGCCTTTCATTCGCTGGAAGAGGTGTTGCGTTTCTACGTGCAACGGGACAGCAATCCCGGCAAGTGGTACCCGCGCAAGGCCGACGGCAGCATCGACAAGTTCGACGACCTGCCGGTGCGGTATCGTGACAACGTCAATATGGAACCCCCGTTTGGCGGCGCGCCAGGCAGCAAGGCCGCGCTGTCGGAGGCGGAGATCCGCGACGTCATCGTGTTCCTGAAGACCCTCAACGACGGCTACCGCTTGCCTGCAACCCATTGAGGGACCTGGCGGCAGTGGCTGTTTGCCGGTGCTTTCGGGTTAGCACGCCTTGGTGGGTGGGCAGGCGCCCGGCAACGTGCCGGGCGCCTCGCAGGCCTTTCCTTTTTCCAATCCGTCCCCATTTCCTCCTGACACCGTGCTGTCAGGAGATGTCAGCGCCACACTTCAGCGCGCGGCACGCTGCCGTCCTTCGGGATAGGATAGCGGCCTGACCGTACCAACACCGCGACTCGCGAAGGCTTTCGCCGCGCTCCCGGGGCCCGTGTGCCCTGCCAGGCCTGTCTTCGCAATTCGCACGCCGCACGCAAGCTATCAGCTAGCCACTCGCAAGCCACGCTTTAAAGGACGCATCCCATGTCATCCGGTGTCATCCGTATCCGCGGAGCCCGTCAGCACAATCTCAAGAATCTCGACCTCGACCTGCACACCGGCGAAATGACCGTGGTGACGGGGCCGTCGGGCTCGGGCAAATCGAGCCTGGTGTTCGATACGCTCTACGCCGAAGGGCAGCGGCGCTATGTCGAAACCTTCAGCGCCTATGCGCGCCAGTTCCTGGACCGCATGGACCGGCCGCAGGTGGACCGGGTGGACGGCGTGCCGCCGGCCATCGCCATCGACCAGACCAACCCGGTGCGCAGCTCGCGCTCCACGGTCGGCACGATGACGGAGCTCAACGATCACCTGAAGCTGCTGTACGCGCGCGCCGCCGAGCTGTTCGACCGCCAGACCGCGCAGCCCGTGCGGCATGACTCGCCGGAGACCATCTACGCGGAGCTGCAAGCACGTGCAGCCCAGGGCGATCCACGCCTGGTCGTCACCTTCCCGGTGGAACTGCCGGAAACCACCACCGATGCCGAGATCGAGCAGTGGCTCTCCGTCAGCGGCTACGCGCGCGTGCAGGCGCAGCGCGTGGTGGCCTCGCCCACCGGCCCGCGCAAGGTGCTGGACGTGGTGGCCGACCGCTTCCGTCTCGGCAATACCGAGAAGGTGCGGGCGCTGGAAGCCATCGAGGCATCGCTCAAGCGCGGCAGCGGCCGGGTCAACGTCTATGTGCCCGACACTGCCAATGAGGGCGCGGAGCCACAGGTTTGGCGCTTCTCCACCGGCCTGCACAGCCCGGAAAGCGATATCCGCTATGCCGATCCGCAGCCCGCGCTGTTCTCCTTCAACTCCGCCTACGGCGCCTGCGAGACCTGCCGCGGCTTCGGCCGCGTGATCGGCGTCGACCTCGGCCTGGTGATCCCGGACGAGCGCAAGACGCTGCGCGGCGGCGCCATCAAGCCGATGCAGACGCCGGCCTGGAAGGAGTGCCAGGACGACCTGATGCGCTACGCCGCCAAGGCGGGCATTCCGCGCGACGTGGCCTGGTCGAGCCTCACCCCGGCCGAGCGCGCCTGGGTCATCGACGGCTCGCCGGACTGGAACGGCAAGTGGAATACGCACTGGTATGGCGTCAAGCGCTTTTTCGACTACCTGGAGTCGAAGGCGTACAAGATGCACATCCGCGTGCTGCTATCGAAGTACCGCAGCTATACGCCGTGCGAGACCTGCGACGGCGCGCGGCTGAAGACCGAGGCGCTGTTGTGGCGCCTGGGCAGCAAGCCGGGTGCGGACGCCGTGTGCGCGCCGGAGAAGCGCTTCCTGCCGCGCGGCGTGGACTGGGACCGCACGCAGCTCGAAGCGCTGCCGGGCCTCACCGTGCACGACCTGATGCTGATGCCGATCGAGCGCATCCGCAAGTTCTTCGACGAGCTCACGCTGCCGAGCCTGATGCTCGATGACGCGCTCAAGCTATTGCTGGCCGAAGTGCGCACGCGCCTGAAATACCTGTGCGACGTGGGCCTGGGCTACCTGACGCTGGACCGCCAGAGCCGCACGCTGTCCGGCGGCGAGGTGCAACGGATCAACCTCACCACCGCGCTGGGCACTTCGCTGGTCAAGACGCTGTTCGTACTGGATGAGCCCAGCATCGGCCTGCACCCGCGCGACCTGAACCGCATCGTCGAGGCCATGCATCGCCTGCGTGACGCCGGCAATACGCTGGTGGTGGTGGAGCACGATCCTTCGGTGATGCTCGCGGCAGACCGGCTCATCGACATGGGCCCCGGCCCGGGCGAGCGTGGTGGCAACATCATCTTTGACGGCACGCCTGCCGATATCCGCGGCTCGGGCACGCTCACCGGCGAATATCTTGCCGGCCATCGCCAGGTAACCGATCTTTCCCGCTGGCAACCTCGCGCGGTGGATGCCGCCACGCCGCGCATCGTGCTCGAAGGCGCCTCCGAGCACAACCTGCGTGACGTCACCGTGGAGATCCCGCTGCAGCGCCTGGTATGCGTGACCGGCGTTTCCGGCTCGGGCAAGTCCACCTTGCTGCAGGACGTGCTGTATCCCGCCATGGCGCGCCAATTCGGCAAGTCCACGGATGCGCCCGGCGCCTTTCGCAGCCTGACGGGCGCGGAACAGGTGGCCGATGTGGTGTTCGTCGACCAGTCGCCCATCGGCAAGACCGCGCGCTCCAACCCGGCCAGTTATGTGGGGGCCTTCGACGAGATCCGCAAGCTGTTCGCCAAGGCGCCGATGGCGCTGCAGCGCAGCTATACCGCGGGCATGTTCAGCTTCAACTCCGGCGACGGGCGCTGCCCCACCTGCGGCGGCTCGGGCTTCGAGCACGTCGAGATGCAGTTCCTCTCCGACGTCTACCTGCGCTGCCCGGATTGCGATGGACGGCGCTACCGCGCGGAAATCCTCGAAGTGAAGATCGAGCGCGCATTGCCGGGCCAGCCGCCGCGCGCGTTCAGCGTGGCCGATGTGCTGGAACTCACCGTGAGCGAGGCCGTGGCGTACTTCGCTGGCGACGCGGCGGTGCTGCGCGTGCTGCAGCCGATCGTCGACGTGGGCCTGGAATATGTGAAGCTGGGCCAGCCGGTGCCGACATTGTCGGGGGGCGAGGCCCAGCGGCTGAAGCTGGCCGGCTACCTGGCCGAGACCGCGCAGGCGAGCAATACGCGCGCCAAGCCGATGCCGTACGAGTGCAAGCTGTTCATGTTCGACGAGCCCACCACCGGGCTGCACTTCGACGACATCGCCAAGCTGATGCGCGCATTCGGCAAGCTGCTCGATGGCGGCCACTCGCTGATCGTGATCGAGCACAACCTCGACGTGGTGCGCGCCGCCGACTGGATCATCGACCTCGGCCCCGAGGGCGGCGACGCCGGCGGTGAAGTGCTGTGCGTGGGCACGCCGGAAGACGTCAAGCGCTGCGCGCACTCGCATACCGGCAAGGCGCTGCTGCAATACGACCGCGCCGTCGGCCATGCCTTCGTCGCGGAGGACGCGGGCGTGCCCTTGCAGGCCGCCTTGCGCGCGGCGCGCGCGCGCCGCGCCATCGAGGGCGAGGACGTGGTGCGCATCGTCAACGCGCACGAGCACAACCTGAAGGCGCTCAACGTCGATATCCCGCACGGCAAATTCAATGTGGTCACCGGTGTGTCGGGCTCGGGCAAATCCACGCTTGCTTTCGACATCCTCTTCCATGAAGGGCAGCGCCGCTATCTCGAATCCCTCAACGCCTATGCGCGTTCCATCGTGCAGCCCGTCGGGCGCCCGGAGGTGGATGCGGTGTACGGCATTCCGCCCACCGTGGCCATCGAGCAGCGCCTGTCGCGCGGCGGCCGCAAGAGCACGGTGGCGACCACTTCCGAGGTCTGGCATTTCCTGCGGCTGATGTATGTGAAGCTGGGCATCCAGCATTGCATCCACGACGGCACGCCAGTCACCTCGCAAAGCCCCGAGTCCATCGCGGCGCAATTGCTGCGCGACTACAAGGGCCAGCATGTGGGCCTGCTGGCGCCGCTGGTGGTCAACCGCAAGGGTGTCTATACCGACCTGGCCAAATGGGCCAAGGCGCGCGGTAACACGCACCTGCGTGTCGACGGCGAATTCCTGCCGGTGGACCCGTGGCCGCGCCTGGACCGTTTCCGCGAGCACACCATCGAACTGCCGGTGGGTGACATCATCGTGTCCGCGGACAACGAAGCCGCATTGCGCGCGCTGCTCGGGCAGGCGCTGGAAGCCGGCAAGGGCGTGATGCACCTGCTGGCGCCGCTCGATGGTCTGCAGCACGCGATGGGCAACGGCGGCACCGCCCGCGTCGGCAGCACCACCGTGTTCTCGACCAAGCGCGCCTGCCCGGTGTGCAGCACCAGCTACCCGGAACTGGACCCGCGCCTGTTCTCCTACAACAGCAAGCACGGCTGGTGCACCAGTTGCGTCGGCACCGGCCTGACCCTCACGCGGGAGCAGCGCGCGGTCTACGACGATACCGTGATGGCCGACGACAACCGCGGGCGCGAGCAGACGCTGCCCTCGGAGCAGCAAGAGCCCGATGACGTCGCCGATACCCCGTGCGCAGATTGTGGCGGCACGCGGCTGAACCCGGTGGCGCGCGCGGTCACCTTCGACGCGCACCCCATCGTGGAAGTGGCGCAGTGGACGGTGTCCGACACGCACCGCTGGGTGCAGGGCCTGCACCTGGCCGGGCGCGAAGGCGAGATCGCGCGCGACGTGGTGAGCGAGATCCGCAGCCGCCTGCAGTTCCTGGAAGAAGTCGGCCTGGGCTACCTGAGCCTGGATCGCGCCGCGCCCAGCCTGTCCGGCGGCGAGGCGCAGCGCATCCGGCTGGCGGCGCAGCTTGGCAGCAACCTGCAAGGCGTGTGCTACGTGCTTGACGAGCCCACCATCGGCCTGCATCCGCGCGACAACCAGATCCTGCTCGACGCCCTGCGCAAGCTCGGCGAGAAGGGCAACACGCTGGTGGTGGTGGAGCATGACGAGGACACCATCCGCCGCGCCGACCACATCATCGACATCGGCCCCGGCGCCGGCAAGCGCGGCGGCACGCTGGTGGCGCAAGGCGGCGTGGCCGCGCTGTCGGCCAGTGCGGATTCGCTGACCGGGCAGTTCCTCGCCCATCCGATCCTGCATCCGTTGCAGCCACGCCGCGTGGTCAAGCCGGCGGGCAAGAACAGCGAGGCCGTACCCGAGCGCTGGCTGACCGTGCATCACGCCACGAAGCATAACCTGCGCAACGTGACCGCCAGCATTCCGCTGGCGCGGCTGGTTGCCATCACGGGTGTCAGCGGTTCCGGCAAGTCCACGCTGGCGCGCGATGTGCTGATGGCCAACCTGCTCGACGCGGTGGGCCGCTCGGTGATGTCGTCGCCGGCCACGCGGCGCGCGCGCAAGGCGGCGGGCAGCGAGGCGCCCGCGCGCTCGCAGGCCACGGCGCGCACCGAGCCGCGCCGCAAGCTGGAGGTCACGCACAACTGGCAGGGCTGCGAGTCCATCACCGGGTATGAGAGCATCGACCGCGTGCTGGAGGTCGACCAGACCCCGATCGGCAAGACGCCGCGCTCCTGCCCGGCCACGTATATCGGCGTGTGGGACACCATCCGCAAGCTGTTCGCGCAGACGCTGGAGGCCAAGGCGCGCGGCTATTCCGCCTCGCGCTTTTCCTTCAACACCGGCGACGGGCGCTGCCCGGCCTGCGAGGGGCAGGGCGTGCGCACCATCGGCATGAGCTTCCTGCCGGATGTGAAGGTGCATTGCGATGTCTGCCACGGCCAGCGCTTCAACCCGGAGACGCTGGCGGTCACCTGGCGCGGCAAGAATATCGGCGACGTGCTGACGATGGAGATCGACGAGGCGGTGGAATTTTTCTCTGCCATGTCCAATATCGCGCACCCGCTGCAGCTGATGAAGGACGTGGGCCTGGGCTACCTGACGCTGGGCCAGCCGTCGCCCACGCTGTCCGGCGGCGAGGCGCAGCGCATCAAGCTGGTGACCGAGCTGTCCAAGGTGCGGGACGACATCACCCGCCGTGGGCAGCAGGCGCCGCATACGCTGTACGTGCTGGATGAGCCTACCGTGGGCCTGCACATGGCCGACGTGGCCAAGCTGATCCGCGTGCTGCACCGGCTGGCCGATGGCGGGCACAGCGTGGTGGTGATCGAGCATGATCTCGACGTGATCGCCGAGGCCGACTGGATCCTCGACCTGGGCCCGGAAGGCGGCGTGGCGGGCGGCGGCATTGTCGCCGCGACCGACCCCGAGGGGCTGGTGCGGGTGCGGGCCAGCCACACCGGCGCGGCGCTGGCGCCGGTGCTGGCCCGCGGCAAGTCGGCTGGCAAGGCAATGCCGGAGAGCGGCAACGACGCCGGGCACCGCCTTGCGGCGGCGCAGTAAAGCCAGCGCGGCGGCCTCGCCCCTCCCCGGAGGGCGAGGCTGCAGGCCGTTTTCACCCGGCGGCCCCGGTAGCTGACACAATGACGGATTCAGCAACTGGTGGCCGCCGCCAGTCCAGCCGTGCGCCACAGAGGTGGCGGCCGGGCGGGCCATGCGTAGCCGCCGCATGACAGCGTGATAGCAAAACCCCTTTCCCTTTTCTCCCTCCCCTCCCTACCCGCCATCGTGACGGCGCTATGGCTCGCCCTGGCCAGCACGTCCGCGCTGGCGGCACCCGCTGCCGCATCGGACGCTAGCGGCGCACGCGCGCCTGCCAAGGCGGGCAAGCGCGCGGCCTCGGCGCCGACGCCAACCTCCCGGGCCGTTCAGCAAGCCACCACCGCGCCGCAGGTCAACCACGACCAATACGCACTGCGCCCCGAGCGCGACGTGCAGCCGCGCAGCAGCTTTGGCCTGCGGATGAAACCCGGCTGGCCGCAGCAGGACGACTCCGGCGGGCCCGGGCGCTAGCCAGCCAGCTCGGCATGCTGCCGGGCATACCGGCGGCAGTGCCTTTGCGGTACGCTCTGTGGGTTCCGCAGTCCGACCCGCAGTCCGACCCTTACACCGCAAGGAGCTCAGATGTCCACCAGCCCGTCCGGCTTTGCGTGCGCCCCGGCCGCAGCCCGCGCCACCGTCCATCACCTGCGCGCCTCGCGCATCCGCGAGGTGGCCAATGCCGGCATCGGCCTGCCCGACGTACTGCCCTTCTGGTTCGGCGAATCCGACCAGGTCACGCCCGCCTTTATCCGCGACGCCGCCAGCCGGGCACTGGCCGGCGGGGCGACGTTCTACACGCACAACCTGGGCATCGCCCCGCTGCGCAGCGCGCTGGCCGACTACGTCAGCGCGCTGCATGGCGCCACCGCCCTGGACAATGTGGTGGTGACCAGCGCCGGCGTCAACGCGCTGATGCTGGCTGCCCAACTGGTGGCCGGGCCCGGTGACCGCGCGGTTGCCGTCACGCCGCTGTGGCCCAACCTGGTGGAAATCCCCAAGATCCTTGGCGCCGAGGTGGAAACCGTCTCGCTCGATTACGGCGCGCACGGCTGGACCCTGGATCTCGACAAGCTGCTGGCCGCGCTGACGCCTGATACGCGCTTGCTCATGATCAACTCGCCGAACAACCCGACCGGCTGGGTGATGTCGCGCGCGGACCAGCAAGCGGTGCTCGCGCACTGCCGGCGCCATGGCATCTGGATCATTGCCGATGAAGTGTACGAACGGTTGTATTACGGCGAAGGCGATGGCGCCATCGCGCCGTCGTTCCTGGATATCGCCAGCCGCGACGAGCGGGTGATCTGCGTCAACTCGTTCTCCAAGGCCTGGCTGATGACCGGCTGGCGGCTGGGCTGGATGGTGCTGCCCGCGGCGCTCACCGACGACCTGGGCAAGCTGGTTGAGTACAACACGTCGTGCGCGCCGTCCTTCGTGCAGGAAGCCGGCATTGTGGCGGTGCGGGAGGGCGAGGCCTTTACCCGTGAACTGGTCGGCAGGCTGCGCGCGGCGCGCGATCACCTGGTGGGTGCGTTGGCTGTGGTGCCAGGCGTGGATGTGCATGCGCCCGAGGGGGCCATGTATGTGTTCTTCCGGCTGGCCGGCGCCAGCGACAGCCTGGCGTTGTGCAAGCAGCTGGTGCGCGAGGCACGGCTCGGGCTGGCGCCGGGAAGCGCGTTCGGGGACGAGGGGGAGGGCTTTGTGCGGTGGTGCTACGCGTGTGATCCGGCGAGGCTGGATGAAGGTGTGCGGCGGTTGCGCGGTTTCCTGGGGCGTTGAGCGCCGCGCCGTTCGCGGTGCGAGCGGGCTGGCGTGCGCCATCTTCATGTCGAGACGGCACCGCTAGCACTAGCATTAGCACTACGCTTCACTGCGCAGCGGCCGCTTCTGCCTGCCACCAGCCGCCCCCTAGCGCCTGCAGCAGCGCCGCGGAATCGGTAAAGCGGCTGGCGGTAGCCTGCGACAGCGAAAGCGCGGCCTGCCGGTACTGCCGCTCGGCATCGAGCACCGCAAGCTGGCTGACGCCGCCGAGACGATACTGGCCGGTCACGATCGACAGCGTATCGGCGGCCTGTTTCGCACTGTCGGCGCGCGCCTGCAAGGTGTTGGCATCGGCCTCCAGCGCGCGCAGCGAATCCGCGACTTCGCGCAGGCCCTGCAGCACCGTTTGCTGGTAGGCCGCGAGCGATTGCGCGTAGGCCGCTTGCGCCGCGCGCTTGCGCGCCACCAGCTCGCCGCCCCGGAACACCGGCTGCACCAGCCCCGCGGCCAGCGACCACACGTTGATGCTGCCAAACAGATCGCGCGCGGAGAGCGCCTGCGTGCCGGCGCTGCCGGACAGCGTGAGCTGCGGGTAGAGCTGCGCGGTGGCCACGCCGATATTGGCCGACGCCTGGTGCAGCAGCGCCTCGGCCGCGCGGATATCCGGGCGCCGCTTCGCCATGGCGGAGGGCAGGCTCACCGGAAGCGTGGCGGGCAAGGTGAGATCTTCCAGCCGGAACTCGGGCAGCTGGACGCTCGCGGGCGCCTGTCCCAGGTACACGGCAAGCTGATGCCGCGTGGCCGCAAGCTGCTGCACCAGGCCCGGCAGCAAGGCCTGGCTCTGCGCCAGTTCATTGTGCTGGCGCTGCGCGTCCACCTGCGCCACGCCGCCTGCGCGCAAGCGTTGCTCGGTGATGGCGAGCTGGCGCTGCTGCGCCGCCACGATGGCCTCGGTGTTGGCAATCTGCGCGCGCAAGCCGGCCTCGCGGATGGCGGCCGTGGCCACGTTGCCGGCCAGCGTCAGGCGCGCGGCTTCCAGCTCGAAGCGTTGATAGTCCACCGCCGCGCGCAGGCCTTCCAGTTCGCGGCGCTGGCCGCCGAACAGGTCGAGCGAGTAGGAGATTTCCACGCTGGCGCCGTACAGCGTGAACGGCCCGGGACTGGGAAAGGCGGTGATACCAAGCGAGTTGAAGTCGACCTGCTGGCGCGTGGTGTTGAGCTTGGCGTCCACCCGCGGCAACAGGCGCGCGCCGGTGGTGGCCACCAGTTCCTGGCGCGCCTGTTCAATGCGGGCCTGTGCTTGCGCCAGCGTCGGGCTGGCATCCAGTGCCGCGCGGATGGCGTGGTCCAGCGCGGGGCTGCGGAACAGCGTCCACCATTGCGCCGGCACGTCGGCGCCGCTCTCCAGCGTTTGTGCCTGGCCGTGCGGTGCGTCGGCGGCGCTGGTGCGCGCTGGCTGTGTGCCCTCGGTATAGGACGGCGCAGCGGGCGCGGCCGGCTCGGTGAAGTCCGGGCCCACCGCGCATGCCGAAAGCATGGCTGCCGCCAGCACGGCGAGGACCGTGCGGGATGTGGATTTACCGTGTGGCGAGGCTGGCATGGCAGGCTCCTCAATCCAGCGTGCGGCGATAGAAGCGCACTGCAATGGTCATGACGACGACCGTGAACAGGGCCATCGGCCACACGTTCGGCCATAGCTCGGTCCAGCTGTTGCCCTTGAGCAGGATCCCGCGGATCAGGCGGTTGAAGTAGGTCATCGGCAGCACGTTGCCAATGGCCTGCGCCCAGCGCGGCATCCCCTGGAAGGGAAACATGAACCCGGATAGCAGCAGGTTCGGCAGGAAGTAGAAGAACGTCAGCTGCACCGCCTGCAACTGGTTTTGCGCAAGCGACGACAGTGTGATGCCCACGGTCAGGTTGGCGGCGATGAACAGCAGCGCCGCCAGGTAGACCGCGACCACCGAGCCGACAAAGGGCACGCCGAAGACCCAGCGCGCGGCCAGCAGGATGATGGTGGACTGGATCAGGCCGATGAAGATGTAAGGGATGATCTTGCCGCTGATCACCTCCAGCGGCCTGACCGGCGTGGCAAGCAGGTTTTCCATGGTGCCGCGCTCGCGTTCGCGCGTCATCGCCAGGCCCGTCATCATGACCATGGTCATGGTCAGGATCACGCCCATCAATCCGGGAATGATGTTGTACTGCGTGAGTCCCTCCGGGTTATAGAGGCGCTGCACCTGCACGTCGAACGGCGGCTTGCCGCCCGCCAGGTGCGCCAGCGCGCCCTGCAGGTCCTTGTCCGCGACCGAGAACGGCAGCTGCGACAGCGCGGCGATGGCCGAGCCGGTGGCGGAAGGGTCGGTGGCATCGGCCTCCACCAGCAGCGCCGGGCGTTCGCCACGCAGCAGCCGGCTGGTGAAGTCGGGCGGGATGCTGAGCACGAACTGCACCTCGCCCTTCATCAGCGCCTCGCGCCCGGCGGCTTCGTCGGGCAGGGTGCCGACCACGTTGAAGTAGGTGGTTGCCTGCATGCCGGCCACGAAGGAGCGGGTGAACTCGCTCTGGTCCGCGGCGATGACCGCGGTGGTGAGGTGGCGTGGATCGGTGTTGATGGCGAAGCCGAACAGCATCAGCTGCACGATGGGCAGGCCGACGATCATGCCGAAGGTGACGCGGTCCCGGCGCAGCTGCAGGAACTCCTTGAGCACGATGCTCCACCAGCGCTGCAGGGAGAGCGGGAAGCGTGCGCCGTTGGTGGCCTTGGCCGGTTCGCCTGCGTCGCGCGTCATGCCCGGGCTCCCTTGCCGTCCTGCCTGGTTTTTTGCTTTTGCTTGCCCGCGCGCATATTGTCCTCAGCGCCGCTCATCATGTGGATGAAGACGTCTTCCAGGCTGGTCTCGATCGGCTCGATCCGGTGCTGCGGGCCGGCAACGCGGCGCAGCGTGGCTTCCAGCGCGGGCGCGTCGTGCCCGGTGACGTGCAGGGCGCTGCCGAACACCACGGTCTGTTCCACGCCCGGCGCGCCCTTGAGCTGATCCGACAGCGCGGAGAGCTGCTCGCCCTGCACGCTCCAGGTGACGAGCTTCTGGCCGGCTACCACTTCGCTTGCCGTGCCCTGCGCCAGCAGCTTGCCGTAGGCGATATAGGCGAGCTTGTGGCAACGCTCGGCTTCATCCATGTAGTGCGTGCTGACGAGCACCGAGATGCCGCGCGCCGCTAGCTGGTGCAGTTGCTCCCAGAAATCGCGGCGCGCCTTCGGGTCGACCCCGGCGGTGGGCTCGTCCAGCAGCAACAGTTCCGGTTCATGCAGCAGGCAGGCGGTCAGCGCCAGGCGCTGCTTCCAGCCGCCCGAGAGCGCGCCGGCCAGTTGCTGCGCGCGGCTGGCCAGGCCGAGGTGCTCGAGCGCCCGGTCCACCACCTCGCGCCGGCGCGGCATGCCGTACACGCGCGCCACGAAATCCAGGTTCTCGCGGATGGAGAGATCGTCCCAGTAGGAGAACTTCTGTGTCATGTATCCCACGCGCCGCTTGATCTCGGCGGTCTCGCGCAGGATGTCGTAGCCCAGGCAGGTGCCGGTGCCGGAGTCCGGCGTCAGCAGCCCGCACATCATGCGGATGGACGTGGTTTTGCCGCTGCCGTTCGGGCCGAGGAAGCCGAAGATCTCGCCGCGCGCGACTTGCATCGTCAGGTTGTTGACGACGTGCTTGTCACCGTAGTGCTTGTTGATGCCGTGCACGTCGATGGCCAGGGCGCTGGCTTTGCCGGGCCCGCCGTCCAGGGGAGCAACGGTCGCGTTCATGGCCTTGCCACCTCGACCGGCTGGCCCGGATGGAGCTTGGGCGCGTCGGCCGGTGCGGGCCGCGCTTCCACCAGGAACACCAGCTTGTTGCGCGTTTCATTGCTGTAGATCACCGGCGGCGTGTACTCGGCCTGGCTGGAGATGTAGGTGACCGTGGCCGCAATGGGCGCGGCGCAGCCATCGCAGCGCACGCGCACGGCCTGGCCGTTCTTGAATGCGCCGAGCACGGCCTGCGGCACGTAGAAACGCACCTTGACGTTGCCCGGCGGCAGCAGCCGCACCACCGGGCTGCCGGCCGGCACCCAGTCGCCAAGGCGGAAGGGCGTGTCGTAGACCAGGCCGGCCTGCGTGGCGCCCACGGTCTTGCGCGACAGCTTCCACTCGGCCTGCGCCAGCGCGGCGCGCGCGGCGGCCACCTGGGCTTGCTGGGCCGCCTGCTGCGCGGTGCGTCCCGGCAGCCGGGCCACGTCGATATCGCGCTGCAGCTCGCGCACGCGGGCGGCGTCGGAGGCGGCGGTGGCGCGGCTCTCTTCCAGCTGCGCCAGCGCGATCCCGCCGATGGCGTACTGGGCTTCGTCGCGCTTGCGTTGCGCGGCGCTGCGCACCGAGGCGGCTTGCGCCTGCGCCAGCTGGGCTCGGCTCACGTCGACTTCCGGCACGCGCTTGCCGGTCTGCAGGTCGGCGAGTTGGGACTCGGCCACGCGCACTTGTTCTGCCGCTTGCTGCCGGGCCGCGCGCTCGTCGTCGGCCTCCAGCGCGAACAGCGGCGCGCCACTTGCCACCTGCTGCCCGCGCTGGACGGAGATCTGGTCCAGCCGGCCGGCAAAGGGGGAGGCCACGCTGACGAATTCGCCCTCCACATAACCTTGCCAGGAGGGTGGCGCAGGCTCGCCACAGGCAGATAGCAGCGCCGCGCCGATCAGGGCGGCCGATGGCCAGCCCGCACGCAGGTTCGCGACGAGGCGGGAGGAATGAGGCTGAGCGTGGCGAGGCATGCGGGCTCCGTGGCGGGCAGGCTGGGTTCAGGCGGACGGCGGCGCGGCCGGCCCGGGATGCGGTATCGGCGCGATCGGCGCGATCGGCGGTACGCCCAAGCCGTGCGCCAGCAGCGCGCTCACGTGACGCACCAGCGCCTCGCTGTCGATGGCGCCGGCGCCGGGCAGGCGGCGCCAGATATGGGTAGTGGCCAGCGGCAGCAGCGTCAGGCCGATCAGCGACACCATCAGCAGCGCCGGCTCCAGGCTGGCGTTGATCTCGCCGCGCGCGCGCGCCGCGGCCAGCGGGCCGATCACCAGGCCAGCGCGCTGCAGCGCGATCTTCTGCAGCACGCGCTGATGCAGCTGGCCGTCCGCGCCGACGATCTCGCGGATCCACAGCCCGGGAAACCATGGCGTGGCGGCGGCGGTGCGGATCAGCCGCCCGGCAATGCCCACCAGCATGGCTGCCGCGTCCGCGCTGTCGGCGGCGGCCGGCGCGAACACCTGTTCCACCAGCGGCTGCAGGCGCTCGTCGACCACCGCGTCAAGCAACTGGTCGCGATCGCGGAAGTAGTAGTGCACGAGCGCCGGGGTGACGCCAGCATGGATGGCGATGGTCTTGATCGGCGTGGCGGCAACGCCGCGCTGGGCGAACAGCTCGGTGGCGGCGTCCAGCAATTGCTCGCGCTGGCCCGCGCTACCCCCATGCCCGGCGGCAGGCCGGCCCGGACGGCGGCTTGGGGGCGGGGTGGCAGTAGCAGGCGGCATGGCGGCTCCTGAATCTGCAGATAATATTAATTTGTGAATTAATTAATTCAAGGCCGATTACAACGTGATGTTTAAGCAACTTGTCTTCTCATTATGTTGCGCCGCAGCAATGCAAGGTAGACATGTCATAAACGCTTGGCTATGCTTCGTCCGCCCATCAGCCGGGCTTGCCCCTGAATTTGCCTGCGGCTGTTCCCCGGATTTTTTCATGCTGCTTTGTCGCTTCCACGCCGCCCCAGCGCGGCTACGCCTGTTTTTTGCCACTCGCCTGGCGGGTGTGGCCTTGTCGCTGGCCGGCCTTGCCGGCATGGCGGCCATGCCCGCCCTGGCGCAGGGAAAAGCCGGGACAAGCAGCGACGCGCCCGCGCAGGCCGATGCCCCCGAGGACTACGCCTTCCATGGCCAGACCACCTATATCTGGCAGCGCAAGCCGTCCTTTGGCGCGGCCTACTCCGGCGCCAACAGCCTGACGGCGGACCGCGCCAAGAGCTACTCGTTCAGCACCACGCTCGATCTTGGCTTGCGCCTGTGGCGCGGCGCGGAGTTCCACTTCAATCCGGAGGTGACGCAGGGCGTGCCGTTTTCCGAGCTGCACGGCCTGGGCGGGCTGAGCAACGGCGAGCTGGCCAAGGTATCGAGCACCAATCCGGTGTTCTACCGGGCGCGCGCGTTTGTCCGCCAGACCTGGGGGCTGGGCGGCGGCAGCGAACAGCTGGACGCCGATTTCAACCAGCTGGCCGGCAGCGTCGACAAGCGCCGCGTGGTGCTGACCGCCGGCAACTTCGGCGTGCTCGATGTGTTCGACCAGAACGAGTACGGCTCCGACCCGCGCACCCAGTTCATGAACTGGTCGTTCATGGCGCACGGCTCCTTCGATTACCCGGCCGATGCGCGCGGCTACAACTGGGGCGTGGCGCTTGAGTACATCGGCGACATGTGGTCGGTGCGGCTTGGCCGCTTCCTGCAGCCGCTGGAGTCCAACGGGCTGGAACTCGATACGCGGATGTTCCAGCACTATGGCGACATCCTCGAGTTCGAGAAGCGCTACAACCTGGCCGGCCAGCCCGGCGTGGCGCGCCTGCTGCTCTGGCGCAACAAGGCGCGCATGGGCGCGTTCAGCGATGCCGTGCAACTCGGCGCCGCCACTGGCGCCGCGCCGGACGTGGCCAATGTGCGCGAGGAGCACGCCAAGATCGGCGCGGGATTGTCGCTGATGCAGCGGGTCAACGAATCGCTCGGTGTGTTCGCGCGCGCCAATATGTCGGACGACAAGACCGAGACCTACGCCTTTACGGAAATCGGCCGCCAGGTCGCCGCCGGCGGCGTGCTCAACGGCAATGCGTGGGGCCGGCCGCGCGATGTGGTTGGGTTGGCGATGTCGGTGAATATGCTGGGGTCGCGGCACCAGGCTTACCTGGCTGCCGGCGGGCAGGGCGCCTTTCTTGGCGATGGCGCGTTGCGCTATGGTCCTGAGCAGGTCGTTGAGCTGTTCTATAGCTTCCAGCCGGTCAAGTACCTGAGCATCAGCCCGGACTTCCAGTACATCCGCAATCCTGGCTACAACCGCGACCGCGGCCCGGCGATGTTCTACGGCGTGCGCCTGCACGCGGAGTTCTGAGTCCCGGGGGCGGCGGCTTGCCGGTGGCTCAGTCGCCCAGCGCGCTCAACAATGCCCTGAGCTGTTTCGCCTTGGCGGGCCCAAGGCTGCGCACGATGCCGTCCTCATGCTGCTGCACCAGCCGATTGAGCCGCTTGGACAGAGCCAGTCCATCGTCGGTGGCGTAAAGCAGCACGCGGCGGTTGTCGTGCAGGTCGGGGCTGCGCATGGCCAGGCCATGGCCGATCATGCGGTCAACCAGCTTGGTCAGGGTGGGCGGATGCATCGCCAGCGCCTGGGCCACCTCGCCCATGGCGTGCCCTTGCTCGTCCGCCAGCACCCGCAGTACTTTCCAATGTTCGACCTGTACGCCTTCCGCCGCCAGCGCCTGTTCCAGCCGGGCGTGGACGGCGAGGTGGGCGCGTGACAGGAGTTGGGCTAGGTAGCTGTCGAAATCGCTCATGAGCAGGCCTGCGTGAAACACTGCGTTAGTATACGGGAAAAATACGGGAAAACTTTCCCAGGAAAGTTTTCTGGCCTTGTCCTCGCTTGCTATTCGTGCGGATCGAGGCGCGCTGACAAGACGCGGCGTTGCCGCCCCGCCCGGCAAGGAGACGAAGCCATGCAATGGAAGCCACTGCAGCCCAGTTGCGCCCCGGCGCCGGACGACCCGGCTTTGACCTGCCTGGTCGATGCGCCGCCGGCCGGCTACGGCGCGCGCCGCGCCGATTGCCTGAACGTCGGCCTGCTAGTCCCGGTGCGGGGCGCCGCAGGGATCTGGGGCCCGTCGGCACGCGCCTGCGCGCAGCTCGCGGCGGAAGAACTGAACCGGCAGGGTGGCATACGCGGGCGGGAGCTCCGCCTCCACGTGTTCAACGCCGTCGACGAGTGCCGCGATATCCCCGACTTGCTCGGCGGCCTGGTGCGCGAGGGCGAAATCGACGCTGTGGTCGGCATGCATACCAGCGCGGTGCGCTCGCGCGTGCGCGCCGCCACGGGGGGACGGATTCCGTTTGTCTATACGCCGCTCTACGAAGGCGGCGAATGCGCGCCCGGTGTCTACGCGATCGGCGAAACACCGGATCAGCAACTCTTGCCCGCGCTGGCGGCGATGTATCGCCAGTACCGCGCGCGCCGCTGGGTGTTCGTCGGCAATGACTGCGTCTGGCCGCGTGCCTCGCACGGGCTGGCCAGCGGCGCACTAAGGGCGCTGGGCGGGGAAGTGCTGGCCGATCGCTATGTGGAACACGGTTGCGCGTCCTATCGCAAGGTCCTGCAGGAGATCGAGATGCTGCGGCCCGATGCGGTCCTGCTTTCGCTGATCGGGCAAGATGCCGTGCGTTTTAACCGCGAGTTCGGCGCATCGGGCCTGCAGCGGCGTGTGCGCCGGCTGTCGTGCGCCATCGAGGAAAACGGCTTGCTTGCCATCGGGGCCGCCAATACCGAGGGGCTGTTCGCGGCCGCCGGCTATTTCGCCGCCCTGCCCAACGAGGCCAACATGGCCTTCAAGGAACGCTATCACGGCCGCTTTGGTGAACGGGCACCGGTGCTGAATGCGCTGGGGCAGTCCGTCTACGATGGCGTGCACTTCCTGGCGGCGCTGGCCGCTGCGCCGCAGCGTGCGCGGCGCACAGCGCCGCTGGTTTTCCGCAGCGTGCGCGGACTGTCGTGGCGCGGCAATGCACGGGTGCAGCAACCGGTCTTCCTTGCCGAGGCCAACGGCCACTTTTTCAACGTCGTCAGGCAACTCTGAGTCCACGGCTGTGTCGCCATGGTTTTCCCTAGCCGCTAAATATTTTCCTTGGAAATTATTTCTTTGGAAAATAATATGACGGCTGCCCCAGGATAACGGGCCATTCTTCTCATGCCTTTCCCACCTTGCACAGGAGTACGCCATGACCGTGAAGCGCCCCACCCAGGCCCAGATGCACGAGCTGATCGCCAGCCTGCACATGACGATGAGCGAGGCCGAATGCGCCGAGTACCTCGCCTTGATGGAAGGCAGCATCCAGGCCTACGACCGCGTCGACGAACTGCCTGACTTCCTGCCCGAGCCGAAGTACCCGCGCAACGCGGGCCACCAGCCGCCGCCCCAGGAAAACCGCCTCAATGCCTGGTACGTCAAGACCGAAGTGAAGGGGGCCGCCGGCGGCGCGCTGGCAGGGCGCTCGATCGTGCTCAAGGACAATATCTGCCTGGCCGGGGTGCCGATGATGAACGGCTCGTCGACGCTGCAAGGCTACGTCCCCGATCTCGACGCCACGGTGGTGACGCGCATCCTCGACGCCGGCGGCACCATCGTCGGCAAGGCGCATTGCGAGTGCTTCTGTCTGTCCGGTGGCAGCCATACCAACGCCACCGGCCCCGTGCACAACCCCTATCGGATGGGCTATATCGCGGGTGGGTCGTCCTCCGGTTGCGGCGCACTGGTCGGGGCGGGCGAGGTGGACATGGCGATCGGCGGCGACCAGGGCGGCTCGATCCGCATTCCCGCCGCGTTTTCCGGCTGCTATGGCATGAAGCCCACGCATGGGCTGGTTCCCTATACCGGCATCATGCCGATCGAATCCACCATCGACCACACCGGCCCGATGACCCGCACCGTGGCTGACAACGCCTTGCTGCTGGAGGTGATCGCCGGGCCCGATGGCTTGGACCCACGCCAGTACGCGCCGAGGGTCGAGCGCTATACCGAGGCGCTCGGCAGGGGCGTGGCGGGCTTGCGCATCGGCGTGGTGCGCGAAGGATTCGGCCTGGCCAACAGCGAGGCCGATGTCGATGCCAAGGTACGCGAGGGCGCCCAGCGCCTGGCGCGGCTTGGCGCGGTGGTGGAGGAAGTCGGCATTCCCATGCATCTGGACGGCGCCGCCATCTGGACGCCCATCGCGCTGGAAGGCTTGCAGGCGCAGATGATGCATGGCAACGGCATGGGCTTCAACTGGAAGGGCCTTTACACCACGAGCCTGCTGGAGCGCCATGCGGGCTGGCGCGAGCAGGCGGACCAGCTTTCGCCCTCGCTCAAGTTGTCGATGTTTGTCGGCGAGTTCTTCATGCAGCAGTATGGCGGGCGTTTCTATGCCAAGGCGCAGAACCTCGCGCGTCAGCTGCGCCAGGCTTATGACGACACCTTGCAGCGCTATGACTTGCTGCTGATGCCGACCTTGCCTTTGAAGGCGCAGCCGATTCCCGCGCCCGGTGCGCCGCTGGCCGAAGTGATCCAGCGCGCCTTCGAGATGGTGGCCAATACGGCGCCGTTTGACGCCACCGGTCATCCGGCCATGAGCGTGCCCTGCGGGCTGGGCAACGGGCTGCCGATCGGCTTGATGCTGGTGGGCAAGCATTGGGATGAGGCGACCATCTACCGTGCCGCGCATGCCTTCGAGCAATCGGGAGACTGGCACAAGTTCTGATGGCGTAAAAAAGCCCGGCGCACGCGCCGGGCCTTCTCTCTTCTCTGCTGGCTGCAAGGCCTACGGCATCACTGCCGTGCGTTGCGCCGGTTGTCCGGCCACGGCGTGTTGAAGTTGGTGCGGAACGGGTTGATATCCAGCCCGCCGCGCCGCGTATAGCGCGCATAAACCGCCAGCTTCACCGGCTTGCACTGCCGCATCACGTCGGTGAAGATCCGCTCCACGCATTGCTCGTGGAACTCGTTGTGGTTGCGAAACGAGATCAGGTACTTGAGCAGTCCTTCCTGGTTGATCGGCGCGCCCACGTAGCGGATCTGTACGCTGCCCCAGTCCGGCTGGCCGGTTACCAGGCAGTTCGACTTGAGCAGGTGCGAGACCAGTGTTTCTTCCACTGGCGATTCGTCCTGGGCGGCATGCAGCAAGTGCGGCGCCGGCTCGTAGATGTCGGTTTCGATGTCGAGCCGGTCCAGCTGCACGCCGTCCAGCTCGGCCATCTTCTGCGTGCCGAGATCAGCCTCGGTCACCAGGCGCACCTGCACCGTGCCGCCGGTGGCCTCGGACAGGTCGTGGTGCAGCAACTGCTGCAACGCCTCGGGCGAGGCGATCTTGCTCTGGTTGAATGAATTCAGGTAGAGCTTGAACGACTTGGACTCGACGATGTTGGGCGTGTCGGCCGGAATGATGAAGCTGGCCAGCGCCACCTGCGGCTTGCCCTTCATGTTCAGCCACGACAGCTCGTACGCGTTCCAGATGTCCACGCCGAAGAACGGCAGCGCGCGGCCTTGCGCCAGCCCGATCTCCGTGCGCTTGGGCTGGCGCGGGATCGGGAACAGCAACGTCGGGTCGTACTCGGTCTTGTAGGCCGAGGGTTTGCCTAGCGGCGATTGTTCGGGAAGGCTCATGGTTGCCTCGGATGATCAGGACAGGAACAGCTTGTACACGGGATTCTCGGTCTCTTCCCAGTGTACATAGCCCAGCGTGGCGAGGAAGGCGCGGAAGGCGCGCTTCTCGTTCTTGGGCACCTGGATACCAACCAGGATGTTGGAGGTGTCGCCGCCCTGGTTGCGGTAGTGGAACAGGCTGATATTCCAGTTCGGGCTCATGCTCGACAGGAAGCGCATCAGCGCGCCCGGCCGCTCGGGAAACTCGAATCGGTACAGCAGCTCGTCATGCGCCAGCGGCGAGTGCCCGCCCACCATGTAGCGGATGTGCTGCTTGGCCAGTTCATCGTTGGACAGGTCCAGCGTATCGAAGCCGTGGCGGCGGAATCCGGCGGCGATCTTCTCGTTCTCCGCGCGGCTCGCAATCTGCACGCCGACGAAGATATGCGCCATGCTCTTGTCGGCGATGCGGTAGTTGAACTCGGTCACATTGCGCGTGCCGAGCTGCTCGCAGAAGCGCTTGAAGCTGCCGCGTTCCTCGGGGATGCTGACCGCGAAGACCGCCTCGCGCGCCTCGCCCACCTCGGCGCGCTCCGCCACGAAGCGCAGGCGGTCGAAGTTCATGTTCGCGCCGCAGGCAATGGCCACCAGGTGCTGGCCCTTGAGCTTCTCGCGCTCGGCGTAGAGCTTCAGGCCGGCCACGGCCATGGCACCGGCCGGCTCCAGGATGCTGCGGGTATCCTGGAACACGTCCTTGAGCCCGGCGCAGATGGCGTCCGTGTCCACCAGGATGATCTCGTCGACCAGCTCGCGCGTGATGCGGAAGGTTTCCTTGCCGACCAGCTTCACGGCGGTGCCGTCCGAGAACAGGCCCACTTCCTTGAGCTCCACGCGCTTGCCCGCGTCCACCGAGCGCTTCATTGCGTCGGAGTCCACGGTCTGCACGCCGATCACCTTGATCTCCGGGCGCACGGCCTTGATGTAGGACGCAATGCCGGAGATCAGCCCGCCACCGCCGATCGCCACGAACACCGCATGCAGCGGGCCCGGGTGCTGGCGCAGGATTTCCATGGCGATGGTGCCTTGGCCGGCGATGACTTCGGGATCGTCGAAGGGGTGGATGAAAGTCAGCTTGTGCTTTTTTTCCAGCACCGCGGCGTGGTTGTAGGCGTCGCTGTACGAGTCGCCGTGCAGCACGATTTCCACCCACTCGCCGCCGCGCTCGCGTACCGCGTCGATCTTCACCTGCGGGGTGGTGACCGGCATCGCGATCAGCGCCTTGCACTTCAGGCGCGCGGCCGACAGCGCCACGCCCTGCGCGTGATTGCCGGCCGAGGCGGCGATCACGCCGCGCTTGAGCTCTTCCGGCGACAGCGAGGCCATCTTGTTGTACGCGCCGCGCAGCTTGAACGAGAACACCGGCTGGGTGTCCTCGCGCTTGAACCACACCTTGTTGCCGGTGCGCGCGGAGAGCAGGTTTGCATAGGTGAGATCGGTCTCCTGGGCCACGTCGTACACCTTGGCGGTCAGGATCTTTCTCAGGTAATCGGGTTTGCGGGTCATCGTGGACAGCCGGGGCGGGGATTGGCGGAAACCGGTAATGATAAAGGATGGCGGGGGGCGGCGATGGCTGCACCCCTGTGCAGGCGGCCGCGAAGGGCAGGCAAGCTCACCTTCGTGCGCCGAGGCGCGTTGTGCACCGCAGCGGTGCAGGCACCGCCGTGGCGCGCCCAAGGGGCGCTTGCGCACCTTGTAGGACGAAGCCCGGTGGACGCTGCCGGAACACTCGTGATACGGTGTAACGCAATGCCTTCCCTACCTCTCATCGAACCGAACACCGCACTGTTCCTGGATTTCGACGGTACGCTGGCCGACCTTGCGCCGCGTCCTGACCTCGTGCAGGTCGAACCGGAACTGGTGGGGACGCTGCGCGCCCTGCATCTGCATCTGGGTGGCGCGCTAGCCCTGGTTTCCGGCCGGCCGATCGCCGAGCTGGATCATTTCCTGCATCCGCTGCAACTGCCGTGCGCCGGCGTGCATGGCGCGGAGCTGCGCGACGCGGGCGGCCACCGCCTGCGCCAGCCCGACCCCGGCGTGCCGCTGCTGCTCCCGCCGCTGGAAGTCCTGGTCGGTACGCATCCCGGCTTGCAGCTCGAGCGCAAGTCGGTCGCGGTGGCGGTGCACTACCGCGCCGTTCCCCACCTCGAAGGCATGGTGCGCAACTTCGCGGCCGAACTCGCCAGCGGCGTGCCCGGCATCGAAGTCCTGCACGGCAAGATGGTGGTGGAGCTCAAGCCGGCAGGCATCGACAAGGGTGGCGCCATCGACGCCTTTATGCGCAGCCCGCCATTTGCGCGGCGCACGCCGCTGTTTGCCGGCGACGATATTACCGACGAGGCTGGTTTTGCCGTGGTGCGCCGCCTCGGCGGCGTCGGCCTGCTGGTTGGCGCGCGGCCCAGCGCCGCCACCGTCAGCGTGACCGGCCCGGCCGCGCTGCGCTGCTGGCTGCATCGCTCCGCCAAGGCACTCGAAGTCATGGCCGCCGCGCAGGGCAAGCAGCAGGTTTCCGGAGCTACATCCACAACGACGTCTTGAGGGGGATTCGCTGTGAGCAACCCATCCACCGAGGATAATCCGGCGCGCGCCGGAGGTGCCGGCCGCTACGCCGACCCTTCGCTATCGCTGGGCATGATCGGCAACTGCGCGATCTCCGCGCTGGTCGACGGGCGCGGGCGCATTGTGTGGTGCTGCCTGCCGCGCTTTGACGGCGACCCGGTCTTCAATGCCTTGCTCGATCCGGGCGAGAACGCTGGCCACTTTGCCATCGAAATCGAGGACTTCCAGGAAGCGCACCAGTGGTACGAGCCCAATACGGCCGTGCTGAGGACCCGGCTGACCGACCGGCATGGCAACAGCCTTGAGATCACCGATTTCGCGCCGCGTTTTTTTCGCATCGGACGTTACTTCCGCCCCACCTCGCTGATCCGCCGCATCCGGCCGGTTCAGGGCGCGCCGCGTGTGCGCGTGACGGTGGCGCCGCGTTTTGACTGGGGGCGCATCAAGCCCGAGATCACGCGCGGCAGCAGCCACGTGCGCTATATCGGCGACGGCACCACGCTGCGCATGACCACCGACGCGCCGCTGACCTATGTGCTGTCGCACACGCCTTTCCTGCTCACGCGCGACCTCAACTTCATCCTTGGGCCGGACGAAACCCTGCAGGGCGGCGTGGAGGAAATCGCACGCGACTTCGAGCAGGAAACCACGGCTTACTGGAGGATGTGGAGCCGCCGTCTTGCGGTGCCGCGCGAGTGGCAGGACGCGGTGATCCGCGCCGCCATTACGCTCAAGCTGTCGCTGTATGAAGAGACGGGCGCCATCGTCGCGGCCATGACCACCAGCATTCCCGAGGCGCCCGGCAGCGGGCGCAACTGGGATTACCGCTTCTGCTGGCTGCGCGATGCTTTCTTCGTGATCCGTGCGCTCAACAGCTTGTCCGAGGTCGGCACCATGGAGGACTACCTGCGCTGGTTGTCCAACGTGGTGATGCAATCCAAGAATGGCCATATCCAGCCGCTGTACGGCATCGGGCTGGAACTCGAATTACCGGAGAGCATGCTCGATCATTTGTCCGGCTACCGTGGCATGGGTCCGGTGCGCGTGGGCAACCAGGCACAGGAGCACTTCCAGCATGATGTCTACGGCAACGTGGTGCTGGGCGCGGCGCAGGCTTTCCACGACCATCGCCTGCTGCACCGCGGCGGGGTGGCTGAGTACCATGTGCTGGAAACCGTGGGCGAGCAGGCGGTACGCGTGTTCGGCACGCCCGATGCGGGCATGTGGGAGCTGCGCACGCGCGCGCGGGTGCATACCTCGTCCGCGCTGATGAGCTGGGCCGCCTGCGACCGCCTCGCCAAGATCGGCGATGCGCTGCAATTGCCCGATCGCGCGGCTTACTGGCGCCAGCATGCCGACGGCATGAAGGTGCGCATCGTGCGCGAGTCCTGGAGCGAGGAACGCCAGGCGTTCGCCGAGAGCTTCGGCGGGCGCGAGCTCGATGCCAGCGTGCTGCTGATGGCCGAGGTCGGCTTTATCGAGCCCAGGGATGAACGTTTCATGTCCACGCTCAAGGCCATGGAAGCGTCGCTGTGCGACGGGCCTTATATGCGTCGCTACGAGGCGCCGGACGACTTCGGCAAGCCCGAGACCGCCTTCAACATCTGCACCTTCTGGCGTATCGATGCGCTCGCGCGCGTGGGGCGCCGGGAGCAAGCGCGCGAGATCTTCGAGGCCATGCTGGCGGCGCGCAATCCGCTTGGCCTGCTGTCCGAGGATACGCACCCCGTGACCGGCGAGATGTGGGGCAATTTTCCGCAGACCTACTCGATGGTGGGCCTGATCAACGGCGCCATGCGCCTGTCCGCGCCATGGGATTCCGTGATCTGAAGGCGCGCGCGGCAAGGCCAGCGCAAAGGAATGTATGGGCAGACTAGTAGCGGTATCCAACCGCGTGGCCGATCCGCGCAACCTTGCCGCGGGCGGCCTCGCCGTGGCACTGGGCGAAGCGCTCAAGGCTACCGGCGGCATGTGGTTCGGCTGGAGCGGCAAGATTGTGGAGGCCGCGCAGGGCGGCACGCCGGGCGAGGGCGAGCTGCATATCCAGCAAGCCGGCAATGTCACGCTGGCTACGGTCGACCTGTGCCGCGAGGACCACGACGCGTACTACCAGGGCTACAGCAATGGCGTGCTGTGGCCGGTGTTCCACTATCGCATCGACCTGGCGGATTTCGACTCCGGTTATCTCAACATCTACCGCCGCGTCAACCAGCTCTTTGCACGCAAGCTTGCCCCGCTGCTGCGCCCGGACGATGTGATCTGGATCCACGACTACCACCTGATCCCGCTTGCGTCGGAGCTGCGCGCCATGGGCTGCGGCCAGCGCATGGGTTTTTTCCTGCATATCCCGCTGCCCCCGCCGCTGATCCTTGCCGCCATCCCGCAGCACGAATGGCTGATGCGAGCCCTGTTCGCCTATGACCTGGTTGGCTTCCAGAGCCAGCTCGATCTCGAGCATTTCTCGCGCTACGTGCAAAGCGAAGCGCAGGCCGAGCCCATGGGCGAGTATCGCTTCCGGGCTTTCCACCGCACCGTGCGCGCGCAGGCGTTTCCGATCGGCATCGACGTCGACGAGTTCGCCGCGCTGGGCCAGTGCGAGGAATCGCGCGAGACGTACGAGATGATGCGCGGCCAGTATTCGAGCCGCCGTCTTCTGCTTGGGATCGACCGGCTCGATTACTCCAAGGGGCTGCCGCAGCGGCTCAAGGCGGTCAGGACGCTGATGGCGCAGTATCCGGAGAACCGCCGCAGCGCCACGCTGATCCAGATTGCCGCGCCGTCGCGCGAAACGGTGGACGCCTACGCGGATCTGCGGCGCGAGCTGGAAGGGCTGTCCGGGGCGATCAATGGCGAGTATGGCGAGCTGGACTGGATGCCGGTGCGCTATATCCACCGCACCACGGCACGGCGCCGTTTGCCGGGCCTTTGCCGCGCTTGCCGCGTGGCGCTGGTGACGCCGTTGCGCGATGGGATGAACCTGGTCGCGAAGGAGTTTGTTGCCGCGCAGGATCCGGACGATCCCGGGGTCCTGGTGCTATCGCGGTTTGCTGGTGCTGCCGAGCAATTGCGCGAGGCGTTGCTGGTGAATCCTTACGATATCAATGCTACCGCGCAGGCGATTCAGCAGGCCTTGCATATGCCGCTGGCTGAGCGGCAGTCCCGGCATCAGAAGCTGCTGGAGCGGATTCGGGCGCAGGATGTGCATTGGTGGAGGAGGGAGTATTTGAGGACTTTGGCGGAGACGGATGGGGGGTAAAGGGGGGGAGGGGGTAAGGGGGTAGGGGGGTATTGGGGTGTTTGCTGGCGGTGTTGGTTTTTGGACCCAAGGGCCGGACGACATCGCCCTTGCTTGCTTGGTTGCTGTTTCTTTGAGCGGCGTTGGTTATTGCACCCAAAAGCCATACGACATCCCCCTACGGGGGCTGCCGGTCACTCTTCTTTGCGTCGGCAAAGAAGACTAACGAGAAGAAAGCCGACCCTGCCGGGAGCAGAGCAATCAGGCTTATGTGGGGCGGTGGTTGCGTCGTACGGCCCGGAGTGTTGGCTAGCCGATCCTACCGACCCCAAGGGCATCGTTTCTGCATGGCCCATGTGTTACGTGGTGCGGCCCCTGACCTCGTGTGCGGTGCCCGTTCCCACATCTGCCGTTCGCGGTGCGAAGTGCTGCGCCGTTTCGGGTGTGGCCGGTTTCGTGGTTTTGTCTCGGAGGACGAGCGCCGTGGGTGCGAGCGCGGCCCTCGCGCACGGGACACGGTGCCCACCACGAAACCAGAGGGGGGTGAAGCAAGGCGCCGCTCGCGCCGGTACGGCAGGGCATCAAATGGCCGGGCGCCCGCCGCCAGAGACAAAACCACGAAACCACCGAGGCAGGCAGGATAGTGGTGCTACGCACCGCGAACGGCAGATGCTCGAACGCTCACCGAGCAAAGCGATCAGGGGCACCACCACGTGACCATTGGGTCATGTAAGTGCGATATCCTTTGAGTCGGTAGGATCCGCCAGCCAACACTCTGGGCCGTACGACGCAACCACCGAGGCAAAAACAGCCTGATTGCTCTGCTCCCGGCAGGGCGGCTTTCTTTTCGTTAGTTTTCTTTGCCGGTCAAAGAAAAGTGACCGGCAGCCCCCGCAGGGGGATGTCGTATGGCCCTTGGGTGCAAAAACCAACGCCGATGAAACAAACAGCGACCAACCCCGCAGGCAGATGTCGTACGGCCCTTGGGTGCAAAAACCAACACCGCCAGCAAACACCCCAATACCCCCCACCCCCCCAACCCCCTTACCCCCTTACCCCCTCCCCCCTAAATCCCCCAAAGTATCCACATCCCGAAACGCCCCCTCATCCTCAGTCAGAATCCTCATCACCGGCTGCGTCTTCAACAATTCCCGCGCGCCTTCATCCCCATCAAGCTTCAGCAGGGCATCCCGCCACGCGGACCCGAATCCAACCGGATGCCCACGCCGTCCGTCGCGCCACGGTGCGGCAATCGCGTCACGTGTCGTGATCGTCAACGCCACCGCGCGCACCAGCTCGGCCGGCAGCCACGGCATGTCGGCCAGCGCCACTACCCAGCCGCTGGCGTCGGGCGTGGCGGCCACCGCCGCGGCCAGCGCGGCGCCCATGCCGGCTTCGGCGGCTGCCGTCTCCAGGACCCGGCAGCCGGCAGCTTGCAATTCGGCGGCTAGCGCGGCGTTGCCCGGGCGGATCACGGCTAGCGTGCCGGGCAGCACGGAGACCAGCGTGCGGGCGCTGCGGGCGGCTACGGTGTGGCCGTCGGGCAGCGTGGCCAGGAGTTTGTTGCGCTGGCCGGCGGGGTCGAAGCGGCGGCCGTAGCCGGCTGCCAGCAAGATGCCGGTGGGGGGCTCGGCAGTGTGGATGGCGCCGTTGATGGGGCCCGTCAGCGGGCTGGTCACGGGGTGGGGCTGCAGGTGCTGCCTTCGTTGGCGGCCAGTTCGCGCGCGGCCTTGGCGCCTTCTACCTGGAGGATGTCGGGCAGCGAGACGTGGTTCTTGGCGGCGACGACTTCGGCCAGGATCGAGATGGCGATCTCGGGGGGCGTGCGGCTGCCGATGTAGATGCCGACCGGGCCGTGCAGCCGCGCGAGCTGCAGGTCGTTGAGGTCGAACTCCTTGAGCCGCTCGCGGCGCGCCTGGTTGTTGCGGCGCGAGCCGAGGGCGCCGACATAGAAGGCGCGCGTGCGCAAGGCTTCCATCAGGGCCAGGTCGTCGAGCTTGGGGTCGTGCGTGACGGCGATCACCGCGCAGCGCTCGTCGAGCTTCATGTCGGTCACGGTGTCGTCCGGCATGGTGCGCACCATGGTGACGCCGGGGATGTCCCAGGTCTCGGTGTATTCCTCGCGCGGATCGCACACGGTGACCTGGAAGCCCAGGCCAACAGCGATCTGGCTCAGGTACTTCGACAGCTGTCCCGCGCCAATCACCAGCATGCGGTAGCGCGGCCCGTGAATGGTGAGCAGGGTGGCGCCGTCGAAGGCAAGGCCGTCGGTGGCCTCGGCCGGGCCCAGGGTGGCGCGGCCAGTTGCCATGTCGAGCGTGCGGGCTACCAGCTTGCCGCCTTCCACGGCGGCCAGCAGTTCGTCCAGGTGGCTATCGGCGCCGAGCGGCTCGGTCACCAGTTCGATGGTGCCGCCGCAGGGCAGGCCGAAGCGGTGCGCTTCCTCGGCGCTGATGCCGTACTTGACGGCTTCGGGGTGCGCGCCGGCAATGCCTTCGCGCCGTACCCGGTCGATGATGTCATCTTCGATGCAGCCGCCCGAGACCGAGCCGACCACCAGGCCGTCGTCGCGCACGGCCAGCATGGCGCCTTCCGGCCGGGGCGAGGAGCCCCAGGTTCTGACTACCGTCACCAATAGCGTGCGATGGCCTTCGGCCTGCCACTTCACACTGCTTTTCAGGACTTCGAGATCCACGCTGTCCATGATCGTTTCCGCTTCGTTTCACCGTTTTGTTCATCGGGCGCGCTGCCTTCGCCGGCCGCCGCTCCGTCCTTGGCGACATTGTCATCCGTGCCTGGCTCGTCACCCTGCGCGCCGGACCCGCTCACCGCCGCCGTGAAGCGGTCGAAGAAGGTATCGGCCATCTTGCGCGCGGCGGCGTCGACCAGGCGCGAGCCGATCTGCGCGATCTTGCCGCCAACCTGGGCGTTGACCGTGTAAGTCAGCACCGTCGCGTCGCCTTCGGGGGCCAGCGTGACGGCCGCGGTGCCTTTGCCGAAACCGGCGACCCCGCCTTGTCCGTCGAACTGGATGGTGTAGCTGTCGGGCGCCTGGATGTCCTGCAGGGCCATGCGCCCCTTGAAGCGCGCCTTGACCGGGCCCACCGCGGCGGTCAGCGCCACCAGGTAGGCGTTGTCGCCGTCAGGCTCGATGCTCTCACATCCTGGGATGCATTGCTTGAGCAGCGCCGTGTCGTTCAGGGCTTCCCAGGCGGTTTGCTGCGCTACCGGCAGTTGCCGCGTCTGTGTCATTTCCATGGTTGGGGCGTCTCCTTGGTGTCCTTCATGTTTTTAATGTCTGCGGGCCTTGGCGCCGCGGGAAACGCGGGCATGGCCAGGGTGTCGCGCGCGGCCAGCAGGGATTCGAGCGCGAACAGGCTGTCCAGGTTGTGCGCCGAGCGCAGGGCGTCCACATGCGGCAGGATGGCTTGCACGCCACGTGCCTGCGGCACGAAGCCGGCATAGCGCAGCAGCGGGTTGAGCCAGACGATGCGATGGGCGAAGCGGCGCAAGCGTGCCATTTCGGCGTCTAGCAGGTCGATGTCTTCATGGTCGAGCCCGTCGGTGACCAGCAGCACCGTGGCGCGTCCGGACAGCGTGCGGCGCGCCCACTGGCGGTTGAAGGTGGCCAGCGCGGCACCGATGCGGGTGCCGCCGGCCCAGTCTCGCACCTGGCCCGTGATGGCGCCAACCGCTTCGTCCGGGTCGCGCTCGCGCAGCCAGCGGGTGATGTTGGTCAGCCGGGTGCCGAACAGGAACACAGACAGCCGCTCGCGCGATTGCATCAGCGCATGGCAGAAGTACAGCACCGCGCGCGAGTACTGGCTCATCGAGCCGGAGATGTCGAGCAGCAGCACCAGCGGCGGGCGGCGCTCGGCGCGGCGGCGGTATTTCCAGCGCAGCCATTCGCCTTGCTGGCGTACCGCCAGCCGCGCGCTGGCGCGCAGGTCGGCGTACGGCCCGCTGGTGGCGGCGCGCAGGCGGCGCGTGCGCTCGGTGGCCAGGCGCGCGTGGCGCGCGCGGATCATGTGCTGCAGCGCGCGCCATTCTTCCGCGCCCAGGGTTTCAAAGTCGCGCTGCGCCAGGCGCTCCTGCGCGGAGAAGGTGAGCGGCGCGGTAAAGCGTTCGACATGGTCCTCGCCACGTCGGCCGGACTCGGGCGGGCGCTGGGCGGCGAGCGCGTCGGCCAGCCGGTTGTTGCGCGGCGGCGGCGGTGCGCCGGCATCCACGCGCGGCAGCAGCAGGGCGCGCAGCTTGCCCTCCCAGTCCGGGTCGCGCCAGAACAGGTCGAAGGCGGCGTCGAACAACAGGCGCTGATCGGGCCCGCTCACCATCAGGGCCGCCATGGCTGCGCGCACCTCATCGCGCCTGCCGATGTCCACGTATTGCAGCGCTAGCAGCGTATCCACAGCCTGTGCGGGCGACAGCGCAAAGCCGGCATCGCGCAGCAGCCGCACGAAATGCGTGACGTTGCGCGCCAGCATGGGCAGCGTGCCGGCGGGTGGCACGGTGGCCAGCGGAGCGTCCGGATGGAGCCGGGGCATGGTTCAGGCTCCCGGCGCCCGGCTGGCGAGCAACTCGGCCACGGTGGGGCCATCGACCCGGGCCAGGTCGTCCTGGTACTTGAGCAGCACGCCCAGCGTGTCACGCACCGATTGCGGATCGAGCTCACAGACGCCCAGCGCGGCCAGCGCGCGGCACCAGTCGATGGCCTCGGCGATGCCGGGCGACTTGAACAGGTCGATGCCGCGCAGCCGGTGGATGAAGTCGATGGCCTGGTGCTGCAGCGCGGCGGCGGCCTCGGGGGCGCGCGCGGCCACGATCTGCAGTTCGCGCTCGCGCTGGGGATAGCCCATCCATTGGTACAGGCAGCGGCGCTTGAGTGCGTCATGCACCTCGCGGGTCCGGTTGGAGGTGACGATGATGAGCGGCGGCTGCTCGGCCCGGATCACGCCGATTTCGGGGATCGACACCTGGAACTCGGACAGCACCTCCAGCAGGAAGGCTTCGAAGGGCTCGTCGGCGCGGTCGATCTCGTCGATCAGCAGCACGCGCGGGATGCCGGGCGCGGCCGGGTCGGGCAGCAGGGATTCCAGCAAGGGGCGCTTGAGCAGGAAATCGTCGTGATACAGCGATTGCGTGTCGGGCCGCTCGCCGCGCGCTTCCGCCAGGCGCAGCGCCATGATCTGGCGCGGGTAATCCCATTCGTACAGCGCGCTGGAGGCGTCGAGCCCCTCGTAGCATTGCAGGCGCAGCAAGCGCGTGCCGAGCGCGTCGGCCATGGCCCGCGCCAGCGCGGTCTTGCCCACGCCGGGCTCGCCTTCGAGGAAGAGCGGGCGCTGCATGCGCAGTGCCAGGTACAGCACGGTGGCGGTTTCGCGATCGGCGAAGTACTGCTGTGCCTCCAGCAGGGCAGCGGTTTGATCGATGGACTGGGGAAGCATGGGTGCTAGCCGGTTGGCTCCCCTCTCCCACCACGTGGGAGAGGGGCTGGGGGAGAGGGCGGGCGTGCGCTCGAAGTGAACACGCCCGGCTTGGCGAGTGCCGGCGCTTTCGCTCCGGCTTTCTCCCTTATCCCTTCAACGCCTGCTCCACCGCGCGCGCCGCCAGCACCGGGATCAGGTGCGCACGGTACTCGGCGGAAGCATGCAAGTCGGTGTTCAGCTTGCTTGCATCCACCACCACCGCGCGTGCTGCCGCCGGCGTGAAGCTGGCTGCCAGCGCCTGCTCCAGCGGTGCGCTGCGGAACACGCTGTCGGCCGCGCCGGTGACCGCGACCCGCACGACCTTGCCGAACTGCGCCACCATCACGCCCACCAGCGCGAAGCGCGATGCCGGGTTGCGAAACTTGATGTAGGCGGCCTTGTCCGGCGTGGGGAAGCGCACGGCGGTGATCAGCTCATCGGGTTCCAGCGCGGTTTCGTAGAGGCTCTTGAAGAAGCTATCTGCGGCGATATTGCGGCGGTCGGTGACCACCGTGGCGTTGAGCGCGAGCACGGCCGCTGGGTAGCAGGCGGCCGGATCGTCGTTGGCGAGCGAGCCGCCCAGCGTGCCCATCGCGCGTACCTGGCGATCGCCGATGCCGTCGGCCAGCGCGGCCAGCGCGGGAATGCGCTTGCGCACGTCGGCGTTGGCCGCCACGTCGGCATGGCGTGCCGCCGCGCCGATCACTAGCTCATCGTTCTCGACACGGATATCCGCCATGCCGGGAATGCGGGCTACGTCGATCAGCGCGGATGGCGCGGCCAGGCGTAGCTTCATCGCGGCCAGCAGGCTCTGGCCGCCGCCGAGGTACTTGGCGTCGGGGTCCGCCTTGAGTTTGTCCACGGCCGCCTTGGTATCGGCGGCGCGTTCGAAATTGAATGCGTACATGATGTGCCTCCGATCTCAGTTAGGGGCCTGCGCGTGGCGGATGGCCTGCCACACGCGATGCGGCGTGGCGGGCATCTGGATGTCGTGCACGCCAAGCGGCGAGAGCGCATCCACCAGCGCATTGATGAAGGCCGGCGGCGAGCCGATCGCGCCGGCTTCGCCGCAGCCCTTCACCCCAAGCGGGTTGTGCGTGCAGGGCGTGCCCTTGGCGGTCTCCACCGTGAAGTCCGGCAGGTCGCTGGCGCGCGCCATGGCGTAGTCCATGTAGGAGCCGGTCAGCAACTGCCCACTGTCGTCGTCGTACACGCACTGCTCCAGCATGGCTTGGCCGAGGCCCTGGCCGATGCCGCCGTGTACCTGGCCTTCGACGATCATCGGGTTGATGATGTTGCCGAAATCGTCCACCGCGGTGAACTTGATCACCTTGCTCTCGCCGGTGTCCGGATCGACTTCCACCTCGCAGATGTAGGCGCCCGACGGATAGGTGAAGTTGGTCGGGTCGTAGAAGGCGTTCTCGTTCAGGCCCGGCTCCAGCTTGTCGAGCGGGTAGTTGTGCGGCACGTAGGCGGTGAGCGCCACCTCGCCGAAGGTCTTGCTGCGGTCTGTGCCGGCCACGCTGAACGTGCCGTTCTTGAACTCGATGTCGGCGTCCGAGGCCTCCAGCAAGTGGGCCGCGATCTTCTTGGCCTTGGCTTCGATCTTGTCGAGCGCCTTCATGATGGCCGAGCCGCCTACCGACAGCGAGCGCGAGCCATAGGTGCCCATGCCGAACGGCACGCGGCCGGTGTCGCCGTGCACCACTTCCACGGCATCCAGTGCAATGCCGAGCCGGTCCGCCACGATCTGCGCGAAGGTGGTTTCATGCCCCTGGCCATGGCTGTGCGAGCCGGTGAAGACGGTCACGGTGCCGGTCGGGTGGACACGGATCTCGCCGACTTCGAACAGTCCCGCGCGCGCGCCCAGCGCGCCGGCGATATTCGACGGCGCCAGCCCGCATGCCTCGATGTAGCAGGAGTAGCCCAGGCCGCGCAGCTTGCCGCGCTGCTTCGCTTCTTCACGACGCGCGGGAAAGCCTTTGACGTCAGCGAGTTCCTGCGCGCGTGCCAGGCACGGTTCGTAGTCGCCGGTGTCGTAAGTCAGGCCGACCGGGGTGGCGTAGGGGAAGTCGTGGATGAAGTTCTTGCGGCGGATTTCCGCCGGGTCCATCTTCATTTCGCGCGCCGCGGCTTCCACCAGCCGTTCCACCACATAGGTGGCTTCCGGGCGGCCCGCGCCGCGGTAAGCATCCACCGGCGCGGTGTTGGTGAACACGGCGCGCACTTCGGCATAGATCGCCGGCGTGGTGTACTGCCCGGCGAGCAGCGTGGCGTACAGGATGGTCGGCACGCTGGACGCGAAGGTCGACAGGTAGGCGCCCATATTGGCGGTGGTGTGCACCCGCATGGCCAGGAACTTGCCGTCGGCGTCCATCGCCAGCTCGGCCTTGGTGACGTGGTCGCGGCCGTGCGCATCGGTCAGGAAGGACTCCGAGCGTTCGGCGGTCCACTTGATCGGGCGCTTGATCTTCTTCGAGGCCCAGGTCAGCGCTACGTCTTCCGCGTACAGGAAGATCTTGGAGCCGAAGCCGCCGCCCACATCCGGCGCGATGATGCGCAGGCGCGACTCCGGCAGGCCAAGCACGAAGGCGCCCATCAGCAGACGCTCCACGTGGGGGTTCTGGTTCGATACATAGACCGTGTAGCTGTCGTCCTGCCGGGTGTAGCTGGCATTGACGGCGCGCGGCTCGATGGCATTGGGGATCAGCCGGTTGTTGATGATCTCCAATGTGGTCACGTGGGCGGCCTTGGCAAAGGCGGCGTCGGTGGCGGCGCGGTCGCCGTGGCCCCAGACATAGCTGGTGTTCTCGGGCACGTCGTCATGCACCAGCGAGGTGGCCGAGGCAGCGTGGGCGGTGTTCACCACGGCGGGCAGCTCATCGTATTGCACGTCGATCTTCTCGGCGGCGTCCTTGGCTTGCTGCAGCGTTTCGGCGATCACCAGCGCGACCTGGTCGCCCACGTGGCGGGCCTTGCCCTGCGCCAGCACGGGGTGCGGCGGCTCCTTCATCGGGCTGCCGTCGATGCTGTGGATCAGCCAGCCGCAGGGCAGGCCGCCGACCTTGTCGGCCGCCACGTCGTCGCCGGTGAAGATGGCGACCACGCCGGGCGAGGCGAGTGCTTCGGTCTTGTCGATGGAGACGATGCGGGCGTGCGCGTGCGGCGAGCGCAGGAAGTAGCCGTAGCTTTGCTGCGGCAGCACGATGTCGTCGGTGTATTGGCCGTTGCCGGTGAGAAAGCGGTAGTCTTCCTTGCGCTTGACCGAGGCGCCGATCAGGTGTTGGTTGTGCTGGTTGTCAGGTGCGTTCATGGCGGTCCCCTTATTCAGCGCTGACGCCATGCATCGCGGACTGGCCTTCCTGCACCGCGCGCACGATGTTGTGGTAGCCGGTACAGCGGCACAGGTTGCCGTCGAGCTGCTCGCGGATGGCGGCGGCGTCGGCATTGGGCTGCTGCGTGACCAGGGCGATGGCGCTCATCACCATGCCGGGCGTGCAGAAGCCGCACTGCAGGCCGTGGCAGTTGCGGAAGGCTTCCTGCATGGGGTGGAGCTGGCCCTCCGGGGCGAGCCCTTCGATGGTGGTAATGCTGGCGCCATCCGCCTGCAGCGCCAGCATGTTGCACGACTTGACCGCGCGGCCGTCCATGTGCACGGTGCAGGCGCCGCACTGGGCGGTGTCGCAGCCGACATGGGTGCCGGTCAGGCGGAGTTGTTCGCGCAGGAACTGGACGAGAAGGGTGTGGGGTTCTACCTGCGCGTCGACGGCGCGGCCGTTGACGGTCAGGCGGATAGGAATCGCCATGCTTGTCTCCATGTGGGTGGACACGTGCACGACCAATCCCTGAATCCCGAAAAAACTGCGCGGGACTGGCCACGACGCGTTACTGCCGTTTGTTGGGTACGGCTATTTCGTGATGTTGGTACTGCGGTGCTGCCCGTCAATGCCTGACAATGGCCTGGCAATGCCGTGCCACGAACGTTTGGCCACGACATGCTCTAACAGTTAATCACAAATCTCCGGCGCATGCCATGCGGGTTGCCCCTTCGCCACCTGGCGCTGCCAGAGGGTGCGGACGGCGTCGGGCGCGGGCGTGCAGGATGGCGCTGCTAGAATGGCCCGCCGTCCGGCCGCCACACCGCATTCACCTCGCTCCGGCACCAGATCTCTCAATATGGAAGGCTTTATCGACTGGCTGTTCGAAACCGTTGCCCTGCCCAAGGTGGGCTTGCCGGCTATCTTCGTGGTCAGCCTGGTGTCGGCCACCTTGCTGCCCCTGGGCTCGGAGCCGGCGGTCTTCGCGTATATCAAGCTCAATCCGCATCTGTTCTGGCCGGCCATCGTCATCGCCACGCTCGGCAATACCGCGGGCGGCGCCATCGACTGGTGGCTTGGCTACGCGGCCAAGCTGGCCGTGGTGCGCTTGCGCAAGCGGCGCCAGCAGCGCGTGCACGAGGAGGAGCACGCCGAACACCGCCGCCATCCCCGCCAGCCGCGCAAGCCGTCGCTGGATGCGCGCTACTTCCGGTGGATGCGCCGGCTGGGGCCGCCGACCCTGCTGGTATCGTGGCTCCCCGGAATTGGTGATCCTTTGTGCACTTTATCCGGCTGGCTCCGGTTGTCATTCTGGCCGAGCCTGGTTTACATGGCGATTGGCAAGTTTCTGCGCTACCTTGCCATGACGATTGCCCTGCTCTGGATCCCGGATAGTTTCTGGCACGGCATCGCAGCCAGCCTCAAAAGCCTGTTCTAGCTAGCGCCTCTCACGGCACGGCAAGGGTAAGGCAACCCTTGCCCAAGCAAGGTTCTGCCATGTTGCGGTGCGGCGAAAGCAGGCCTTGAAGTACAATTGCCCTTTAAAGACGATCCGGCGCACCGTCCCCGTGCGCTACAGGAAGCGGTCCCCTCCCCATGAACGCCCCACTCGTGCTCGATGCCAAACTCGCCGCGCAGGATGCGCCTGCGCGCCTGCGAGAGATCCCTTATAACTACACGTCATTCTCGGATCGCGAGATTGTCATCCGGCTGCTAGGCGAAGAAGCCTGGCGTATCCTGGCCGAGCTGCGCGGCGAACGCCGCACCGGCCGCTCCGCCCGCATGCTGTACGAAGTGCTGGGCGATATCTGGGTGGTGCGCCGCAATCCCTACCTGCAGGATGACCTGCTGGAGAACCCCAAGCGTCGCCAGATGCTGGTTACGGCACTGCACCACCGGCTCTCCGAGGTGGAAAAACGCCGTGCCGCCGACCGTGCCGAGCACGCCGAGCCGGCCGCCGAGGACCGCTCCCACCGGGTCGAGCAGCTGGTCAGCTTTGCCAAGCAGGCCATCGAGGACTTCAAGCAGGAGTTCGCCAACGCCTATGACCTGCGCAAGCGCACCCAGCGCGTGCTGGGCCGCATCACGCAGAAGGACAACATCAAGTTCGACGGCCTGTCCCGCGTCTCGCATGTGACCGACGCGACCGACTGGCGCGTGGAATATCCCTTCGTGGTCCTCACCCCGGACACCGAGGAAGAGATCGCCGGCATGGTCAAGGGCTGCTTCGAGCTGGGCCTGACCATCATCCCGCGCGGAGGCGGCACCGGCTATACCGGCGGCGCCGTGCCGCTGACGCCGATGAGCGCGGTCATCAACACCGAGAAGCTGGAACAACTCGGGCCGGTCGAGCAGACCGACCTGCCGGGCGTGTCGCACAAGGTCGGCACCATTTTCTCCGGCGCTGGCGTGGTGACGCGCCGAGTGGCGGATGCGGCGGACAAGGCCGGGCTGGTGTTCGCGGTCGACCCGACCTCGATCGATGCCTCCTGCATCGGTGGCAACGTGGCCATGAACGCCGGCGGCAAGAAGGCCGTGCTGTGGGGCACCGCGCTGGATAACCTGGCCTGGTGGCGCATGGTGGATCCGGAAGGCAACTGGCTGGAAGTCACGCGCCTGGACCACAACCTGGGCAAGATCCATGACGTGGCGGTCGCCACCTTCGAGCTCAAGTGGTCGGACGGCAACCGCGCGCCCGGCGAAAAGCCGCTGCGTACGGAAACCCTGGCCATCGAAGGGCGCAAGTTCCGCAAGGAAGGCCTGGGCAAGGACGTCACCGACAAGTTCCTGGCGGGTCTGCCCGGCATCCAGAAGGAAGGCTGCGACGGCATCATCACCAGCGCGCGCTGGATCCTGCACCGCATGCCGGCGCATGTGCGCACCGTCTGCCTGGAGTTTTTCGGCCAGGCGCGCGACGCCATTCCGAGCATCGTGGAAATCAAGGATTACCTCGACGCCGAATCGCGCACCCCTGGCGGCGCCATCCTGGCCGGCCTGGAGCACCTGGACGAGCGCTACCTGCGTGCGGTGGGATACGCCACCAAGAGCAAGCGCAACGCCTTCCCGAAGATGGTGCTGATCGGCGACATCGTCGGCGACGACCAGGACGCGGTCGCCCGCGCCACCTCGGAAGTCATCCGCATGGCCAACGGCAAGAGCGGCGAAGGCTTCGTCGCGGTCAGCCCGGAAGCCCGCAAGAAGTTCTGGCTGGACCGCTCGCGCACCGCCGCCATCGCCAAGCACACCAACGCCTTCAAGATCAATGAAGACGTGGTGATCCCGCTGCCGCGCATGGGCGAGTATACCGACGGCATCGAGCGCATCAATATCGAGCTGTCGATCAAGAACAAGCTCCAGCTGACCGATGCGCTGGAAGCCTTCTTCGCGCGCGGCAACCTGCCGCTGGGCCGCAGCGACGACGCTAACGAGATCCCCAGCGCCGAGCTGCTGGAAGACCGCGTGCAGCACGCGCTGCAGCTGCTGCGCGAGATCCGCTCGCGCTGGACCTACCTGCAGGACCACCTGGATACGCCGCTGGCCACCGCGCGCGCGTCGCTGATCGGCCACGGCCTGGGCCTGCTCGGCCAGGCTTTCGAGGCGCGCCTCGAGCAGCAGCCGGATGCCACCGTGTTCCACCTGCTGCAGGACCGCACCATCCGCGTGTCCTGGAAGAGCGAAGTGCGCGCCGAGCTGCGCAATATCTTCAACGGCGGCGAGTTCAAGCCCATCCTCGACGAAGCGCAGAAGATCCACAAGCAGGTGCTGCGCGGCCGCGTCTTCGTGGCGCTGCACATGCACGCCGGCGACGGCAACGTGCACACCAATATTCCGGTCAACTCCGACGACTACGACATGCTGCAGGACGCCCACCGCGCGGTGGCCCGCATCATGGCGCTGGCGCGCTCGCTGGACGGCGTGATTTCCGGCGAGCACGGCATCGGCATCACCAAGCTGGAGTTCCTGACCGAGGACGAGATCGGCGAATTCCGCGAGTACAAGCAGCGCGTGGATCCGCAGGGCCGCTTCAACAAGGGCAAGCTGTTGCCCGGCGCTGACCTGCGCAATGCCTATACGCCGTCGTTCGGGCTGATGGGGCATGAGTCCATCATCATGCAGCAGAGCGATATCGGTGCCATTGCCGACAGCGTCAAGGACTGCCTGCGCTGCGGCAAGTGCAAGCCGGTGTGCGCCACCCACGTGCCGCGCGCCAACCTGCTGTACAGCCCGCGCAACAAGATCCTGGCGACCTCGCTGCTGGTGGAGGCCTTCCTGTACGAGGAGCAGACCCGCCGCGGCATCTCGATCAAGCACTGGGACGAGTTCTCCGACGTGGCCGACCATTGCACGGTCTGCCACAAGTGCGTGACGCCGTGCCCGGTCAAGATCGACTTCGGCGACGTGTCGATGAACATGCGCAACCTGCTGCGCAAGATGGGGCAGAAGAAGTTCAATCCCGGCACTGCCGCGTCGATGTTCTTCCTCAACGCCACCAACCCGCAGACCATCAACATGACCCGCAAGGTCATGATCGACTGGGGCTACAAGGCGCAGCGCCTGGGCAACGACGTACTCAAGAAGTTCGCCAGGAAGCAGACCGCGCATCCGCCCGCCACGGTGGGCCGCGCGCCGGTGCAAGAGCAGGTGATCCACTTCATCAACAAGAAGATGCCGGGCAACCTGCCCAAGAAGACCGCGCGCGCGCTGCTAGACATCGAAGACAACGAGATCGTGCCGATCATCCGCGACCCGAAGCGGACTTCGCCCGAGACCGAGGCGGTGTTCTACTTCCCGGGCTGCGGCTCGGAGCGGCTGTTCTCGCAGGTGGGCCTCGCCACGCAAGCCATGCTGTGGCATGTGGGCGTGCAGACCGTGCTGCCGCCGGGCTACCTGTGCTGCGGCTATCCGCAACGCGGCAACGGCCAGTTCGACAAGGCCGAGAAGATGGTTACCGACAACCGGGTGTTGTTCCACCGGGTCGCCAACACGCTCAACTACCTCGATATCAAGACCGTGGTGGTGAGCTGCGGGACCTGCTACGACCAGCTTGCCGGGTATGAATTCGACAAGATCTTCCCGGGCTGCCGCATCATCGACATCCACGAATACCTGCTGGAGAAGGGCGTCAAGCTGGAGGGCGTGACCGGTACGCGCTATATGTACCACGACCCCTGCCACACCCCGATCAAGACCATGGACCCGACCAAGCTCGTCAACGAGCTGATGGGCGGCAATGAAGGCGGCGGCAAGATCGAGAAGAACGAGCGTTGCTGCGGCGAGTCCGGCACGCTCGCGGTGTCGCGCCCCGACGTTTCCACCCAGATCCGCTTCCGTAAGGAAGAGGAAATGACCAAGGGCGCGGACAAGCTGCGCACCGACGGCTTTGTGGGCGACGTCAAGATCCTGACCAGCTGCCCGTCCTGCCTGCAGGGTTTGTCGCGCTACAAGGAAGACGCCACGGTCACGGCGGACTACATCGTGGTGGAGATGGCCAAGCACCTGCTGGGCGAGAACTGGATGCCGGACTACGTGGCCAAGGCCAACTCGGGCGGCATCGAGCGGGTGCTGGTGTGATGGGGGAGGCGGGGGCGGTGCCACTGGTTTTCTCCCTTCTCCCGCTTGCGGGAGAGAGGGGAGCCAACCCTGGGTATTTGACTGACGCCCTCGGAGTCCCGGGAGCGCCCGCATGAACCTCGTCCCCAACTGCCCGCTGTGCGAGACCGACGGCGGCGAACTGGTCTGGCGTGGTGAGCGCGCCCGGGTCATCCTGGTCGAGCATGAGCGCTTTCCCGGCTTCTGCAGGGTGGTGTGGAATGGCCACGTGGCCGAGCAGACCGACCTGCCCGAGGACGACCAGGCCTGGCTGATGCGGCTGGTGGCGCGGGTGGAGCGCGCGGTGCGCGAGACCATGGTGCCCGACAAGGTCAACCTGGCCGCTTTCGGCAATATGGTGCCGCACCTGCACTGGCATATCATTCCACGCTACCGCTGGGACACCCATTTTCCCGAAGCCGTCTGGGCGGCTGTGCAGCGCGAGCCTGATGCTGAGCGCCTGGCCGGCCTTGCGCAGCGCCTGCCGGCGTTGCGTGCGGCCCTGGCGAAACTGGACGAAGCAGGCTGACGCCTGGCCTAGCCGTACCCGTGCCGTGTTGGCATTGCTGTCGGTTTTTTTGAATTTCCGGAACCAGCCGGGCAGCGCCGTCTTCTAATACCCGTTGTCTTCATTCCCACAAGAGCGGGGCCGGTGGATCTGCCATGGCCCGCTTGCGCGAAAGGTGCCATGTCCACACCGACTTCCGTTACTGTTCCAGGCCCGGCCGTGCCGGCCCGTGCCCTCAAGATCCAGAGCCGCCTGCGGGTGGCTGAGACGTGGGACCTGATCAAGCCTTACTGGAAATCCGAGGACCGCAAGGCCGGCCTCGGGCTGCTGGCCTTCGTGGTCGCGCTCAATCTCGGCATCGTTTATATCAACGTGCTGCTCAATGACTGGACCCGCGTGTTCTACAACGCGCTGGAGCAGCACGACTACGCCTCCTTCAAGGCGCTGCTGATCCGTTTCTCGTGGATTGCCGGCTTCTTCATCGTGGCGGCCATCTCGCGCCAGTACTACACCATGATGCTGCAAATGCGCTGGCGTACGTGGATGACGGGGCGCTTCATGGACCACTGGCTCAGTCACCAGGCGTACTACCGCATCGAGCAGACCCATACCACCGACAACCCCGACCAGCGGCTGGCTGACGACCTGCGCTCGTTTACCGACGGCGCCCTGACGCTGTCGCTCGGGCTGCTCAACTCAGTGGTAACGCTGCTGTCCTTCGTCGGCATCCTGTGGGCGGTGTCAGGGCCGATCAGCTTCATGCTCGGCGGCAATGAGATCATCATTCCCGGCTATATGGTGTGGTTCGCCATCGGCTACGCGGTGATCGGTTCGCTGATCGCCCACCTGGTGGGACGGCCGCTGATTGGCCTGAGCTACCAGCAGGAGCAGTACGAGGCGGATTTCCGCTTCACGCTGGTGCGCTTGCGCGAGAACAGCGAGCCCGTGGCGCTGTACCGGGGGGAACCGACCGAGAAGGCCGGCCTACGCTCGCGCTTCGACCGCATTCGCGCCAACTGGAACCAGTTGATGCGTTATACGCGGCGCCTGACCTTCGTCAATTCCGGCTATGCCCAGTTCGCCATCATCTTTCCGCTGATCGTGGCCGCTCCACGCTACTTCGCCGGCAAGTTGACGCTTGGCGGGTTGATGCAGGTGAGTTCCGCATTCGGGTCGGTGCAGGGCGCTCTGTCCTGGTTCGTCGATAACTACGCGACGCTGGTCGGCTGGAAGGCCGCGGCCAACCGGCTGATCGACTTCCGCGACGCCATCCGGGTAGCCGAGCGGCAGGACGAGGAGCACACCGGTGTGCGCGATATCGAGGTGGACCAGGCCGATACCGACGGCATCCGCATCGACACCCTCGCGCTGGCGCTGCCGGTGCGCACCGGCAATGGCGGCGAAATCCAGCAGCGGCCGCTGGTGGCGCCGTTCTCGCTGGAGATCGGCGCCGGCGAACGTTGGCTGGTCAGTGGTCCCTCTGGCTGCGGCAAGAGCGTGTTGTTCCGCGCGCTGGCCGGCATCTGGCCCTATGGCAGCGGCAAGGTAGCCATGCCGCGTGCGGCCAGCTTGCTTTTCCTGCCACAACGCAGCTACCTGCCGATCGGCTCGCTGGCTGATGCGCTGGCTTATCCCGACGCCGGCACCGTGCATAGCCGTGAAGCCTTGCAGAAGGTGCTGCGCGAAGCCCGGCTCGGCGCCCTGGCCGAGCAGCTCGACGTGTTCGATAACTGGTCGCTGCGGCTGTCGCCGGGCGAGCAGCAACGCCTGGCCTTTGCGCGCGCCCTGCTGCAAAAGCCCGATTACCTGTTCCTGGACGAGGCCACCAGCGCGCTCGACGAGGAAACGGAAAGCGCGATGTACCGCCTGATGGTGGACTCCCTGCCCGGCGCGGCGATCATCAGCATCGCCCACCGCAGCACGGTTGCCGCCTTCCATGGCAAGCGCCTGCGCTATGTCGCGGCCGACGGAGCGCACTGGGAGGCGGAGCACAATGGGCAAGGCGAGGCGGCTGCGGTAAGCTATCGGGTCGTACACGAAGCGTAAAGGCCGGTGTGGCCGCAACCTGCGGCTCGCCCACAGCCGCGCGCCACCCATCATGGCAGGCCTTGAAAAAGATACTCCCCATCCCACCGCCCTTACCGTGCACACCCAGTCGCGCGTGCTGGAGGTGGGTTTTGACAACGGTTCCAGCTTCCGGCTGCCGTTCGAATACCTGAGGGTGAACTCACCCTCGGCCGAAGTGCAGGGCCACGGTCCGGGCCAGGAAGTGCTGCAGACCGGCAAGCGCGACGTCACCATCGCCGCGGTGGAGCCGGTCGGCAACTACGCCATCCTGATCCGTTTTTCCGACGGCCACGATACCGGCATCTATTCCTGGGAACTGCTTTACCGCCTGGGCGCCCAGCAGGACGCCATCTGGCAGTCCTACCTGGAGCGGCTGGACGCGGCCGGCGTCGATCGCGACGCCCCCATGGTGGCCCCCGGCGGCCATGCCTGCGGCAGCCATTGAGATTGCGTGCCCCCGCGGGCCATTACTGAGTTCTGGAGCGAGTTATGAGCGAGACCCACTTCGGGTTCGAGAAGGTCAAGGAAGAAGAGAAGGCCGGCAAGGTAGCCGAAGTCTTCCATTCGGTGGCCAACAAGTACGACGTCATGAACGACCTGATGTCCGGCGGCATGCACCGGCTGTGGAAGATGTTCACCATCGCGCAGGCCGGCGTGCGGCCTGGCTTCAAGGTGCTCGACATCGCCGGCGGCACCGGCGACCTGGCCAAGGCCTTCGCACGCCAGGCCGGGCCCACCGGCGAGGTCTGGCTGACCGATATCAATGAGTCGATGCTCCGGGTTGGACGGGACCGCTTGTTGAATAAAGGCATCGTCGTCCCCACCTGTCTCTGTGATGCTGAGCGGATTCCGTTCCCGGACAACCACTTCGACCTCGTCACCGTGTCCTTCGGGCTGCGCAACATGACGCACAAGGAGGTGGCATTGTCAGAGATGCGCCGGGTGATCAAGCCGGGCGGCAAAGTCATGGTGCTGGAGTTCTCCAAGGTGTGGAAGCCGCTGGAAAAGGCCTACGACATGTATTCGCTGAAGTTCCTGCCGTGGCTGGGGCAGCGCGTGGTACAGGATTCCGATAGCTATCGCTATCTGGCCGAATCGATCAGAATGCATCCAGACCAGGCTTCACTTGTACGTCTTATGGAACATGCGGGCCTGGAGAATGTCGAATACTTCAACCTGACGGCGGGAGTGGTGGCACTCCACGTCGGGCGAAAGTACTAGACTGATATAGGCTCAAAGAAAAATGAGCGAACTTAACAGGGGAAGCACTGATATGTCGCTATTTCGCGCAAAATTCATGGCGGGTGTGCTGATTGGCACGCTTGCCCTCGGCATGGCGCTCGACGCCAATGCCAAACGCCTCGGCGGGTCGCGCAGCATCGGCAAGCAATCGTCCGGCGTGACGCAACGCCAGCAGGCACCGGCACAGCAATCGCCGAACCAGACGCCCGCGCAGCAGGCACCGGCCCAGCAAGCCGCGCCCGCAGCAGCAGGCGCCGGCGCTGCTGCTGCTGCGGCGCCCAAGCGTAACTGGGGTGGCATGCTCGGCGGCATCGCCGCCGGCCTGGGTATTGGCTGGCTGCTGTCGCACTTCGGCCTGGGCGGCGCCGCCATGGGCTTCCTGTCCAACCTGATCCTGATCGCCCTGGTGGCATTCGCCGCAATCTGGCTGATCCGCAAGTTCCGCGGCGGCGCCAAGGCGCCGCAGCAACCGGCCTATGCAGGTGCGGCAGCCGGTGCCGGCAGCGGCTCGGGTAACGGATTTGGTGGCAGCAACGAACCGGTCCTGCGCCAGCAAGTGCCGGTCGGCGCACCCAACCCGGTGATGCCTGCGCCCGGTTCCGTCGCCTCGATGCAGTCCGCCGCACCGGTGATGGCTGGCGCCGCCGTTGGTGCAGCCGCAGGCGCGGCCCAGCCCTGGGGCGTGCCGGCCGACTTCGACACCCAAGCCTTCCTGCGCAATGCCAAGATCTACTACGTCCGCCTGCAGGCAGCCTGGGACGCCGGCAATCTTGAAGACATCCGCGAGTTCACCACGCCGGAAATGTTCGCCGAGATCAAGATGGACCTGTCCGAACGCGGCGCCGAGGTCAACAAGACCGACGTGGTCACGCTGGAAGCCGAACTGCTCGGCATCGAAGACAGCCCGGCCCAGCATCTGGCCAGCGTGCGCTTCTCCGGCATGATCCGCGAAAAGGCTGGCGATCCCGCGCAGTCCTTCGCCGAAGTCTGGAACCTGGCCAAGCCGGTAAGCGGCCCCGGCGGCTGGCTGCTGGCAGGGATCCAACAAACTTCCTGAGTGCAGGGAGTGCCTCGCCGGCAGGTCCAAGGCCGGCAGGTGGCATAGAATGGAGGCCCACGTGAAAACGTGGGCTTTTTTTGTTTGTGGGGTGGGGGGATTCTGTTGTTTGACTTGGAAGTTAAAGTCAAAGTCAAAGGCGGTTTCACCCCCCTGCGGGGGGCGACCTACTTTCTTGTCTCGCCAAGAAAGTAGGCAAAGAAGGCGACCCGGATGGGGCGAAAGCCTCCTCGCCGTCAGACAAAAAGAGCGGCCGGGGGCCAAACTCGCATCGCCTTAAGGCGATACTCAAACATGGCCCCCTCTTTTCCGCTCTTTTTGCCTGCCGACGAGGCGCCCCATACGGGCTAGGAAAACCTTGACGGCTCGCTTCGCATCGCGGGACGGTGTTTGCCGCCCCACGGGCGGAAAACACGGCTACAACCTGCAAGGTTTGGGTTGACCATTGGTTTACGCGCCTCCCGCTGCGGGTGATGGGGAAGAGGGCAGGCCTTTTTTGCAAGAGCCGGTCCGCCAAAGTAACGATTGGTAGCCGTGTGGCCCGCCCGCAGGGCGGGCCACACCCCAGCGCGATGCGAAGCGAGCCGTCAAGGTTCACCTATGCCGTATGGGGCGCCTCGGGATCCGGCGAAAAGAGCGGAAAAGAGGGACCCATGTCTGAGTATCGCCTTAAGGCGATGCGAGTTTGGGTCCCGGCCGCTCTTTTCGTGAAATCCCGAGGGGGTGTCGCCCCATCCGGCGCGCCTTTTTTGCCTACTTTTTTGGCAAGACAAAAAAGTAGGTCGCCGCCCCGCAGGGGCGGTGAAACTGCAGTTGCCTTTGTATTCAAGTAGTTGAAGTTGATTTTGACTTTAGATTTTAGAACTGATCAACCACTAACACCTTCTGAAAGGCCCGCCCCCAGCCCCACCCAATCATGACCACCCTCCCCACCCCCCTGGCCACCCCCCCGATCACCGCCCTGAACCACCTGCTGGAACAGGAGCCCTGGGCAACCACCATGCTCCAGCCCTTCGCCGGGCGCATCATCCGCTTTGACGCGGCCGCGTTCACGCTCGCCTTGAAGGTGACGGGACAGGGCCTGACGGAGCTGGCCGCGGTGGATGAAACCCCGGCGGTCACGCTGACCGTGCCGCTGCAGCTGTGGCCGCTGGTGGCTTCGGATGTGGCGGGCGGCGGCCAGGCGGCGGCGATGAGGCATGTGCGCATCGAGGGAGATGCCGAGCTGGCCAACACGGTCTCCACGCTGGCCCGCAACCTGCGCTGGGATGCGGCCGAGGACCTGTCGCGCGCATTGCGCGGCATCCTGGGCGGCCCGGTGAGCGACAGCGTGGCGCAACGGGTGGTGGACGGCGTGCAGCAGGTGCATGCCCAGGCCACGCGGGTGGGCCGCGCGCTGGTCGATAACGTGACCGAATACCTGCTCGACGAGCAGCCGACCCTGGTGCGCCACGCGGCGCTCGACGAGTTCGGCGCCGGTGTGAGCGCGCTGCGCGACGACCTCGCCCGGCTGGAAAAGCGGCTGGAAAAGCTGGAGCAGCGCACCCGCTCCGAGCGTGGCGCCGGCACGCTGCCGTCCGCCCATCGCTGATCGCCCGCGGCCTGCCGCCGCCAGACCCCTGCTCAATTGCGCATCCACGGCTTTATCCATTGCCAGACCGGCCAAGCAGCACGGCCCCAACACTGAAGAACCTGCATGACCCGCTTCCTGCGCCTTTGCAAGATCGTTTTCGTCATCCTCTACTACGGCCTCGACGAGCTCGTGCTGTCTGGTTTCAAGAGCCGCCGCATCCGATTCCTGGTGCGTGTCATTACCATTGGCCGCAAGCTCGACATGCCCCGGGGCGAACGCCTGCGCCTGGCGCTGACGCGCCTGGGGCCGATCTTCGTCAAGTTTGGCCAGGTGCTCTCCACCCGGCGCGACCTGATGCCCGAGGACATCGCCGACGAGCTCGCCAAGCTGCAGGACCAGGTGCCGCCGTTCGATTCAGTCGTGGCGGTCAAGATCATCGAGCGCTCGCTGGGCCGGAAGCTGGCGACGCTGTTCGAGAGCTTCGACCACAAGCCGGTGGCCAGCGCGTCCATCGCCCAGGTTCACTTCGCCATCCTGAAGGGCGGTCCCAACCACGGCCGCGAAGTCGCCGTGAAGGTCCTGCGCCCGGGCATGCTGCCGGTCATCGACAGCGACCTGGCGCTGATGCGGGACCTCGCCGCCTGGCTTGAGCGTTTCTGGGCTGACGGCAAGCGCCTGAAGCCGCGCGAGGTCGTCGCCGAGTTCGACAAATACCTGCACGACGAACTCGACCTGATGATCGAGGCCGCCAACGCCAGCCAGCTGCGCCGCAACTTTGCCGACACCAAGCTGCTGCTGGTGCCAGAGGTGTTCTGGGACTGGTGCAGCAGCGAGGTCTTCGTGATGGAGCGCATGCATGGGATCCCCATCTCGCGCACCGAGTCGCTCAGGGCGGCTGGCGTCGACATGCACCTGCTGGCGGAGGAGGGCGTGGAGATCTTCTTCACGCAGGTGTTCCGCGACGGGTTCTTCCATGCCGACATGCACCCGGGCAACATCCTGGTGTCGGTGGCGCCGCAGAGTTTTGGGCGCTACATCGCGTTGGACTTCGGCATCGTCGGCGCGCTGTCCGAGTTCGACAAGAACTACCTGGCGCAGAACTTCATCGCCTTCTTCCGCCGCGACTACCATCGCGTGGCGCTGCTGCACGTGGAGTCGGGCTGGGTGCCGGCCCATACGCGGGTGGAGGAACTGGAGAGCGCGGTACGGGCGTGCTGCGAGCCCTATTTCGACAAGCCGCTCAAGGAGATCTCGCTGGGCATGGTGCTGATGCGCCTGTTCCAGACCTCGCGCCGCTTCAATGTCGAGATCCAGCCGCAACTGGTCCTGTTGCAGAAGACCTTGCTCAATATCGAAGGGCTGGGGCGCCAGCTCGATCCGGACCTGGACCTGTGGAAGACCGCCAAGCCCTTCCTCGAGAAATGGATGCACGAGCAGGTCGGCTGGAAGGGTGCCTGGGAGCGCATCCAGGTGGAGGCCCCGCAATGGGCCAAGATGCTGCCCGACTTCCCGCGCCTGGCGCACCAGTTCCTCGAGCGCCGCGCCCTGGTCGACAATGGCCAGCAGGAGAAGCTGCTGGCCGCCCTGGTCGCCGAGCAGCGCCGCACCAACCGCCTGGTCGGCACGGCCTTGTTGCTGGTTGGCGGATTCATCGCCGGGGTGGTGCTGACCGAGCTGCTGGCCTGGGTTGGCTACTGGTAGCGCACGGGATCGTGCCCCGAATCGCCTGGGTGGCGAGTGCAAAGTTGATGAAATGCAATGCAGTGGAGGCCAGCTTGACCAAATCCGATAACGCGCCGATCAAGGCCGCAGCCCCGCCAGTCTTTGCCACGCGCAACGCGGGGGACCCGGCTTTCTGGGATGAGCGCTTCGAGAAGGGCTTCATGCCCTGGGACCTGGGCGGCGTGCCGGCCGATTTCGAGGCCTTCGCCAGCGCGATGGCACCGTGCCCAACGCTAATCCCTGGCTGTGGCAACGGCTGGGAAGCGGGGTGGCTCCATGCGCGCGGCTGGCCGGTGACCGCCATCGATTTCTCACCCGAGGCCGTAGCCAGCGCGCGCCGCGCGCTGGGGCCGGCCGGGGCTGTCGTGCACGAAGCGGATTTCTTTGCCTTCGCGCCCGAGCCTGCCTGCCAGTGGATCTACGAGCGGGCTTTCCTGTGCGCCTTGCCGCCAGCCATGCGGGCCGGCTACGCCGCTCGTGTGGCGCAACTGCTGCCGCCGGGCGGGCTGCTGGCCGGCTACTTCTTCCTGGACGAGACGCGCGGCGGGCCGCCTTTTGCCATCCCCGAGGCAGAACTGCGCGCGCTGCTTGAGCCGGCCTTCGAGCTGGTGGAGGCGCGGGCCGCCACTGGCTCGCTGCCGATATTTGCCGGCCGCGAGCAGTGGCAGGTCTGGCGCCGCAGGGCTTAGGTTTCAGGATTCAGCGTTCAGCCGCAGGCGCCAGCCTTTGCGTCAGCCGCGCACGCGGGCGTTGTGCTTGTCGTGGTAGATCGCCCGGCTGTCGCGGTTTTCGGCACGCTGGATTCCACGCTGCGCGCCCGCACCAACATGGCCGTTGGCGCCGGCGCGCGCTTCGCGCCGATCCACGTGAGCCTGGCCGCGTTCGAGGCTGCCGGCCTCGCGGTTGGTGAGCGAGCCATTGGCCACGCCGTTCTTGATGCGCTGCTCTTGGTTGATATTGCGCTGCACGTCGGCCTGCATGCGCTGCGATGAGGCGCTGGCGGGGTTGCCGGTGATGCCGTTGTGCGTGTCATGCGCGATGTCGCGGCTCACGTTGTTCTCGGCACGCTGGATGGACGCCTGCTCGCGCGGCGAGACCGAGCCGTTGGCCAGGGCGTGCGCTTCCATGTGGTCCACGCGGGCGGTCTGCTTTTCCAGGCTGGCCGCTTCGCGCGTGCTCAGGCTGCCGGATTTCAGGCCGTTCTCGATGCGCTGTTCCTGGTTGACGTTGCGCTGCACATCCTGCGAGACCGCCGCAGTCTGGGCGCTAGCCAGGCCGGCGCCGAGCAGGCCTGCGGCAATCATCAGGGTCTTGAGCATCTTGGTTTGGCGGTTCGACATGGTGTTCTCCTTTTCCTCATTGGGCCGTGTGCGGCAGCGTGGCTCGTGGGCGCGGCGCCCGATGTTGCTGCCTTGGCTTCCTTAATGCGCGCCGGGCACGGCGCGCTGACGCAGGGTTTGTAAGCTGTGTAACCGCGCGTAAGCCCACGCGTAAGCCGCAAGCCTTGCGCACCACGGCGGGGCGCCGCGGCCGTGGCGGGCATCCACGGCGCAGTCCACGTCACCTGTGGCGCCGGGGCTGCACCGTCCCGGGCAATTTCCGCGTGGTGGCGGGTTTTTTTCTCGCCGCGCGGCAGGCGTCGCTATAATCCGCGTTTTGATTCGGCTACGACCGCAGGCTAGCTCAGCCACCCATGCGGCCCCGACCGATGAATTGGACTCCGGGCAAGGCTGGCCGCAAATCCCGCCTCACCGGCAACCGGTTTCTCGCCGCAAGGGCACTTTGGGATAGGGCAGCAGCATGCTGATCTGGTTCGTCATCATCTATTGGGTAATCTCCGTCGGCATTGGCCTGTGGGCCGCGCTGCGCGTGCGCAACGCCACCGACTTCGCGGTCGCCGGCCGCAGCCTGCCGTTCTACATCGTCACCGCCACCGTGTTCGCGACATGGTTCGGCTCGGAGACGGTGCTGGGCATCCCCGCGGTTTTCCTCAAGGAAGGCTTGTCCGGGGTGGTGTCCGATCCTTTCGGTTCCTCGCTTTGCCTGATCCTGGTCGGCCTGTTCTTCGCGCGCCCGCTGTACCGGATGAACCTGCTCACCATCGGCGATTACTATCACAATCGCTACGGGCGGCTGGCCGAGGTGCTGACCACGCTGTGTATCGTGATGTCCTACCTGGGCTGGGTTGCCGCGCAGATCAAGGCGCTCGGGCTGGTGTTCTTCACCGTCTCGGACGGCGCGCTGTCGCAGGAAACCGGCATGATGATCGGAGCCGCCAGCGTGCTGGTGTACACCCTGTTCGGCGGCATGTGGGCCGTGGCGGTGACCGACTTCATCCAGATGATCATCATCGTGATCGGGATGCTGTATATCGGCTATGAAGTCAGCGGCCAGGCCGGCGGCGTGGCCGCGGTGGTGTCGCATGCGGCGGCGGCCGGCAAGTTCGAATTCCTGCCCTCGCTGGACCTGATCCAGATCATCGGCTTCGCGGCCGCGCTGTTCACCATGATGCTGGGATCGATCCCGCAGCAGGATGTGTTCCAGCGCGTGACCTCGTCGCGCACCGAGAAGATTGCCGGGCGCGCTTCGGTGCTGGGCGGCGTGCTTTACTTCTGCTTTGCCTTCATCCCGATGTTCCTGGCCTATTCGGCCACCATGATCGACCCGGAGATGGTGCAGAAGTACATCAACACCGATTCGCAGCTGATCCTGCCCAAGCTGATCCTGACGCACGCGCCCATGTTCGCCCAGGTGATGTTCTTCGGCGCGCTGCTGTCCGCCATCAAGAGCTGTGCCTCGGCGACGCTGCTGGCACCGTCGGTCACCTTTGCCGAGAATATCCTGCGGCCCTATTTCCGCCATCTCGACGACCGCCGCTTCCTGCGCGTGATGCAGGCTGTGGTGCTGGTGTTCGCCGTGCTGGTGACGCTGTTCGCGCTGAACTCGCATCTGTCCATTTTCCATATGGTGGAAAATGCATATAAGGTCACTTTGGTCTCGTCATTCGTCCCGCTGGCCTTTGGCATGTTCTGGAAGCCGGCCACGCGCCAGGGCGGCCTTGCCGCGATCATCCTCGGGTTGGTTTCCTGGCTGTGCTGCGAAATCGCCTTCGCCGACGCGGCGGTGCCGCCGCAGATGGTCGGCCTGCTGGTCTCCATCGGCGGCATGGTGTTCGGCTCGCTGCTGCCGCAGTGGATCAACGACCATCCGCGTGTCAAGGAAGTCCATCTGGCCTGAGCGTTGCGGGCATCCGGCGGGTCACGCGTGGCTTCGAAGGCACCCCGGCCTCTTTTTCCGCCGGCCCGGCGTTCTCAGAACGGTTTATAATTCAAGGCTTTGCACCGCAAGGTGCGCGCACGGGAGTGGCAACTTCCCGCTCAGCGCGGCCTCGCGGTTCCACCAATTTCCGTTCCAGACTCCTTGCGGAGATCCACTATGCCGATCTATGCCTATCGTTGCGACGCCTGCGGCCACGGGCGCGATGTGCTGCAGAAAATGAGCGATGCCCCGCTCACCGACTGCACATCCTGCGGCGCGAAGGGCACGTTCAAGAAACAACTGACCGCCGCGGGCTTCCAGCTCAAGGGGTCGGGCTGGTACGTCACCGATTTCCGCGGTGGCAACAGTGCCACGTCCGCTGCGCCCGCCACGGCGGCCGCCGGCAGCGCCACCGAGGGCAAGAGCGAAGCAGCGGCACCGGCCTCGTCCGGCGCAGCCACGGAATCCTCCAGCACCGTCAGCACGGCGCCGACCAGTACTGCCGGCGGTTCCGGCAGTGCCGTCGCCAGCCATTGAAGGCAGAACGCATCGTGCCGGCGAAGAAGACTTCCGCCCTCAAGACCTGGTTCCTCACCGGGCTATTGGTGCTGGTGCCGCTGGGCATCACGCTGTGGGTGTTGAACCTGGTCATCAGCACCATGGACCAGAGCCTGGCGCTGCTGCCTGAAGCCTGGCAGCCGGTCCAGCTGTTCAAGGTGCGCATCCCGGGCCTGGGCGCCATCCTGACGGTGGTGTTCATCCTGCTGGTCGGCCTGCTGACCCACAACTTCATCGGCCAGCGCCTGGTGCGCTGGTGGGAAGCGCTGCTGCGCCATATCCCGGTGGTCGGGCCGATCTACACCAGCGTCAAGCAGGTCTCGGATACGCTGCTCTCCTCGTCCGGCAATGCCTTTCGCAAGGCGCTGCTGGTGCAGTACCCGCGTGAGGGTTCGTGGACCATCGCATTCCTCACCGGCCGTCCCGGCGGCGATGTGCAGAATCATCTGCAGGGCGAGTATGTCAGCGTCTACGTGCCGACCACGCCGAATCCGACCTCGGGCTTCTTCCTGATGATGCCCAAGGCCGATACCATCGAACTCGACATGACCGTCGACGCCGCGCTGAAGTACATCGTCTCGATGGGCGTGGTGGCGCCGACCGAGCTGCCGCGCAAGAGCGGCTCCGTGCGCGCCGGCGAGGCGGAGGCAGAAGCCCTCGCCGAGTCCACCGGCTCATCGCATTCAAATTGATCGCCGGCCGCATCGGCGGCCGCGTTATTCCGGGAATTCCCTTATGTCCTCCATGCGTACTCACTATTGCGGTCTCGTGACCGAACAACTGTCGGGCCAAGAAGTGGCTCTCACCGGCTGGGTGCAGCGTCGCCGCGATCACGGTGGCGTGATCTTCATCGACCTGCGCGACCGCGAAGGCCTGGTGCAGGTGGTGTGCGACCCCGATCGTCCCGAGATGTTCAAGGCTGCCGAAGAGATCCGCAACGAGTTCTGCGTGCGCATCACCGGCAAGGTGCGCCCGCGTCCGGCGGGCACCGAGAACGCCAACCTGACCTCCGGCAAGATCGAGGTGCTGTGCCATGAGCTGACCGTGCTCAACCCGTCGGTCACACCCCCGTTCCAGCTCGATGACGACAACCTGTCCGAGACCACCCGCCTGACGCACCGCGTGCTGGACCTGCGCCGCCCGCAGATGCAGTACAACCTGCGCCTGCGCTACAAGGTGGCCATGGAAGTGCGCAAGTACCTGGACGCGCAAGGCTTCATCGACATCGAGACCCCGATGCTGGGCAAGAGCACGCCCGAAGGCGCGCGGGACTACCTGGTGCCGTCGCGGACCAACCCGGGCCACTTCTTCGCGCTGCCGCAATCGCCGCAGATCTTCAAGCAGATGCTGATGGTGTCGGGCTTCGACCGCTACTACCAGATCACCAAGTGCTTCCGCGACGAGGACCTGCGTGCCGACCGCCAGCCCGAGTTCACGCAGATCGACTGCGAGACCTCGTTCCTGAACGAGCAGGAAATCCGCGACCTGTTCGAGGACATGATGCGCACGGTGTTCAAGAACGCCATCGACGTCGACCTGGACGCCAGCTTCCCCGTGATGGAATTCCGCGAGGCCATGGCCCGCTTCGGTTCGGACAAGCCTGACCTGCGCGTCAAGCTCGAGTTCACCGAACTGACCGACGCCATGAAGGACGTCGACTTCAAGGTGTTCTCCGGCCCCGCCAACAGCGAGAACGGCCGCGTGGTCGGCCTGTGCGTGCCGGGCGGCGCCGCCATCTCGCGCAGCGAGATCGATGCCTACACCCAGTTCGTCGCCATCTATGGCGCCAAGGGCCTGGCCTGGATCAAGGTCAACGAAGTGGCCAAGGGCCGCGACGGCCTGCAATCGCCGATCGTCAAGAACCTGCACGACGCAGCCATCGCCGAGATCCTGAAGCGCACCGGCGCCAAGGACGGCGACATCATCTTCTTCGGCGCGGACAAGGCCAAGGTCGTCAACGACGCCATCGGCGGCCTGCGCCTGAAGATTGGCCACTCCGAGTTCGGCAAGACCCACGGCCTGTTCGAGGACGTGTGGAAGCCGCTGTGGGTGATCGACTTCCCGATGTTCGAGTACGACGAGGAAGATGCCCGCTGGGTCGCCATGCACCACCCGTTCACCAGCCCCAAGGACGAGCACCTGCAATACCTGGAAACCGATCCGGGCAAGTGCATCGCCAAGGCCTACGACATGGTCCTGAACGGCTGGGAAATGGGCGGTGGCTCGGTGCGGATCTTCCGCGAGGACGTGCAAAGCAAGGTGTTCCGCGCCCTGAAGATCGGCGAGGAAGAAGCCCGTGCCAAGTTCGGCTACCTGCTGGACGCGCTGCAATATGGCGCGCCCCCGCACGGCGGCCTGGCCTTCGGCCTGGATCGCATCGTCACCATGATGGCCGGCGCCGATTCGATCCGCGACGTGATCGCCTTCCCCAAGACCCAGCGCGCGCAAGACTTGCTCACGCAAGCGCCGAGCTCGGTCGATGAGAAGCAACTGCGCGAGCTGCATATCCGCCTGCGTGCTGCGGAGCCGAAGACGGCCTGAGCCGGGGTTCGGACTGCTTGAAAAGGCCGCGCGACAGCGCGGCCTTTTTGCATTGGCGGCCGCGATTCATGCCAAGTGCCACAGCCGGCACCCAATCCCTGGTTTCCAATTGTTACATCGCGGAACGAAGCCCCCTCCCGTCCAGTCTTCTCCCTTTATAGCGCCAAGCCGCAAGCCCAATTCGAAGGCACGACGGCCGCGCGGGAGGAATTTGCCGTGCACCTGGATGTAGAACTGATTCGCCAGTTTTTACTGGCCCATGCCGAGACCATCCTCACCTGGCTGGCGGCCGGGCTGGTGATGATGCTGCTGGCGCGTTTCGAGCTGCGGCGCGCGGTGCGCCGCTCGGCGGTGGCCATGTCGGAGTCCGTGGCCACCACGGTGGCGGCTTGTGTGCCGGATATCGCGCATGCTGCGAAGACCGGCGGTGGGGGCGTGCCAATGCTGGAGCCGGTGGAGATGCAGCGCGCCGAAGCCCTGCGCCGGGTGGCGCTGGATACGGTGGGCACCGTCATGGCGCGTGGGCGCTGGCTGGAGGACCTTGGCAACCTGAGGCTGCCCGATGACGCTTTGCTGCAGGGCAGCCGCGCGGGCGGCGCGGATCCGTTGCTGGTGGTGGCGCCGCAGCCGGTGGTGCAGTCTTACCTGACGGCCCAGCGCAGCTTCGATGAGTACGTCGTGAAGCTGCGCGACGAGCGTCGCGAAGCGCTGCGGCTGCAGGACGGCTTGCAGGCGCTGGCCGCGGAGGCCATGCATATCGAGCAGGAGACTGGCAGCATCGTGATGCGCTTCGAGCAGGTCAACGCACAGGCCGCCCAAGGTGTCGAAGCCGGTGACTACCAGCGCTTCCTGATCCAGAAGTACAACACGCTGGGCGTGCGCGAAAAAGAGATCGCGCACGAGCGCGCGCAGCTGCAGGCGCAGGTCCAGCAATGCGCGGACCGCCTGGCCGCCCATGCGCAGGTGGCTTCGCGCGAGTACACACGCGCGCTGACGCCGTTGATGCAGCAACTACGCGCTGCGTGGGGCCACGGCGACTCGCCTGGCGTATTCGAGACCTGGTTGCGAGAAACGCCGGCTCAGTCCAGCGTCCACGCAGCATGAAGGGGCCTGGGCGGCAAGGCCGCCGCATCCGTCATTTCCGCCATGTTTCCCATGGTGCCCGGGCGCATCTGCGGTAAGCTTGGGGACGCCGTTTGTCCTATCCCCATGCCCTACAAAATCCCTGAATCCGTCCTGGTTGTGATCCACACGCCAGACCTGCAAGTGCTGTTGATCGAGCGCGCCGACCGGCCGGGCTACTGGCAGTCGGTCACCGGCAGCCTGGACACGCCCGACGAGCCGCTGGCGCTGACAGCCGCGCGCGAGGTGGCCGAGGAAACCGGCCTGGTCGCCGCCGAGCACCGGCTGGACGACTGGAACCACACTATCGAGTACGAAATCTACCCGCAGTGGCGCCACCGCTACGCGCCGGGCGTGACGCGCAACACCGAGCACTGGTTTGGCCTGCGTGTCGCGCAGCCGCTGCCGGTGACGCTGGCGCCGCGCGAGCACTTGCAGTATCAGTGGCTGCCGTGGCGGGAGGCCGCCGCGCTCTGCTTCTCGACCAGCAACGCCGAGGCGGTGCTGCAGTTGGGCTGGCGGGTGCGGGGGCAGCGTGCGGCTTGCGGAGCGGACCTATGAGGCTGCGCGTCGTCACCTACAACATTCACAAGGGCGTGACCGGCATCAAGGGCAAGTCGCGTATCCATAACGTGCGCGATGGCCTGCACGTGGTGAATGCCGACATCGTCTTCCTGCAGGAGGTGCAGGATCGCAATGACCGCCTGGTGGCGGCGGCCTTGTTCGACCCGGATTACACCCAGCTCAACTATTTGGCGACCGACGCGTATCCGCATTCGGTCTACGGCCGCAATGCGGTGTACGACCATGGGCACCATGGCAATGCCATCCTGTCGCGCCATCCGATCCTGATGTCGGAAAACCTCGACATCTCTGACCATCGCTTCGAGCAGCGCGGCCTGCTGCACGCGGTAGCGGATATGAACGGGGTCGAGGCCCACCTGATCTGCGTGCATTTCGGCTTGTTCGCGCGCAGCCGCGCGCGCCAGGCGGAGGCGCTGGTCAAGCGCGTGCAGGACGTGGTGCCAGCCGAGGCGCCGCTGTTGATCGCGGGGGATTTCAACGACTGGAACCACCGGCTCGACAACCTGATCTGCACCACGCTTGGCGCGACGGAGGTGTCCTCCGCCGGTGGCGCGCGGCTGCACACCTTTCCCAGCCACATGCCCTGGTGGCAACTCGACCGCATCTATGTGCGGGGCTTCGAGATCGAGCACGCCAGCGCGCTGACCGGCCGTGACTGGGCCCAGCGCTCGGACCATGTGCCATTGATGGCGGAGCTTGCCCGCATTGCCGTGCCGGAGCGGCCGGTTGTCCACAAGGCCAAGGCAGGCACGACTTCCTGAGGCCCATCCTCAGGCCCCCATTTTCTCCAGCATGACGTCAACAAAGCAGGCCTGCTTGGGCAGCGGCCGCGGGTCGCGCGGATAGAGCAGGTGGACCGGCCTTGGCGCTGGCATGGCGTCTTCCAGCAACGGGACCAGCAGCCCGGCGGCGATGTCCGCCGCCAGCAGCACTTCCGGCTGCATCACCACGCCACAGCCAGCCAGTGCCGCGCGCCGCAGCGCCTGGCCGTTGTTGGCCGCCAGCGGCGCCGATGCCTTGGGCGCCCCGTCATCCTCGGGGGCCGGCCACCCCATGCCTGGCGGCCACAACAGATGGTTCAGGCAGCGGTGCCCGGCCAGCTCCGCGAGCGTGCGCGGATGGCCCGCTTGCGCGAGGTAGGCCGGCGCCGCGCAGATCGCCATGCGATACGGCCGCAACGACCGCGCCACCAGATGGTCGGAGCTGGCCAGCGTGCCGATGCGCACGGCGGCGTCGAAACCATCGGCAATCAGGTCGGTGAAAGCGTCGTCGAGCACCAGTTCCACCGTGACTTCCGGGTAGCGCAGCAGGTAGGCCGATACCGCTTCGGCGACCGCCGTCTCCCCCAACGTCACCGGCGCGGTCACGCGCAGGCGGCCGCGTGGCTGGCTGTGCAGACGTTCTGCCACGGTCTCCGCTTTGCGCACGCGCTCCAGGATCTGCCGGCATTCCTCCAGGAACAGGTGGCCGGCTTCGGTCAGGCTCTGGCGGCGCGTGCTGCGTTGCAGCAGACGCACGCCCAGATGCCGTTCCAGCTGGACGACATGCTTGCCTACCATCACCGCCGACAGGCCCAGTGCATCGGCGCAGGCGCTGAAGCTGCCGGCTTCGGCAGCGGCGGCAAACACTTCCATGCTGCGCAGCTTGTCCATGGATTGCTAATTAAAAATTAGGGATATGCAAAATCCTAGCCCATTTATCCATCCCGAATCCACTTTCACAATGCATTCCTGATGGCGGTGGAAGGAATGCCGTCTTCCTAGACAACCAGAACCATGGGGAATGCGATGAAGATTGTTGTGATCGGAGCCAGCGGAACGCTCGGCCAGGCGGTAGTAGAGAACCTGTCGGCTCGCCACGACGTGGTGCGGGTCGGCAAGTCGCGCGGCGAACATCGGGTCGACCTGACCCGGCCGGAATCCGTGCAGGCCTTGTTCGATGCGACCGGCCGGGTGGACGCCATCGTCGCCACGACCGGAAGCCTGTTTTTCGGGCCGCTCGCGCTGATGCGGGCCGAGGACTTCGAAATCGGGCTGCAGGACAAGTTGCTCGGGCAGGTGCGGCTGGCGCTGGTTGGCCAGCATTTCCTGAACGATGGCGGCTCGATCACGCTCACCAGCGGCATTGTCGGCAGCGAGCCGATCCGCATGGGCGCCAATGCCGGCAGCGTCAATGCGGCGCTGGAGGGGTTCGTGCGTAGCGCGGCGCCCGAGCTGGAGCGCGGCCTGCGCATCAATGTGGTCAGCCCCACGGTAGTGCAGGAGTCATGGCCCGCGTATGGCGATTACTTCCCCGGCTTTGAGCCGGTGCCGGCGGCGCGCGTCGCGCTGGCCTTCCAGCGCAGCGTGGAAGGGCCGCGCAGCGGGCATGTCTATCGGGTCTGGTGAGGCTGCGCCAAGGCGGCGGCTAGCGCGGGCGTGAGTTCGAGCGCGCTGTCGCGGATGATCTGGCAGATCGCGTCAAGGTCCGCCAGGTCCAGCACGGGCAAGGCGGTGAGCGCGGCCACAGCCTGCGGCTGGTCGCTGGCGACGGCCATGATGCTCGGCACTTCCGGCCATAGCGGCGGCCTGCCCAGGTCAGGGCGGAACACTTCCAGCTTGGGGAAATCGCTGCGCTTGTAACCTTCCACCAGCACCAGGTCCGTGTCGGCGGGCAGCACGGCCAGCGCATCGGCCAGCTCAGGCGAGGCCTCGGCTTCGGGATAGTGGCGCATCAGCGTGAGGTGCCGCGCACCCACCAGCACGACGTTGGCGCAGCCGGCCTGGCGCATACGCCAGGAGTCCTTGCCCGGGGTATCCGGGTCAAAGCCATGGTGGGTGTGCTTGACGCCGGCCACGCGCAGGCCGGCGGCGGCGAAGCGCGGGATCACTTGATCCAGCAACGTGGTCTTGCCGCTGCCGGACGCACCGGAGATGCCGAAAACCTTCACGATGTCGGGGGTTGCGAGGGGATGAAGCGGCGACGATAGCAGAGAACGGCCGCCGCGGCGCGCATGGCCCCACACGCTGTGTGCGCCGCGCGCGTCGCCTGGCGCACGCACAGGACATCGGCGTGCCTGATAATGTGGCTCATGTCATCGATTCCGCCCCCACGCCCGCCCCGCGCGCCGCCTCCCGCGCTTACCGCAAGCCGCGACGATGCCCCCGCACGCGCGCCGCGGCATGCCGGCCCACTGCGCTCCGAATGGCGCCGCGGCAGGCCTCTGGGCGGCAACGCGGTCCGTTTGCTGCGCGGCGGCAATGAGTTCTTCCCGGCCTTGGTTGCCGCGATCGACCAGGCTGTATTCTCGGTTTCGCTCGAGACCTACATTTACGCCGATGATGCGGTCGGCGCAGCGGTGAGCGATGCGCTGATCCGTGCCGCCGCACGGGGCGTGGCCGTGCACCTGGTGGTGGACGGTTTCGGCGCTGGCGACATGCCGGCCGGGCTTGCCGAGCGGCTGCGCGAGGGCGGGGCTTGCCTCAAGATCTTCCGTCCGCTGCGCCGCTTCAGCCTGGCACGGCGCAACCTGCGCCGGCTGCACCGCAAGCTGGCCGTGATCGACCAGCAGATCGGCTTTGTTGGCGGCATCAACATCATCGACGACTACAACCATGGGCCCTTCGAGAGCGCCGGGCTCGGCCCCCGCTACGACTTCGCGGTGGAGGTGCGGGGCCCGCTGGTCAACCAGATCGCGCTGACCGCCGAACGCCTGTGGTGGCAGCTATCGCTGCGTGGCGAAATGCGCAGCGTTGGCCTGGCGGGGGTGGCGGCGGATTTTCCGCTGATCACCGACCTGCCGCTGCCGCGCCAGGACCAGGCCGGCGGCATGCGCGCCGTGCTGCTGCTGCGCGACAACCTGCGCAACCGCCGCGCCATCGAACGCCAGTACCTGCAGGCGTTGGGCGGCGCGCGGCGGGAAGTGATCATTGCCAACGCCTACTTCCTGCCTGGGCACAAGATGCGCCGCGCCCTGCTGGCATGCCGCAAGCGCGGCGTGCGCGTGCGGCTGTTGCTCCAGGGCAGGGTGGAGTACCGTTTGCAGCACTATGCAACCCATTCGCTTTACGCGACCTTGCTCGGCGCCGGCGTGGAAATCTTCGAATACGCCGATAGTTTCCTGCACGCCAAGGTGGCTGTGGTCGACGATGCCTGGGCCACGGTGGGCTCCAGCAACATGGACCCGTTCAGCCTGCTGCTGGCCCGCGAGGCCAATGTCGCGGTCTATGACGGCGCGTTCTGTGCCGAGCTGCGCCAGGAGCTGGAGCACGCCATTGCCTCGCGCAGCATCGAGGTCAAGGCCGCCACGCATGCGCGCCGTTCGGCGGTGCGCCGGATGGCGAACTGGGCCGCCTATATGGTGCTGCGTGTCGGCGTGATCATCGCTGGCGTGACAGGGCGCTACTGATCGCGGGACAATACCCGGTGGGGCGATGCTGCTGTGCATCACTCGCGGCAACAATGATCGTTATCTCGCCGCGTCGCGGCATGTTGCGGCGCACGAGCGCGGCCGCCGCGTTTAGAAACCCCGATCTAATTAAAAGCTTGCTGCCAGCGGGCGCGATCACAATAATCTGAACGGTCGTTCTTTTTTGCCTTAGACTGCGTGCATTCGGGTCTGCCAGGCGGTGAAGCAGCCAGCCGGGCAGCGAAATAAATATGCATTACGTCAGGGTCATAGGCGGCGCGATCCGTTTCGCGCCGCGAAGAACGGAGAAAAAATCATGCGACACCAGTCAGCTCGTCTCGAATCCGCCACTTCCGCGTCCCCCGCGCCCATGCGCAAGGGGGAAATGACGCGCGTCGCGATTCTGGATGCCGCGCTGGAGCTGTCGTCCCGCGACGGGCTCGAAGGCTTGACCATCGGCTTGTTGGCGGAACGCATGCAGATGAGCAAAAGCGGCGTGTTCGCGCATTTCGGTTCGCGCGAGGACTTGCAGGTGGAAGTGGTGCGCGAGTATCACCGCCGGTTCGAGCAGGAGGTTTTTTATCCTTCGCTGCACGAGCCGCGTGGGCTGCCGCGCCTGCAGTCCATGGTGCGCCGCTGGATGGAAAAGCGCATCCAGGAAGTGACCACGGGATGCATCTACATCAGCGGGGCGGTGGAGTACGACGACCGCGCGGAAAGCCCGGTGCGTGACGAACTCGTCAAGAGCGTCACCATCTGGCGCGCCGCGCTGACGCGCGCCATCGACCAGGCACGGGAAGAGGGGCACCTGCGCGCGGATTGCGATCCGCGCCTGATGCTGTTCGAAATGTACAGCCTTGAACTAGGCTTGCATCATGACGCCCGCTTCCTGCGCTTGCCCGCGAGTGCCGAGCTTGCCATGGTCGCGCTCAATAAACTGATTCAGTCCTACCGTACCTGACGCCGCCGCGGCGTCCCGTGCCGGATCGTGCACGGGCGGCGTAGCGGCTTTGCAAACCTCGAAGGAGTCTTTGATGGGCCAGTACACCGCACCGTTGCGCGACATGCAGTTCGTGCTCCATGAATTGCTCGGCGTGGAAGCCGAACTCAAGGCGTTGCCGAAGCACGCCGACGTTGACGCGGACACCATCAACCAGGTGCTTGAGGAAGCCGGCAAGTTCTGCTCCGAGGTCGTGTTCCCGCTCAACCAGAGCGGCGACCGCGAAGGCTGTACCTACGTCGGCGATGGCGTGGTGACGGCGCCCAAGGGCTTCAAGGAAGCGTACAAGCAATACGTGGAAGCCGGCTGGCCGGCACTGGGCTGCGACCCCGAATACGGCGGCCAGGGCCTGCCTATCCTGGTCAACAATGCCTTGTACGAGATGCTGAACTCGGCCAACCAGGCGTGGACCATGTACCCCGGCCTGTCGCACGGCGCATACGAAGCGCTGCACGCGCACGGCACGCCCGAGCTGCAGAAGGTCTACCTGCCCAAGCTGGTCTCCGGCGAATGGACCGGCACCATGTGCCTGACCGAGCCGCACTGCGGCACCGACCTGGGCATCCTGCGCAGCAAGGCCGAGCCGCAGGCCGATGGCTCCTACACCATTACCGGCACCAAGATCTTTATTTCGGCCGGCGAGCACGATCTCTCCGCCAACATCATCCACCTGGTGCTGGCACGGCTGCCGGATGCACCGCAGGGCACCAAGGGCATCTCGCTGTTCGTGGTGCCGAAGTTCGTCCCCGATGCCAGCGGCAACCCGGGCGAGCGCAACGGCATCAAGTGCGGCTCGATCGAGCACAAGATGGGCATCCACGGCAACGCCACCTGCGTGATGAACCTGGACGGCGCGCGCGGCTGGCTGGTGGGCGAGCCCAACAAGGGCCTGAACGCCATGTTCGTGATGATGAACGCCGCCCGCCTGGGCGTGGGCATGCAGGGCCTCGGGCTGACCGAAGTGGCCTACCAGAACTCGCTGGCGTATGCCAAGGACCGCCTGCAGATGCGCGCGCTGACCGGTCCCAAGGCACCGGACAAGCCGGCCGACCCGATCATCGTGCACCCGGATGTGCGCCGCATGCTGCTGACGCAGAAGGCCTTTGCCGAAGGCGGCCGCGCGTTCAGCTACTGGACCGCGCTGCAGATCGACCGCGAACTGTCGCACCCGGACGAGTCCGTGCGCAAGGAAGCGGGCGACCTGGTTGCGTTGCTCACGCCTGTGATCAAGGCCTTCCTGACCGATAACGCGTTCACCGCCACCAACGAAGGCATGCAGGTGTTCGGCGGCCACGGCTACATCGCCGAGTGGGGCATGGAGCAGTATGTGCGCGACGCGCGCATCAACATGATCTACGAAGGCACCAACACCATCCAGGCGCTGGACCTGCTGGGCCGCAAGATCCTGGGCGACATGGGCGCCAAGATGAAGGCCTTCGGCAAGATCGTGCAGGCGTTCGTCGAGGAAGAAGGCACCAACGAAGCCATGCAGGAGTTCGTCAACCCGCTGGCCGACCTGGGCGACAAGGTGCAGAAGCTCACCATGGAAATCGGCATGAAGGCCATGGGCAACCCCGACGAAGTCGGCGCTGCTGCCGTGCCTTACCTGCGCGTGGTGGGCCACCTGGTGTTCTCGTACTTCTGGGCCCGCATGGCCAAGATCGCGCTGGAGAAACAAGCCAGCGGCGACAAGTTCTACACCACCAAGCTGGCGACCGCACGCTTCTACTTTGCCAAGCTGCTGCCGGAGACGGCATCGCAGATCCGCATGGCACGCGCTGGTTCGGCCACGCTGATGGCGCTGGACGCGGATCTGTTCTGATCGGATTGTTTGTCCTGAATTAATGCGGTTGTCTTAGCGCGGGCGCAGGCTACTGGCTCTGACGGTGTCGATGCCAATGGTGTGCTCCCCTCTCCCATGAAATGGAAGAGGGGACGGGGGAGAGGGCCGGCGGTTCAACGAGCGATACCGCTTGATCGACCGCCCACCCTCTCCCCCGACCCCTCCCGCAAGCGGGAGAGGGGAGCACACCAGCGGCAACACCAGCGTCACCACCAGCGTCACCACCAGCATCAACGCCGGCGCCACGCGCAGCCAGCCCACCTCATCTCAACGCTCACTTTCCTAGGAGCGCGCATGTCCAATTTCATCGTCAAGAAGGTCGCCGTGCTGGGTGCCGGCGTCATGGGGGCGCAGATCGCCGCCCATCTCGTCAATGCCCGCGTGCCCGTGGTGCTGTTCGACCTTCCGGCCAAGGAAGGCCCCAAGAACGGCATCTCGCTGCGCGCCATCGAGAACCTGAAGAAACTCTCGCCGGCGCCGCTCGGCATCAAGGACGAAGCCGGCCTGATCCAGCCCGCCAACTACGAGGACGACCTCGCGCTGCTCAAGGAGTGCGACGTGGTGATCGAGGCCATCGCCGAGCGCATGGACTGGAAGCACGACCTGTACAAGAAGGTCGCGCCACACCTGGCATCGCACACCATCTTCGCTACCAATACCTCGGGCCTGTCGATCACCGCGCTGTCCGATGGTTTCGACGCGGATCTGAAGTCGCGCTTCTGCGGCGTGCACTTCTTCAACCCGCCGCGCTACATGCACCTGGTGGAGCTGATCCCGACCGCGACCACGCAGCCCGCGATCCTGGACCGCCTGGAAACCTTCCTGACCTCCACGCTCGGCAAGGGCGTGGTGCGCGCCAAGGACACACCGAACTTCATTGCCAACCGCGTTGGCATCTTCTCGATCCTGGCGGTGTTCGCCGAGGCTGAGAAGTACGGCATCCCCTTCGACGTGGTCGACGACCTGACCGGCGCCAAGCTGGGCCGCGCCAAGTCCGCCACCTTCCGCACTGCCGACGTGGTGGGCCTGGACACCATGGCCCACGTGATCAAGACCATGCAGGACACCCTGCTGGACGATCCGTTTGCGCCGGTGTACAGGACGCCCGCCGTGCTCAAGGGGCTGGTGGATGCGGGCGCATTGGGCCAGAAGACCGGCGCTGGCTTCTACAAGAAGGAAGGCAAGACCATCAAGGTGCTGGACCCCAAGACGGGCCAATACGTCGACTCGGGCAAGAAGGCCGACGAGATCGTGGTGCGCATGCTGAAGAAGGAACCGGCCGAGCGCATCAAGCTGCTGCGCGAATCCAGCAACCCGCAGGCGCAGTTCTTGTGGGCCGTGTTCCGCGACGTGTTCCACTACATCGGCGTCTACCTGGAGCAGATCGCCGGCTCCGCCGCCGATATCGACCTGGCGATCCGCTGGGGCTTCGGCTGGAACTCCGGCCCCTTCGAGGACTGGCAATCGGCCGGCTGGAAGCAGGTAGCCGAGTGGGTGAAGGAAGACATCGACGCGGGCAAGGGCTTGTCCAGCGCGGCGCTGCCGTCGTGGGTGTCCGAAGGCCCCGTCGCTGACAACCAGGGCGTGCATGGCGCGCGGGGCTCGTGGTCGCCCGCCGCGCAAGCCTTCGTGCAGCGCAATGCGTTGCCGGTGTACGAGCGCCAGGTGTTCCGCGCCGCGGTCAAGGGCACCGCCGCAACGGATCCGCGCAAGGCTGGCCGCACCGTGGAAGAAAACGATGCGGTACGCATCTGGGTGAGCGAGGGCCAGGACGATGTGCTGGTGGTTTCGTTCAAGAGCAAGATGAACACCATCGGCCCGGACGTGATCGATGGCCTGACGCGCGCCATCGACTTGGCCGAAGCCGAGTACAAGGGCCTGGTGGTGTGGCAGCCGACGTCGCTGCAACTGGGCGCGCCGGGCGGCCCGTTCTCCGCGGGCGCCAACCTGGAAGCCGCGATGCCGGCCTTCATGATGGGCGGCGCCAAGGGCATCGAGCCCTTCGTCAAGAAATTCCAGGACGGCATGATGCGGGTGAAGTATTCCGCCGTGCCGGTGGTGTCGGCGGCGTCCGGCATCGCGCTGGGCGGCGGCTGCGAGCTGATGCTGCATTCGGCCAAGCGCGTGGCCGCGCTGGAAACCTATATCGGCCTGGTGGAAGTGGGCGTGGGCCTGGTGCCGGCCGGTGGCGGCCTGAAGGAGGCTGCGCTGGCTGCCGCACGTGCTGCGCAAGCCGCCGGTAGCACCAACTACCTGCAGTTCCTCACCAACCGCTTCCAGGCAGCGGCCATGGCCAAGGTCTCCTCCTCGGCGCTGGACGCGCAGAAGATGGGCTACCTGCAGCCGTCGGACACCATCGTGTTCAACGTGCACGAGCTGCTCTACGTGGCGCAGAACGAAGTGCGCGCGCTGTCCAACGCTGGCTACCGCGCCCCGGTACCGGGCACGCTGGTGCCGGTGGCGGGCCGCTCCGGCATTGCCACCATCAAGGCGTCGCTGGCCAATATGCGCGACGGCGGCTTCATCTCCGCGCACGACTTCCTGATTGCCAGCCGCATTGCCGAGGCGGTGTGCGGCGGCGACGTGGAAGCCGGCTCGCTGGTCAGCGAGGAATGGCTGCTGGCGCTGGAACGCAAGACCTTTGTCGACCTGCTCGGCACGGGCAAGACCCAGGAACGCATCATGGGCATGCTGCAGACCGGCAAGCCGGTGCGCAACTAAGGCAAGCGAGGAACCGACATCATGAAACAACTGCAAGACGCATACATCGTTGCCGCGACCCGCACGCCGATCGGCAAGGCTCCCAAGGGCGCGTTCAAGAACACCCGCCCGGACGACCTGCTGGCCACCATCCTGCGCGCGGCCGTGGCGCAGGTGCCTAACCTCGATCCCAGGCTGATCGAAGACGCCATCGTTGGCTGCGCCATCCCCGAGGCGCAGCAGGGCCTGAACGTCGCGCGCATCGGTGCGCTGCTGTCGGGCCTGCCGAACACCGTGGGCGGCATCACCGTCAACCGCTTCTGCGCCTCCGGCCTGTCGGCCGTGGCGATGGCCGCCGACCGCATCCGCGTGGGCGAGTCCGACGTGATGATCGCCGCCGGCGTGGAATCGATGAGCATGGTGCCGATGATGGGCAATTCGCCGTCGATGTCGCCGGCGATCTTCGAGCGCGACGAGAACATCGGCATCGCCTACGGCATGGGCCTGACCGCCGAGAAGGTCGCGCAGAAATGGCAGGTCAGCCGCGAAGACCAGGATGCTTTCTCGCTCGCTTCGCACCAGAAGGCGATCCGTGCCCAGCAGGCCGGCGACTTCAAGGACGAAATCACCCCGATCGAGATCGTCGAGAAATTCCCCAACCTGGCCAGCGGCCAGGTCGACGTGAAGACACGCACCATCTCGCTGGACGAAGGCCCGCGTCCGGAGACCTCGGTCGAAGGCCTGGGCAAGCTGCGCCCGGTGTTTGCCAACAAGGGTAGCGTCACCGCCGGCAACAGCTCGCAGACTTCGGATGGCGCTGGCGCGCTGATCCTGGTTTCGGAAAAGATCCTCAAGCAGTTCAACCTGGTGCCGCTGGCGCGCTTCGTGTCGTTCGCGGTGCGCGGCGTGCCGCCCGAGATCATGGGCATCGGCCCCAAGGAAGCGATTCCCGCGGCGCTCAAGGCAGCCGGCCTCACGCAGGACCAGATGGACTGGATCGAGCTGAACGAAGCCTTCGCCGCGCAGTCGCTGGCGGTGATGCGCGACCTGCAGTTGGACCCGGCCAAGGTCAACCAGATGGGCGGCGCGATTGCACTGGGCCACCCGCTGGGCGCCACCGGCGCGATCCGTTCGGCCACCGTGGTGCACGCGCTGCGCCGTCACAACCTGAAGTACGGCATGGTCACCATGTGTGTCGGCACGGGCATGGGCGCGGCAGGTATCTTCGAGCGCGTTTGAACGCGCCACTGGGGAGATGGATCGCGCACGGCAGCGTGCGCAGCGTGATCCATCTCCCCGACTCTCTATCAGGTGAAGAAAGCAGTGCCATAACAAGGAGACAGCTGCCGCCTCGACGCGGCTCACCTGACCGGGAGGAAACAACAAGATGCAGGAGACACTCATCCTGGCCGACGCCGCGTGTGACATGCCGCGCGCGCTGATGGCCGAACTTGGCGTGCGCACGGTGCCGTTCCGCATTCGCGCGGGCGACCGCTTTGTGGCCGACGTGCGCGACGAGCCGGCCTTGCCGTCGCTTTACGAGCAGTATCTGGTCGGCAAGCAGGACCACTACGCCGAATCCATCCCCTTGCTAGAGCGCGAGATCGAAGACCACCTGCTCAAGCATGTGGTGACCTCATGCGACCGCGCGCTGCTGCTCACCATCGCCAGCAGCCGCAGCAAACTGTATGCGCACGCCTCGGGCGCCGTGGTCGGCACCGTGGCCAGGAGCTTCAAGGCACGCAAGGACGCGGGGCGCACGGGGTTGTTCGAGCTGAAGGTAATCGACACCGGCGCGATCGGCCCGGGCCAGGCGCTGATCGTGCGCGAGGCGGCGCGCCTGCTTGGCGGCGGCGCCAGCGCGCAAACGGTGGTGCAGGCCGTGGAGACACGCCTGCGCCACGCCGCGCACATGTTCCTGGTGCCCGACGAGTTGCTCTACATGTACACGCGGGCCAAGCACAAGGGCGAGAACAGCATCACCTGGGGCCGCTACATGCTCGGCAGCGCGTTCAATATCCGCCCCGTCGTGCATATGCATCGCGGCCAGACCGAGCCGGTGGCCAAGACACGCGGCGCGGACGAAGGCATGCGCCGCGTGATGGCGCATGCGCAGCAGTGCATCCGCAGCGGCCGCTTGCTGAGCCCGGCGGTAGCGCTGAGCTATGCCGGGCCACCCGGGGCGATTCAAGTGTTGCCAGCCTATCAGTCGCTCGCGCGCACCGCGCAGCAGCATGACGTGGAGCTGATGCTGGCGCCGATGAGCCTGACGGTGGCGCTCAACGTCGGCGCAAAGGCGTTCGGGATGAGCTATCTTTGCGAGAATCCGCCGGCGTTCGAGTGAACGTGTTTCGGCACGGCGGACAAGTCAACCAAGCAGTGAGGAGAACACGATTTCATGAGCATCCTGACCACCATCGAGCAAGGCATCCTGACCCTCGAGTTCGATCGCCTCGACAAGAAGAACGCCATCACGGCGGCGATGTACCAGGCCATGGCCGATGCGCTGCGCGCCGCCGATGCCGATCCCGCCGTGCGCGTGATCGTGATCCGCGGCAAGCCGGAAGTATTTACCGCGGGCAATGACCTGGAAGACTTCATGCAGCGTCCGCCCACCGCGGGCGAGGGTGACCAGCCGGCACCGGTATTCCAGTTCCTGCAGCAGATCAGCCAGGCCAGCAAGCCGCTGGTGGCGGCGGTGAGCGGCCCGGCGGTGGGCGTGGGCACCACCATGCTGCTGCATTGCGACCTGGTCTACGTTTCCGAGACGGCCAAGCTGTCGCTGCCGTTCGTGCAACTGGGCCTGTGCCCGGAGGCGGCATCGAGCATGCTGTTGCCGCGCCTGCTGGGTCACCAGCGCGCTGCCGAGAAACTGATGCTGGGTGAGGCCTTCAGCGCGCAGGAAGCGCTACAGATCGGCCTGGCCACGCGCGTGCTGCCGGTGGCGGAGCTCAATGAGTTCGTGCTGCAGCAGGCGCGCAAGCTGGCAGCGCTGCCGGCTTCGTCGCTCAGGGAAACCAAGCGCCTGATGAAGGGCGGCGATAAGGCGGCCGTGCAGGCCAGGATGGCGGAGGAGGGAGAAGTGTTCCGGCGCATGCTGCAGGCGCCGGAAGCCAAGGAGGCGTTCAAGGCGTTCTTCGAGAAGCGCCGCCCGGACTTCTCGCGCTTCAGCTGAGCCTGCGGGCATCCCTGGCCGATACGGCGGATGGGCCGCCCCCGCCGCTGCCGCCATTTGCGCGACATCGAGGCGAGGCCAAGGTCAGGGCGTCGCCCATTCGCGCAGCAGGTTGTGGTAGACGCCGGTGAGGCGCACCACGGTGGCGTGTCCATGGCCAAGCGCATGCCCGATTTCCTGGATAGCGGTATCCAGGTCGAACAGGAGGGCGCGCTGGCGGGCGTCCCGCAGCAGGCTCTGGATCCAGAAGAACGCGCAAAGCCGCGTGCCCCGGGTCACCGGGCTGACACGGTGCAGGCTGGAAGCCGGATACAGGATCATGTCGCCGGCGGGTAGCTTGACCTCGTGCGTCCCATAGGTGTCCTCGATGATCAGTTCGCCGCCGTCGTAGTCGTCGGGCTCGCACAGGAAGAGCGTGGCCGAGATATCCGTGCGGATGCTGTCCGAGCCGTCGGGAAGGTAGCGGATGGCATTGTCGACATGGGTGCCGAACGATTGCCCGCCCGCATAGGCGTTGAACAGCTTGGGGTAGATCCTGGCCGGCAGCGCCGCCGAGAAGAACAGCGGATGGCGCCGCAAGGCCTGCTCGATCATCGCGGCGATGTGCTTGCCCTGCGGGGAGTCGTGCGGCAATTGCAGGTTGTCCTTGGCGAGCGAGGACTGGAATCCCGCGGTCGCCTTGCCGTCGGCCCAGTCGGCCTGCGTCAGCAGGCTTACGCTTTCCCGCACCTGTTCCGGCGTCAGGACGCCGGGTATGTGAATCATCATTTGGCTGACCCCGGCGCGTGGCGTTAGAAGGAGTAGACGGCCGACAGCACCGCGGAGCGGCCATCGCCGTACTCGATCGCGGACGAGCGCGATGCGCTGCCCAGCGTCTGGCGCACCCGCTCCACATAGGCCTTGTTGAACAGGTTGTCGACGTTGAGCTGGAACTTGAGGTTCTTGCTTGGCGCATAGCCGAGCATGGCGTTGTGCACCAGGTAGGCACCAAGCGTGCCGTCCCCCACCGACGTCACGTTGCGCCTGCCGATGAAGCGCGCGCCGTAGCCCAGCGTCCAGCCCGCGGGCAGCTGGTAGGTGGTCCACAGGCTGAAGGAGTGCGCCGGAGTGTTGGCCAGCGCCTTGCCTTCGCGCTCGGGCAGCGACAGTGACTTGAGTGTCTTGCTGTTCAGGTAAGTGTAGTTGGCGAAAACGTCCCAGTTCGGCGTCACCTTGCCAGCCGCGCCCAGCTCGACGCCGCGCACGCGCTGCTCGCCGGCCAGCGCATAGCTGCCATCGGAGAGGCGTTCGCGCGTGTTGTCCTTGTCGACCTGGAACAGCGCCGCGTTCAGCCCCAGGCGCCGCGCCATGAACTCCCATTTGCTGCCGAGCTCATAGGTCTTGTTTTTCTCGGGCGCCAGTCCCCCCGTGGCTTTGTTCACGCCCGAGCCGGTGCTGACCAGGAACTCGGCAGACGGGTTGAAGGAGGTGCCGTAGGCGAAATAGATCCTGCCATTGTCCGTGGGCTTGAACACCAGGCCCGCCCGGCTGCTGAGCTGGTTGGTAGTGCTGTCCGAGCGGTCGGTCGCCTTGCCCAGCGGCGTGCTCTCGGCGCTGCCATCTATCCAGTCGTAGCGCAGGCCGAGGTTCAGGTCCCAGTGCTTGCCCAGGGCGATGGTGTCAAGCGCGTACAGCGCCTTGACGTCAAGCCATGTCTTGTTGCGCGCGCTGTCGCGCCGGTCGGTGGGCGCGCTCCAGTAGCCTGGCGGGCTGGAGAGATCGAAACCGTTGGCGGGATAGTATTTGGAGAGATTGTAGGAATAGGTGGTCCGGTCGTAGGTCTCGCGTGAGATCTCGAAGCCACTGACCAGGATGTGCCCCAACCCCAAGGTGTCGAAGCGGCTGGTCAGGTTGGTCTGGTTGATCCACAGCTCGGTGGCCGAGTCGCGGCCATAGCCCTGCGGTCCCGCCGGCAGGTAGCGGCCTGGCGGTAGCCCCCTTTGGTTCACGTGCGAGGCCGAGATCACGGTGTCGCGGTGCAGGTGCGAATAGCGGGTCAGGTTCTGTAGCTTGAGGTTGTCGTTGAACTCGTGTTCGAACTTGACGGTGGCCGCGTCGGTGGTGATGTTCTCCCGGTCCACGTTGCGCCAACCGAAGTAGCCGTGCCGGCTGACGCCGGCGAGCCGCTGGCCGTTCAACGCTGGCACGCCGTAGTCGGGCAGGTTGTCGTCGCGCTGGTGGAAATAGCTCAGCGTCAGGCGCGTCGGCGATTGCATGCCGAAGGTGATCGACGGCGCGATGCCCCAGCGGCGGCGTTCAAGAGCGTCGCGCCCCGGCACGTCGTTGCCGTGCGCCATCAGGTTCAGGCGGACGACCGCTGCGTGCCCGTCCCACGGCAGCGGCTGGTTGGTATCCAGGGTCAGGCGGTGGAAGCTGGCCGTGCCGAGCCCGCCGCCGACGTGCGTGAACCTGTCCGCCTTGGGTTGCTTGCTGATCATGTTGATGCTGCCACCGGTGGTGCCGGCGCCGCCGAAGACCGAATTCGGTCCCTTGATCACCTCGACCGCTTCGAGATTGAAGAGGTCGGAGCGGTTGTTCTGCCCGCTGTCGCGCAAGCCGTCGATCTGCATGTTCGCGTTGGCGCTGAAGCCGCGGATATTGATGCTGTCGCCGGAGCCGCCGCCGCCCTCGCCGGCGTTGAAGGTGATGCCCGAAACGTTGGAAAGCGCCTGCCGCAAGCTCAAGGCGTTCTGCTCCTCCAGCACATGCTGTGGTACCACCGTGATGGTCTGGGGCGTATCGAGCAGCGGTGCCGCGTATTTGGCCGAGCCGGAGGCTTCAACCTTGGAGCTGGGTGCTTGCGTTCCCGTAACCGTGACTGGCGCCAGTTCGATGGGTTTGCCTTGCCGTTGCAGATCGTCTGCCAGGACTGGTGTGGCGCAGGCCGCGGCCAGGACGACGGAAGCGAGAGGGCGCCGTGGCGGCAGCGCGGCAGACCTGATGTACGAACGCATGCAATTCTCCTTAAATGAAAATGATAATCATTAGCATTTAAGGTTGTGGGGCGAGGTGGAGCAATCAGAAACGGCTGCATGTGCTTGCGGAAATTTCCGATTTTCCTCGCGCCGGTGCCCCGCCAGGAATGCCTGACAGGGGAGCCGGCTTCAGGCGGCTGCTTATATCGCTGGCAACACCCGCGGTTGCCTTGTATCGTCCGTCGCCACATAGGTCAGGGTGGCTTCGGTCACCTTGACGATCTCGTTGCTGTGGCGCATGCGTTGCGCATAGACCTCCACCGATACGGTGATCGAGGTGCGGCCCGTCTTCTCGATATCGGCGTAGAAACTCACCAGGTCGCCGACAAAGACCGGATGCTTGAACAGGAAGGAGTTCACCGCCACGGTGGCCACGCGGCCTTGGGCACGCTCTACCGCCGGAATCGAGCCGGCGATGTCCACCTGGGCCATGATCCAGCCTCCGAAGACGTCGCCATGCACATTGGCATCCGCCGGCATGGGGACCACGCGCAGTGCGGGATTCTTGCCAGGGGGCAGGCAGGGGAGGACGTTGGGTTGATTCATGATGGCTGCTTGATGAGGCTGGATAGGGTTGGGGCGGGGTAGCAAGGGCTGCGGTGGGGTGCTGGCGCGCCGGTGCGCATGCCGGAGTGACCTTGCCGGCGTGCGGTCCGGGCGTCGAGGCGGTTCCGTGACGGGGATAAGCGGCGTGGCGCCGGCTAATTATGTCGATCTCTGCCACAATCGCATATTCGCCCGAATTCTAACGTATGCGACGCTACTCTACGTCGGCCGAGCCGTCCCCCGCCCAGCCTTCCTCCCTCTTCGGCAAATCCAACGTTCCCCGCAGCGATTGGCAGACCGTGCGCAACCTGTTGCCCTACGTCTGGCATTACAAGTGGCGAGTGATCCTGGCGCTGGTGTGCCTGGTGGCGGCCAAGGTGGCCAACCTGGGCGTGCCGGTCCTGATGAAGAAGCTGGTGGACAACATGAATGTTCCCGCCGGCAGCGCGAGCGCGCTGCTGGTGGTGCCGGTGGGGCTGATCGTCGCCTACGGGATACTGCGCTTGTCCGGCACGCTGTTTACCGAGTTGCGCGAGATCCTGTTCTCCAAGGTCACGCAGAGCGCGGTGCGCGAGATCGCGCTGCAGGTGTTTCGCCACCTGCACGCGCTGTCGCTGCGCTTTCACCTGGACCGCCAGACCGGCGGCATGAGCCGCGACATCGAGCGCGGCACGCGCGGCATCCAGTCGCTGATCTCCTACTCGCTCTACAGCATCCTGCCGACCCTGGTCGAGATGGGGCTGGTGATGGGCTTCTTCATCCTGCACTACGACATCTGGTTCGCTGCCATCACGGGCTGCGCGCTGGTGAGCTACATCGTGTTCACCATCGTGGTGACCGAGTGGCGCACGCACTTCCGGCGCAAGATGAACGAGCTGGATTCGCGCGCCAACCAGAAGGCGATCGATTCCCTGCTCAACTTCGAGACCGTCAAGTACTTCGGCAACGAGGAGTACGAGGCCGGCCGCTATGACGAGAACCTGCGCAAGTACCGCACTGCGGCGATCCGCTCGCAAAATTCGCTGTCGTTCCTCAACTTCGGCCAGCAGGCCATCATCGCCACCGGCCTGATCCTGATCCTGTGGCGCGCCACGGTGGGCGTGGCGGCGGGCAAGCTCACGCTGGGCGACCTGGTGCTGGTCAATACGCTGATGATCCAGCTGTACATTCCGCTGAACTTCCTCGGCGTGATCTACCGCGAGATCAAGCAGGCCACCACCGACATGGACCGCATGTTCGTGCTGCTGGGCACCAACCGCGAAGTGGCCGATGCGCCGGACGCAGCGGCCTTGCGCGTGCAGGGCGCGGCGGTGCGTTTCAACCATGTCGGCTTTGGCTACGAGAGCAATCGCGTGATCCTGGACGAGGTGGACTTCGCCATCGCCGCCGGCACTACTACCGCGGTGGTAGGCCACAGCGGCTCGGGCAAGTCCACGCTGGCGCGGCTGTTGTTCCGCTTCTATGACGTGAGCAGCGGCGGCATCGAGATCGACGGCCAGGATGTCCGTACGATCACGCAGGACAGCCTGCGCCGCGCCATCGGCATCGTGCCGCAGGACACCGTGCTGTTCAACGACAGCATCTACTACAACATCGCCTACGGCCGCCCCGACGCCAGCCGCGACGAAGTCATCGAGGCCGCGCGCGCGGCTCAGATCGACGGCTTTATCCGCGAGCTGCCGCAGGGCTACGACACGCCGGTGGGCGAGCGCGGCCTCAAGCTGTCGGGCGGGGAGAAGCAACGCGTCGCCATTGCCCGCACGCTGCTGAAGAACCCGCCGATCCTGGTCTTCGATGAAGCCACCTCGGCGCTGGATTCCCGTACCGAGCAGGCCATCCAGGCCGAGCTGATGCGCCTGGCGCAGAACCGCACCACGCTGCTGATCGCGCACCGGCTCTCTACGGTGGTGCATGCCGACCAGATCCTGGTGATGGACCGCGGCCGCATCATCGAGCGCGGCACCCATGCCGAACTGATGCGGCTCGACGGCCGCTACGCCGAGATGTGGCACATCCAGGCGCGCAGCGCGGCACAGAGCGAGGCCCCCGTGGAGGATGCCGCGCTGGCCATCGAAGCCGGCGACGCAACCCAGGACGCCTGACACGGCAATCGCCAGGGCCGCAATGGATTGTTGACAATCTATTGCGGCAAATCGTCCCGAAACATCCGGTTGCACGAATTTGGTTCGACAATAGGTGGCGTATCAGCCCCATCGTGGTGCGTGTTTGCATGGCATGCGCCTTGCAGACGAACTATCCAGGAAGACGACTAACTGGAGAGAGTTCAATGCCGCTATTCCGTGCCGCCACCCCGTTCGAGGCCACTGCCGCTCACGCCGGCGCCCAGCCCGCCCACACCGCGTCCGGCGCTGCCGCATCCACCGCGCGCCGCCGCTGGCTGCAGCTTGGCATGGCGCTGGGCACCGCCCTGGTGCTGTCGACACAATTTGCCGGCGAGGCGCACGCCCAGACCAAGGTCCGTTTCCAGCTCGACTGGCGCTTCGAAGGCCCGTCGGCGCTGTTCCTGCTGGGCGAGCAGAAGGGCTACTACAAGGCCGAGAAGCTCGACGTGTCGATCGACGCCGGCAACGGATCGGGCAACGTGGTCAACCGCGTGGCCTCCGGCACCTACGACATGGGCTTTGCCGACCTGGCCTCGGTGATGGAGTTCTACGGCAACAACCCGGATGCCAAGAACAAGCCGGTGGCCGTGATGATGGTCTACAACAACACCCCAGCCGCCGTGCTCGCGCTGAAGAAGTCCGGCATCAAGACCCCGCACGACCTGGCCGGCAAGAAGCTCGGCGCACCGGTATTCGACGCCGGCCGCCGCGCCTTCCCGATCTTCGCCAAGGCCAACGGCCTGCAGGCATCGAGCTTCAACTGGCAGGCGATGGACCCGACCCTGCGCGAGACCATGCTCACGCGCGGCGACCTCGACGCCATCACGGGCTTCTCGTTCACCTCCATCCTCAACCTGAATGCGCGTGGCGTGAAGGACGAGGACATCGTGGTGCTGCCGTACCCGCAATACGGCGTGAAGCTGTACGGCAACGCCGTGATCGCCTCGGAGGACTTCCTCAAGAAGAACCCGGAGGCCGTCAAGGCCTTCCTGCGCGCCTTCGCCAAATCGGCCAAGGACGTGATCGCCAAGCCGGAAGAGGGCATCAAGGCGGTCAAGGCGCGTGACGGCATCATCGACGAGAAGCTCGAGACCAAGCGCCTGAAGATGGCGCTGGACAGCGTGGTCAAGTCGCCCGACGCGCGCGCCGAGGGCTTTGGCCGCGTCAACAAGCCGCGCTTGTCGCTGATGGCTTCGCAAGTGGCTGACGCCTTCGGCACCAAGGGCCGCATCAACCCCGACAACCTGTGGACCGATGCCTACCTGCCGTCCGCAGCCGAACTGGATGTGCTGCGATGACGGTGGGCACTACCTTCCTGCGCACGGGGGCCGCACTGCCTCCTGACCTGCCGGGCGAGCCGGCGGCGCAACCCTTCGTCGAGTTCAACCGGGTCTGGCTCGCCTATAACGACGAGCTTGCCCGCCAGGGTGAGTTCGCCATCGAGGACATCTCGCTGCAGGTCGAGCCGGGCGAGTTCATCGCCATCGTCGGACCTTCCGGCTGCGGCAAGTCCACCTTCATGAAGCTGGCGACCGGGCTAAAGCCGGCCACGCGCGGCGTGGTCAAGATCGCCGGCGAGAAGGTCGCCGGCCCGCTCAAGATGGTTGGCATGGCCTTCCAGGCGCCGACGCTGCTGCCCTGGCGCACCACGTTGCAGAACGTCATGCTGCCGCTGGAGATCGTCGAGCCCTACCGCTCCACGCTGCGCCAGAAGCGGGATGAGTACACGGCGCGCGCACGCGAGCTGCTGCGCACCGTGGGCCTGGCCGGCTACGAGGACAAGTACCCGTGGCAGCTCTCCGGCGGCATGCAGCAGCGTGCCTCGATCTGCCGCGCACTGATCCACGAGCCGCGCATGCTGCTGCTCGACGAGCCCTTCGGCGCGCTCGACGCCTTTACCCGCGAGGAGCTGTGGTGCGTGCTGCGCGACCTGTGGCAGGCCCAGCGCTTCAACGTGATCCTGGTCACCCACGACCTGCGCGAGGCCGTGTTCCTGGCCGACACGGTCTACGTGATGAGCCAGCGCCCGGGGCGCATCCTCACGCGCAAGGAGATCGACCTGCCGCGTCCGCGCGACCTCGACCTGACCTATACCGAACCCTTTGCCGACCTCGTGCATTCGCTGCGCGAGAAGATCGGCCACGTACGGCAGCACTGACCATGAGCACTTTTTCTTCCTCGATGAACGCGGCTCAGCAACGCCGCGTGCAGCGCGTGGCGCCATGGCTGTTGCTGGGCACGTTCCTGCTGCTGTGGCAGGGCGCGTGCCTTATGTTCAATGTGTCGGACTTCATCCTTCCCAGCCCCAGCGCGATCGTCACGTCGCTGTTCGAATACTGGGATGTGATTGCCGGCCACGCCTGGCGTACCTTCTGGACCACCATGGTCGGCTTTGGCCTCGCCATCATCGTGGGCGTGGTGCTGGGTTTGCTGATGGGCTCGTCCAAGCTGGCGTACGCCGCCGGGTATCCGCTGATGACGGCGTTCAATGCGTTGCCGAAGGCAGCCTTCGTGCCAATCCTGGTGGTGTGGTTTGGCCTGGGTGCCGGCCCGGCGATCCTGACCGCCTTCCTGATCTCGTTCTTCCCGATCATGGTCAATATCGCCACGGGGCTGGCCACCTTGGAGCCGGAACTGGAGGATGTGCTGCGCGTACTTGGTGCAAAGCGCACCGATGTGTTGCTCAAGGTCGGGCTGCCGCGGTCGATGCCTTACTTCTTTGCTTCGCTCAAGGTGGCGATCACGCTGGCTTTCGTCGGCACTACCGTGTCCGAGATGAGTGCTGCCAATGAAGGCATCGGCTATTTGCTGGTGTCCGCCGGATCGGCGATGAAGATGCCGCTGGCGTTTGCCGGGCTGGTGGTGATTGCTGTGATGGCGATGGTGATGTATGAGTTTTTTGCTGTGGTGGAGAGGCGGATGACGGGGTGGGCGCATCGGGGGTGAAGGGGGGGAGGGGGGCGGGGGGGGATGAAGGGGGGCTTGCGTCTTTGGCTGTTTCTTTGAGCGGTGACGGTTTTTGGACCCAAGGGCCATACGACATCCCCCTGCGGGGGCTGCCGGTCACTCTTCTTTGCGTCGGCAAAGAAGACTAACGAGAAGAAAGCCGACCCTGCCGGGAGCAGAGCAATAAGGCTGTTCGGCCCCGGTGGTTGCGTCGTACGGCCCGGAGTGTTGGCGGGCATCTGCCGGTACCGGCTTGACCGGCCACGAATCTGCCAGCCTCCGGGATTCGTGGTGCGGCCCCCGATAGCAGACATCACTTGCTTCAAGCCGTCTGTCGCTCGCGCAGTGGCCGGCCACGAAGTTGCAAGCGCACCGGTTCCGTCGTGGGCGCGGTGGCACCGGCTTGATATGCCCAAGGCTCTGACCACCGCGCCCGCCCCACCACGAAACCATTGATGGGCGATGTGTCGTGATGGTCCGCGCCGGTAACGGCAGATGGTCGAACGCTCACCGAGCAAAGCGATCAGGGGCACCACCACGTGACCATTGGGTCATGCGGTTATGATGTCCTTCAAGCCGGTAAGGCAAAGGCCAGCCAACACTCCGGGCCGTACGACGCAACCACCGCCCCACATAAGCCTGATTGCTCTGCGCCCGGCAGGGTCGGCTTTCTTCTCGTTAGTCTTCTTTGCCGACGCAAAGAAGAGTGACCGGCAGCCCCCGCAGGGGGATGTCGTATGGCCCTTGGGTGCAAACGCCATCGCCGTTCAAAGAAAACCAACCACGCTAGGGCGATGTCGTACGGCACCGTGGGTGCAAAAACCATCGCCGCTCAAAGAAACAGCAACCAACCCCAATCACGCATAATCCAAAGGCAAAGCCGTCGTGTACTTGATCTGCTCCATAGCAAAACTAGAACTAACATCCGCCAGCTCAGCCCCCTGAATCAGCTTCTTGTAGACCCGGTCATAGGCCGCGATATCCGGCACCACCACGCGCAGCAGGTAATCGGTATCCCCGGCCATCCGATAGAACTCAGTCACCTCGGGGATCGAGGCGACCAGGTCATGAAAGGTCTTGAGCCATTTGACGCTGTGCTGGCTGGTGCGGACCGAGACGAATACCGTCACGCCCACATTCAGCAGCGCAGGGTCCAGCAGCGCCACCCGCTTGCGTATCACGCCGCTTTCCTCGAGCTTCTGCACGCGCCGCCAGCACGGCGTGGAGGTGAGGCCCACCCGCTCGCCCAGCTCGGCCACCGGCACGGTGGCGTCTTCCTGGAGAGCGGCAAGTATCTGGCGGTCGTATCGGTCCATGGCAAATCCTGTTGGCGCGCAGCGTCGTTCGGGTGCCTGGCCGCCCGCAAGACTCAGGCCGCGTCCACCAGCAGGTTCACACCGCTGCAGATGTGTTCCTGGTCCACCCCATAAATATGCAGCGACACGGCCACCGCGTCGCTGTCGTTGCCGAGCGCATGGATATGGCGCAGCCCAGCCGGCACGCTGAAGGTATCGCCCACCGTGCGCGTGATCTCGCCGCACGGATGCGCCTGCCGCGCTTGCGCGTCCCAGCGGTAGTGGCGCTCATGCAGCGTGCCGCGCAGCACCCGGTAGGCGCACCAGGTCTGGTGTCCGTGCACCGGGCTGTGCTGTCCCGGCCGCCAGACGATCAGCATGGCGGAGAAGCGCGCCAGCGGATCGGCGTGCACCAGGTGGCGCACATAGCCCTCAGCCGAGCCTTCGCGCAGCGATTCCGGCAGCAGCGCCAGCAGCGTGGCGGCGTCCGGCAGGCTGGCTTCGATGCCTTGCGCCACCATGCGCGCACTGGCGGCAAAGGCGGACGACATGCCGTCGGACAGCGGGGCAAAGAGATCCGGCTGGCCGTCGGCCGTGTCGAGGGTGCCAAGCACGCCAGCGTTGCGTGCGTGGCTGGCAATATCGGTAACGGCGGCTTGCTGGGTGGCCATGAAGGGCTCCTTGTTGGTTTGCGACCATCATAGCGTCCGTCCCGTAGCAAGCACGTGCGTCTTGTCGTGCAAATCTGGGAGTGAGTGTAATCACATTCTAATAAAAATCAAATAAATAGAATATTGTTCCTGACGGTGGCGAAACGGCGGGCAGCCGGTGGATAATGCCGCCTCATGGAAATCAAGTGGCTTGAAGACTTCGTCAGCCTGGCCGAGACGCACAGCTTCTCGCGCTCGGCCGAGCAGCGTCATGTGACGCAGCCCGCGTTCTCGCGCCGGATCCAGTCGCTGGAGTCCTGGGTGGGCACGGAGCTGATCGACCGCTCCAGCTATCCCACCAGCCTGACGCCGGCGGGCAAGGTGTTCTACGAACAGGCCCTGGCCATGCTGGCGCAGGTCAGCGAGACCCGCGCGCTGATGCGGGGGCAGCGTTCGGCCAATGCCCAGGTGCTGGAATTCGCGGTGCCGCACACGCTGTCGCTGACGTTCTTCCCCGAATGGCTCAAGGCGGTGGAGCGCGAGATCGGCACGCTGCCGTGCCGGCTGCGTGCACTCAACGTGCATGACGCCGTGCTGGCGCTGGTCGATGGCGGCTGCGACCTGGTGATGGTCTACCACCATGCGCGCCAGGCCATCCAGCTCGATCCCGCGCACTACGACATGATGGTGCTGGGCACCGAGCGGCTGTCGCCATACAGCGTGCCGGACGCCACCGGCAAGCCTCTGTACCGGCTGCCGGGCACGGACAAGAAACCGGTGCCCTTCCTCAGCTATACACCCAATGCCTTCCTTGGCCGCATGGTCGACATGCTGCTGTCTGAGACCACCGACGCGCTCAAGCTCGACAAATGCTACGAGACCGATATGGCCGAGGCGCTCAAGGTGATGGCGCTGTCCGGGCATGGCATGGCCTTTCTGCCGGAGAGCGCGGTGCGCGAGGAACTGCTCCAGCACCGGCTGGTGCGCGCGGAGGCCGCGCGCGGCGCGCCGTTGTCGATCGACATGGAAATCCGGCTTTACCGGGAGAAGCCGGGCGAACACGTCAACGAGCGGCGCAGCGCGCAGGTTCGCAACAAGCGCCAGCTGGTGGAGCGCGTGTGGTCTTCGCTGGCAGCGCAGGCCTTGCCCGCACAGCCGAAACCCTGAAGGCGTGCAGCGGGTGCGCCGGGCACACCGCCACAGAGCAGGTAAGGCTGGCACAGGGCAGCATGGGGCCTTGGTCAAAGGTTATGCAAAGCATGCATAACGGGATAATCAAACGGCATTGGCTTCGGCGGGGCCGCCTCCCCTAAGCTGGCGGCACCTTCACACCGGAACCAAACGATGTCTTCCGCAGCGCCGTCCAATCCTGCCGTCAAGAACCACACCTTGCCTTCGTACCTGAACGCCGATGCGCTCGGGCCCTGGGGCATCTACCTGCAGCAGGTCGATCGTGTCACGCCTTACCTGGGCTCGCTGGCCCGCTGGGTCGAGACCCTGAAGCGCCCCAAGCGCGCGCTGGTGGTGGACGTGCCGATCGAGATGGATAACGGCACCATTGCCCACTTCGAAGGCTATCGCGTGCAGCACAACATGTCGCGCGGCCCGGGCAAGGGCGGCGTGCGCTTCCACCAGGATGTGACCCTGTCGGAAGTGATGGCCCTGTCGGCCTGGATGTCGGTCAAGAACGCCGCGGTCAATGTGCCGTACGGCGGCGCCAAGGGCGGTATCCGCGTCGATCCGCGCACGCTCTCGCGCTCGGAGCTGGAGCGCGTCACGCGCCGCTATACCAGCGAAATCAACTTCATCATCGGGCCCAACAAGGACATCCCGGCGCCCGACGTCAACACCAATGAACAGGTGATGGCATGGATGATGGACACCTACTCGATGAATTCCGGCAGCACCGCCACCGGCGTGGTGACCGGCAAGCCGATCTCGCTGGGCGGCTCGCTGGGTCGCCGCGAGGCAACCGGCCGCGGCGTGTTCGTGGTGGGTTCCGAGGCGGCGCGCAACCTCGGCCTTGAGATCAAGGGCGCACGCATTGCCGTGCAGGGCTTCGGCAATGTCGGCGCCGTGGCCGCCAAGCTGTTCCATGAGGCAGGCGCCAAGGTGGTGGCGGTGCAGGACCACCGCACCGCGCTGTACAACCCGGCTGGCCTGGACGTGCCCGCCATGATGGAATATGCCTCGCACAGCGGCACCATCGAAGGTTTCCAGGGCGAGACCATCTCCGCCGAGCAATTCTGGCAGGTGGATTGCGAAATCCTGATCCCGGCCGCGCTGGAAGGCCAGATCACAGCCCAGAACGCGCCCCACATCAAGGCACGCATGGTCATCGAAGGTGCGAACGGCCCGACCACGCCCGAGGCCGACGACATCCTGCGCGAGCGCAATATCCTGGTGGCGCCCGACGTCATCGCCAATGCCGGCGGCGTTACGGTCTCCTATTTCGAATGGGTACAGGACTTTTCCAGCTTCTTCTGGACCGAAGAGGAAATCAACCAGCGCCTGGTACGAATCATGCAAGAGGCATTCCGGGCGATCTGGCAGGTCGCTCAGGACAACAAGGTTACCTTGCGCACGGCCGCTTTCATCGTGGCGTGCACGCGGATTCTTCAGGCGCGCGAAATGCGCGGTCTCTATCCCTGATGCCTGACGCGGCTTGGCGCCGCAGCGTCGCTACCTGGCGATGCTGCGGCGCAACAAGCCTATCCAGGATTGGTAACGCGGCTGCCGGGCTTCCCGGCAGCCGCGTTGTCGTATGCGCTCGCCGCCCAGCGCGCGCCAGGGGGCTCCCGGGCTGGCGAGGCGTTGCCGCAAGGCCGGCCCGACGCGTTAGCGCAACGGCTTTACGGCAGTGGAGGCATGCCTCGTTTGCCTTGCAAACCATGCCTTAGATGGCGCTGTTAGGGGAAAAACCCGTTGTCTTGAGTGCTTGCCTGCGCAATACTATTTCGTCGGCGGGTGGTTTTTTGTTAGAGTCCCGCCTTTCTCTTCATGGTCAAGGAGATGTTATGAATGTTGCCAAGTTGGCTTCCCTGATGATTGCTGCTGGCGTGCTGTGCGGTACCGCGCAAGCTGCCGAGCAACTGACGGGCACGCTGCAGAAGATCAAAGACACCGGTGTGATTACGCTTGGCGTTCGTGAGTCGTCGATTCCGTTCAACTACAACCTCGGCGGCGTGCGCCAGGTCGGTTATTCCTACGACATCAATGTCAAGATCGTGGAAGCGATCAAGGACCAGCTGAAGCTGCCGAACCTGCAGGTCAAGGAAATCCCGATCACCTCGCAGAACCGCATCACCCTGCTGCAGAACGGCACCATCGACATCGAGTGCGGCTCGACCACCAACAACCTCGAGCGCCAGAAGCAGGCATCGTTTACCACCAGCATCTTCATCATCGGCACCCGCATCATGGTGAAGAAGGATGGCGGCATCAAGGACTGGGCCGACCTCAAGGGCAAGAACGTGGTGACGACCGCCGGCACCACCTCGGAACGCCTGCTGCGCAAGATGAACGATGACCAGAAGCTGGGCATGAACATCATCAGCACCAAGGACCATGGCCAGTCGTTCCTGACGCTGGAATCGGGCCGCGCCGTTGCCTTCATGATGGACGATGCACTGCTGTATGGCGAACGCGCCAAGGCCAAGAACCCGGCCGACTGGATCGTGGTGGGCAAGCCGCAATCGCGCGAGTCCTATGGCTGCATGATCCGCAAGGACGATGCGCAGTTCAAGAAGCTGTCGGACACCGTGATCACGGGCATGATGAAGGATGGCTCGATCAACACGCTGTACACCAAGTGGTTCCAGCAGCCGGTCCCGCCCAAGGGCCTGAACCTGGACTTCCCGCTGTCGGAAGACATGAAGGCACTGTTCAAGACGCCGAACGACAAGGCGCTCGACTGATACTGGGATTCCGGTTGTGTGAAACGGAAGGCATGTCCTTCCGTTTCTTTTTGAGGACACATCATGAACTACAGCTGGCATTGGGGTGTATTCCTCGAACAAGCGGCCCAGAACGAGACCTACCTGGACTGGATGATTTCCGGCCTGAAGGTCACCATTGCACTCGGGCTCTCGTCGTGGATCATCGCCCTCGTCATCGGCTCCGTACTCGGCGTACTGCGCACGGTGCCCAACAAGTGGCTGTCCGGCCTGGCCGCCACCTACGTAGAGATCTTCCGTAATATCCCGCTGCTGGTGCAGTTGTTTATCTGGTATTTCGTCATGCCCGAGCTGTTGCCCGGTGGCGAGGCGATCAAGCAGATGAACCCGTTCGCGCAGCAGTTCATTGCAGCCATGCTTTGCCTGGGCACGTTTACCGCAGCCCGGGTCTGCGAGCAGGTGCGCTCGGGGATCAACTCACTGCCGCCGGGCCAGCGCAACGCCGGCCTGGCGATGGGTTTCACGTTGGCCCAGACTTACCGTTACGTGCTATTGCCGATGTCGTTCCGCGTCATCGTGCCGCCGCTGACCTCGGAGTTCCTGAACATCTTCAAGAACTCCGCTGTGGCGTCGACCATCGGGCTGCTGGAGCTGGCGGCGCAGGGGCGCCAACTGGTGGACTACACGGCGCGCCCGTATGAGTCCTTCATCGCGGTGACCATCATGTACGCGTTGATCAATATCGTGGTCATGCTGCTCATGCGCTGGGTCGAAGGCCGCACCCGCGTGCCCGGCTTCATCGGCGGCAAGTAAGAGGACACGTCATGGCATATACATTCGATTTCAGCTCGATCAACGCGACCACGCTGGACGTGCTGGGCGAGGGGATGCTGGTCTCGCTCAAGATCACCGTCACTGCGGTGGTGGTCGGCATCGTCTGGGGCACCATCCTGGCGATGATGCGGCTGTCCTCCGTCAAGGCGCTGAACTGGTTCGCGCAGGGCTACGTCACCATCTTCCGGTCGATTCCGCTGGTGATGGTGCTGTTGTGGTTCTTCCTGATCATCCCGCAGCTGCTGCAAAAGGCGTTCAACCTGTCGCAGGCATCCGACCTGCGCATGACCTCGGCGCTGATTGCCTTTGCCTTGTTCGAGGCGGCGTACTATTCCGAGATCATCCGCGCGGGTATCCAGAGCGTGTCGCGCGGGCAGATGTTCGCCGCGCAGGCCATGGGCATGACCTACGGGCAGTCGATGCGTCTGGTGATCCTGCCGCAGGCCTTCCGCAACATGGTGCCGCTGCTGCTCACGCAAGGCATCATCCTGTTCCAGGATACGTCGCTGGTCTACGTGAGTGCGCTGGCGGACTTCTTTGGCCAGGCCTACGGCATCGGCGAGCGTGACGGCCGCATCGTGGAGATGCTGCTGTTCGCCGGGCTGGTGTATTTCATTATCTGTTTCTCCGCATCGCTGCTGGTCAAGCGTTACCAGAAAAAGGTGGCCGTATGATTGAAATCAATAACGTCTCCAAGTGGTATGGCGCCTTCCAGGTGCTGACCGATTGCACCACCAAGGTCGCCAAGGGCGAAGTTGTGGTGGTGTGCGGCCCCTCGGGCTCGGGCAAGTCGACGCTGATCAAGACCGTCAACGCGCTGGAGCCCTTCCAGAAGGGCGACATCACGGTGGACGGCACCTCGGTGGGCTCGCCCAAGACCAACCTGCCCAAGCTGCGTTCGCGCGTGGGCATGGTGTTCCAGAACTTTGAGCTGTTCCCCCACCTGTCGATCACCGAGAACCTGACCATCGCGCAGATGAAGGTGCTTGGCCGCTCGAAGGAAGAGGCAACGGCGAAGGGCCTGAAGTACCTGGATCGCGTGGGCCTCAAAGCCCAGGCGGCCAAGTTCCCGGGCCAGCTGTCGGGCGGCCAGCAGCAGCGCGTGGCAATTGCCCGCGCGCTGTCGATGGATCCGATCTGCATGCTGTTCGACGAGCCGACCTCCGCGCTGGACCCGGAGATGGTCAACGAAGTGCTGGATGTGATGGTGCAGCTGGCGCAGGAAGGCATGACCATGATGTGCGTGACCCACGAAATGGGTTTCGCGCGCAAGGTCGCCAACCGCGTGATCTTCATGGACCAGGGCAAGATCGTCGAGGACTGCGCCAAGGAAGAGTTCTTCGGCAATATCGAAGCGCGCTCCGAGCGGGCCAGGCAGTTCCTGTCGAAGATCCTGCATCACTGATGCGGGCCGCCGCCCCGCCGCGCCGATGGGTGGCAGGATGCAAGAAGGGACGCCTCGGCGTCCCTTTTTGCATGGCTTGCCCGCAATGGCTCAGGTGCAGTCGCTGTTGGCCGCGTTCTTGGCCTGGACTTCCGGCGGGATCGGCACGGTCAGCGTCATCACCGAGCGGCCTTCCTCGAACATCATCAGCTCGCCGGGCGCGAAGGCGGTCCAGGTTTCGTTGTCGGTCAGTGGCGCGGTGGCGATCACCGCCACGCGGTCGTCGGGCGTGGTGACCTGGGCGAAATCGATCGACAGATCGGCATCGATCAGGTGGGCGGTGGAGAAGGGCCACTGGCGCACGATGTAGTACAGGCGCGTGGAGCAGTGGGAGAACAAGGCCTGGCCATTGGACAGCAGGTAGTTGAACACGCCGTGCTGCGTGATCTCGCGCGTGATGTCCGCCAGCGCGTGGCACAGCTCGTTGAGCGGCGGCTGCGAGCCGGGGAAGCGCTTGCGCAGCCCCTGCATCAGCGTGCAGAAGGCGAGTTCACTATCGGTGTCGCCGACCGGCTGGTAGACCCCAGACAGGAAAGGCGAGAAGTCCTTCAGGTCGCCGTTGTGGGCGAAGATCCAGTGCCGCCCCCACAGCTCGCGCATGAAGGGGTGGCAGTTTTCCAGCCGCACCGTGCCCTGGGTCGCCTTGCGGATATGGGAGATGACGTTCTTGGACTTGATCGGGTAGCGCTTGACCAGCTCAGCCACGGGCGAGGTGCCGGCGGACTGGTTGTCGATGAACAGGCGGCAGGCCTTGTCCTCGAAGAACGCCACGCCAAAGCCATCGGCATGGTGATCCGTGACGCCGCCGCGGGCGGCGAAGCCGGTAAAGGAGAACGTCACGTCGGTCGGCGTGGCGCAGTTCATGCCGAGCAGCTGGCACATGGCGGGCACCGGACCGGCAGCAGGCTGCCGGATTGCAATAGAATGTTCCATTATCCGGCCTGCCCGGGTTATCTGCCAAGCGCAGCGCGTTTTTCCCCGATTTCAATACCATTCAGCGGGCCCTCGAGACATGAGCAAATACAAGATCGCAGTCATCCCCGGCGATGGCATCGGCACTGAAGTGATGCCTGAGGGCCTGCGCGTAATGGACGCCGCCGCGCGCCGGTTCGGCATCGACATGCAGTTCGATCACTTCGACTTCTCCAGCTGCGACTACTACGCCCGCCACGGCAAGATGCTGCCGGACGACTGGTTCGACACCCTGGTCAAGTACGACGCCATCTACTTCGGCGCGGTGGGCTGGCCGGACGCCGTGCCCGACCATGTCTCGCTGTGGGGCTCGCTGCTGCAGTTCCGGCGCTCCTTTGACCAATACGTCAACCTGCGCCCGGTGCGGCTGATGCCCGGTATCCGCAGCCCGCTGGTGGACCGCGACGGCAATGCGCGCAAGCCGGGCGACATCGATTTCTACGTAGTGCGCGAGAACACCGAGGGCGAGTACTCCAGCATCGGCGGGCGCATGTTCCCCGGCACCGAGCGCGAGGTGGTGATCCAGGAAACGGTGATGACGCGCACGGGCGTGGACCGCATCCTCAAGTTCGCCTTCGAGTTGGCGCAAAAGCGTCCGGCCAGGCATCTGACCTCGGCTACCAAGTCCAACGGCATCTCCATCACCATGCCGTACTGGGACGAGCGGGTGGAGGCCATGGCTACCCACTACCCCGGCGTGAAGGTTGACAAGTACCACATCGACATCCTCACCGCGCACTTCGTCCAGCATCCGGACTGGTTCGACGTGGTGGTCGCCAGCAACCTGTTCGGCGACATCCTGTCCGACCTGGGGCCGGCCTGTACCGGCACCATCGGCATCGCGCCCTCGGGCAATATCAACCCCGACCGCACCTTCCCCAGCCTGTTCGAGCCGGTGCATGGCTCTGCGCCGGACATCGCAGGGCGCGGTGTGGCCAACCCGATCGGCCAGATCTGGTGTGGCGCCATGATGTTGGAACATCTGGGCCAGCCGGAAGCCGGCGCGGCCGTGCTGGGCGCCATCGAGAAGGTGCTGTCGGCCGGGCCGGAGCATGCCCCGCTGACCCGCGACATTGGCGGCAAGGCTGGCACGGCCGACCTGGGCCAGGCCATCGCGCAAGCGCTGTGAGCACGACCGCCCAACCTTTGCCGGTCGCCGCGGCCGACGCGCGTGCCCTGCTGCTCGATAGCTTCCATGCCGCGGTGGCGGCAGCGGATCCGCTGCGCATCGTGGCGGACCACCTGCCGTCGCCCCAGGCTGGCGGGCGTACCCTGGTGGTAGGCGCCGGCAAGGCTGCGGCCTCGATGGCGCTGGCCGTGGAGCGGGCATATGCCAGCCAGAACAGCGCGGTGCAGCTCGACGGGCTGGTGGTGACGCGCTACGCCCACGGCCTGCCGACCGAACACGTGCGCGTGATAGAGGCCGGCCACCCGGTGCCGGACGAGGCCGGCGAGCGCGCCGCGGCAGAGATCTTGGCGCGGGCGGGCGAGCTCGGGCCGGATGACAGGCTGATCGTGCTGGTGTCCGGCGGCGGCTCCAGCCTGCTGTCGCTGCCGGCCGAGGGCATCGGCATGGCGGACCTCAAGGCCACCACGCAGGAGCTGCTGCGCTGCGGCGCTCCCATCACGGACATGAATATCGTGCGCAAGCACCTGTCGCGCATCCAGGGTGGGCACCTCGCCCAGGCTTGCCGCGCGCCGGTGACCACGCTGATCGTGTCGGACGTGGCCGGGGATGACCCCAGCGCCATCGCCTCCGGCCCCACCGTGCCCGACGCCAGTACCTACGCCGATGCCCTGGCGGTCCTGCGCCGCTACGGTGCGGTGGTCCCGCCCGTGGTGCAGGCTTACCTGGAGCGCGGTGCGCGCGGCGAAGTGGCGGAAACGCCCAAGCCTGGCGATCCGCTGTTCGCGCGGGTTGAGAATCGTGTGATTGCTACCGCCCACGGCAGCCTGATGGCGGCAGCGGATCACTTCCGCGCGCGCGGCATCCAGCCGGTGGTGCTGGGCGACACGGTGACTGGCGAGGCGCAGGAAGTTGCCCGGGTCTACGCGGCGCTGGTGCGCGAGATACGCGCGTACAATGCGCCATTCGCGGTGCCCGTGGTGCTGATTTCCGGTGGTGAGTGCACCGTCACGTTGCCGCAGGGCGGTGGCGGGGCGGCTGGAAAGCCCCGTGGCGGACGGTGCTCGGAATTCCTGCTGTCGCTCGCCCTGGAGCTGGATGGCGTTGATAATGTGTACGCCATCGCGGCGGACACCGACGGCATCGACGGCTCCGAGGATAATGCCGGCGCGTTGCTGGACCCGTCCACGCTCGCGCGTGCGCAGGCTGCCGGTGCACCGGCGCGCGCCCGGCTCGATGCGCATGATGCCTGGGGTTTCTTCGAAGCCGCCGGCGACCTCGTGGTGACGGGCCCCACGCGGACCAATGTGAATGACTACCGCGCCATCCTGATTCTGTAATCCCTGATAAGCGCCAGCCGCGACTGCCGGCCGGCCCCCGAAAGCCATGACCCAGACTCTCACCATTACCCGCCCGGACGACTGGCACCTGCACCTGCGCGACGGTACGGCCCTCGCCGCCGTCCTGCCGGATACCGCCCGCCAGTTCGCCCGCGCCATCATCATGCCCAACCTGAAGCCGCCCGTGACCACGGTTGCGCAGGCCGCGGCCTACCGCGACCGCATCCTGGCCGCGCTGCCGGCGGGCATGGCGTTCGAGCCGCTGATGACGCTGTACCTGACCGACAAGACTACCGCCGAGGAGATCGTCGCTGCCAAGGCCAGCGGCTTCGTGCACGGGGTGAAGCTGTATCCGGCCGGTGCCACCACCAACAGCGATGCCGGCGTGACCGACCTGCGTCACTGCGCGGCAGCGCTGGAAGCCATGCAGCGCGTGGGCCTGCCGCTGCTGGTGCACGGCGAAGTGACCGATCCGGCGATCGACATCTTCGACCGCGAAGCCGTCTTCATCGACAAGGTCATGACGCCGCTGCGCCGCGATTTCCCGGCGCTCAAGGTGGTGTTCGAGCACATCACCACCAAGGATGCGGCCGAGTACGTGCGCGACGCGGAAGGCCCCGTCGCCGCCACCATCACTGCGCATCACCTGCTGTACAACCGCAACGCCATCTTCACCGGCGGCATCCGCCCGCACTATTACTGCCTGCCGGTGCTCAAACGCGAGACCCACCGCGAAGCCCTGGTGGCCGCGGCCGTGTCCGGCAGCGAGCGCTTCTTCCTCGGCACAGACAGCGCGCCGCACGCGCGCGGGCTGAAGGAACATGCCTGCGGCTGCGCCGGCTGCTATACCGGGCTGCACGCCATGGAGCTCTACGCCGAGGCCTTCGAAGCCGCCGGTGCCCTGGACAAGCTGGAAGCCTTCGCCAGCTTCAACGGCCCGGCGTTCTACAGCCTGCCGCGAAATAGCGGCACGCTCACCCTGGTCCGCGAGGCGTGGGAACTGCCAGCCGAACTGCCCTATGGCGACACCACGCTGGTGCCGCTGCGCGGCGGCGAGACGCTGCATTGGAAGGCCCGCTAAGCCGCACTGGCGAAGTGCAAGTGCAAGCAGAAAGCCAGGTCCGGCTGGCGCTGGCTGCGGCGGTGGCGCAGATCGACTGGGCACAGCCGTGGTTCCGGCCGTTCGCCACCATCGGCTCGGCGCTGGGCAGCGCGTTGCGAGGCGGCGCCGACCTGCGCGCCGTCCTCAGCGAAGTGGCCACGCAGCGCGCGCTGCGCAACGCCCGCGGTGTGCCGCTGCGTTTCGTTGCGCAAGCCGAATTGCCCGCCGGCACGGCCTACGAGGCACATATTTACGCCACCGGCGCCGTGCCGACGCGCGACAACTTGCACGATTTCTTCAATGCGCTCATCTGGCTGCATTTTCCCCGTTCCAAACGCGTGCTGAACCGGCTGCAGGCCCACGCTATCGCGGTGGCGGGCGTGCAGGGCCGCCGTGGCAGCCTGCGCGATGCCGCGACCTTGTTCGACGAGAACGCCATTCTGTTCCTGAGTGCCGACAGTGGCCTGGAGTTCGTTTTGCGCGGTTTCGGCTGGGAGCACCTGTTCGTGGCGCGGCGGGATGTCTGGGACGGTAGCGAGCATGCCGGCAGCCGTGACAGCACCGCCCGCTGCAGCGTGGTGCCCTTCGGCCACGCCTTGCTGGAGAAGCTGGTGCGGCCCTATAAGGCCCTGACCGCGCATGCATGGCCGCTGGCCGTCCCGCCGGCTGCAGGCGCCGCGCTCCCCGGCTCGCTCGACGATTCCGTGTGCGCCTCGTTGGAAGCGGCCGAGCTGCACAGCGGCCGCTTTGCGCCGTTGCCGGTGCTGGGCATTCCCGGCTGGTGCGAAGCCAATCGCGATCCGGCCTACTACGCGGATACCACGGTGTTCCGTCGCGGGCGCCGCGCGCAGGCCGCATGAGGGTGGCCGGTTCGTGGCCAAACGGTGTTAGACTGCGGGCCGCAAAGCAGGCCAGACAATCGCTGCTTGCACCCTCGTGGTGCAAGGGGAGGAAAGTCCGGACTCCATAGGGCAGGGTGTTGGCTAATAGCCATCCACGGCAACGTGCGGAATAGGGCCACAGAGACGAGTCTTGCCATCGGGTTCGCCCGATGGGAAGGGTGAAACGCGGTAACCTCCACCTGGAGCAATCCCAAATAGGCAGGCATTGAGGCGGCCCGCTGAGCCTGCGGGTAGGGAGCTTGAGCCGGTCGGTAACGACCGGCCTAGAGGAATGATTGTCACGTGCCGGCAACCGCAAGGAAGCCGGCGCGCACAGAATCCGGCTTATCGGCCTGCTTTGCTTCTGATTCTTTAGCGTGGCGCGCACCCATCCCAATTGGGGGCGCCACCGCCGGCTCCCCCGGGGCTGGGCAGGCGCCAGGCGCCTACACCTCTACAATTTCCATCGTGTGCGTGATTTCCGCCGTCTTGGCCAGCATGATGGAGGCCGAGCAATACTTGTCGTGCGACAGGTGGATGGCACGCTCGACCGCGCCGGGGTTCAGGTTGCGCCCGCTCACCGTGAAATGGAAGTTGATCTTGGTGAACACCTTCGGGTCTTCGCTGGCGCGCTCCGCTTGCAGCTTCACGCTGCAGCCGCGCACATCCTGCCGGCTCTTCTTCAGGATCAGCACCACGTCATAGGCGGTGCAGCCGCCGGTGCCCAGCAGAACCATTTCCATCGGACGCGGGGCAAGGTTGTGGCCGCCGCCCTCGGGCGCACCGTCCATCGCCACGATATGGCCGCTGCCCGTCTCGGCCACGAAACTCATGCCGTCGGTGCCCATCCAAGTTACTTTGCATTCCATTTTGTTCGATCCTGCGTTCTAGTGAGTGCGTATTCGATCATGAACACGCGATTTCAAAGCTTGCTTTTTGAGTATAGGCCACTTAGCTAGAAGCGCCGTAACTCGACAATTTTCCCGAAAACTGAAGCTTTCTTCTAAGATGACAGTGCTGTGACAACACGATCAATCATTAAGTTGTTGATTTTATTATATAAAAAATCTCCCTGTGCCTCTTGATGGTTTTTCACAATGCGGAACAACATTTCGCACTGCAAATTTCCTTGCGCTGGGAGAGCGCTCATGTATAATTTGAATCATTGAACGACGGCGCACAACACGGCGCAGAGTGCGAAAGCGAATCGGATGGTTTCAGCCACATTCGCCGGCCCGCACCACGATCCAGCCCCGTCGATCTCCCGGTGTCTCCTCCACCCTCCTCCTTTGGTGGATTCAAACCCAAGCTCAATAGCTTGGGTTTTTTTTATTCTGCGCCAGCCAGGCCGGATGCACATCCTGCTGTGAAGTGCTTCATGGCTTGCTTTTATGCTGTTTGCTGCCATTCCGGATGGCGAGCAGCGCACGGAGCGGCACCATCTTGGCGTTCTTCCCTAACTTTCCTTGTGCTCCGGCCTCAGTCCGCAGTATACTCGTAGGCTTTTCCGTCATGCCCGCGGGAAGGAATTCAGGGAGAGCCTGCACATACAAGCAGGAAGGTCAGATCCTAAGGGTCGGCCGACGACGTAAAGTCAATGTTTCGGGCAGGTTCTACAAGTCTCAGGAAAAATCATGAAGACCTTTTCCGCAAAGCCTGCAGAGGTTAAGCGCGACTGGTACGTGATTGACGCGACGGACAAAGTCCTCGGCCGTGTTGCCAGCGAAGTGGCACGCCGACTGCGCGGCAAGCACAAGCCGGAATTTACTCCGCACGTCGACACGGGTGATTACATCATCATCGTCAACGCAGGCAAGCTGCGTGTCACGGGTACCAAAGAAACCGACAAGAAGTACTATCGTCACTCGGGTTACCCGGGCGGCATTTACGAAACGACGTTCGGTAAGATGCAGCAACGTTTCCCGGGCCGTGCCCTGGAAAAAGCTGTGAAGGGCATGTTGCCGAAGGGCCCGCTGGGCTATGCGATGATCAAGAAGCTGAAGGTTTACGCCGAAGCCGAGCATCCGCATGAAGCGCAGCAGCCTAAAGCGCTGGAAATCTAAGGGGGCCATCCATGATCGGAAATTGGAATTACGGTACTGGCCGCCGCAAGAGCGCAGTGGCTCGGGTCTTCATCAAGTCGGGCAAGGGCGATATCATCGTCAATGGCAAGCCCATCAATGAGTATTTCGCTCGCGAAACCTCGCTGATGATCGTGCGCCAGCCGCTCGAACTGACTGCCAACGCACAGACCTTCGACATCAAGGTCAACGTCACTGGCGGCGGTGAAACGGGTCAAGCCGGCGCAGTGCGCCACGGCATCACCCGTGCACTGATCGACTACGATGCCACCCTGAAGCCGTCGCTGTCCAAGGCCGGTTTCGTCACGCGCGATGCGCGTGAAGTGGAACGTAAGAAGGTCGGTTTCCACAAGGCGCGTCGTCGGAAGCAATTCTCGAAGCGTTAATGTGTGTTCGGCGGGTCCGGTTCAACCGGATCTGGCCGTTCAGAAAAAACCGCACGGTTCGCCGTGCGGTTTTTTTTTCGCCGCTAGCGCCGGTGAAGGCGCGTGCAATGCCGCGCAACGGCAGGCTATCACCACGTTTTACAAATACTTTGCATCTCCCCGGATACAATCCCTGCTCTTGCCGTCCGGAGAACCCGACCATGATGCATTGGATGCGATGGCCTGCCGACCTGCACCGCGCCCGCCTGACGGTGCCGCGAGCCCGCGGCGCATGAAGTATCGCGTGCTGCGCCCGCGCCGGGGCTCGCTATCCGGGAGCCTGGCGGTGCGTTCGCATCTGCCGTGGCCGCTGCGCGTGCTGGGCGCCGCCGCGGCGCTCGTCGTCGTGCTCGTGGTGGTGGTGGTCGCCGCGCGTTGGGCGTACGACGCTGGCCGGCGGCTGACGGGTGCGCCGGATATGACGGCGGAAAACAAGGCGCTGCGCGAGCAGGTGGCGGCGATGACGGCTCAGCACGAGCGCTTGCAGGCGGTGGCCAACACCGCCGAGGCGCAGTTGCAGATGGCCCGCAGCGCCCAGGAGGCGCTGGCCGGGCAGTTGAAGACGGCGGAAGGCGAGGTCGCTCAACTCAAGGAAGACCTGGCATTTTTCGAGGGCCTGCTCCCGGCCAGCGGCAATACGTCCGGCATCCATGTGCGGAGTTTTCGCGTGGGTCTTGATGAAGCCGACCCACTGAAGATGCACTATCGATTGCTGATAATGCAGGGTGGATCCAAGGCTTTTTCATCCTTGCCGGAGTTCCGCGGTGAGTTACAGTTGGTCGTTTCGCTGTTGCGGGATGGCAAGCCGGTCACCCTGAGCCTGCCGGAAAATGGCGCCGGTTCGTTGCCTGGCCTGCAGGTCACGCACTACCAGCGGATCGAAAGTGCCTTTGCGCTGCCTGCCGGCGCCACAGTGCGGGCGGTCACGGTACGAATTTTGCAAAACGGTCAGTTGCGCGCGACCCAGACGGCCATGCCGTGAGGGTGCGCTGGGCCAGCAACGAAAAAAGGGACCTATGTTGTTTTCCAAAAAGAAGGGCTTGTCGATCGATACCCTGATTGGCCAGCACAGCGTGATCCAGGGCGACCTGACGTTTTCGGGTGGCCTGCGCCTGGATGGCCGGGTACGCGGCAACGTGACGGCGGCTGCCGACCAGGCGAGCATGCTGGTCATCAGCGAAAAAGGCGTGGTCGAGGGCGAAGTCCGGGTCGGGCACCTGATTCTCAACGGCACGGTCACCGGGCCTGTGCACGCGACCGAGCTGCTGGAGCTGCAACCGCACGCCCGCGTGCAGGGCGAGGTGCACTACGCCGCGCTGGAAATGCACCAGGGGGCATTGGTGGAGGGCCGTCTCGTGCCGCTCGGCAATGCGCAACCCAAGGCGCTGCCCAACCTGGTTCTGGCATCCGGCACGCAAGAATCCGCCTGATACGGCACCCGTGGCCTGGTTGCATCAACAGAACCCCTTGAATTCACGGGGTTTCGGCACGATCTTCCCGGAGCGCTTAAAATACAGGCGTATCTACATAGGAGAACCCCATGAACGCAGTCGCAGAGGCACCCGTTACCGAGGACATGCCGGCCCCGTTCGTCTTTACTGACAGCGCTGCCGACAAGGTCAAGCAGTTGATCGAGGAAGAGGGCAATGCCGATCTGAAACTGCGCGTGTTCGTGCAGGGCGGCGGCTGTTCCGGCTTCCAGTATGGCTTCACCTTCGACGAAGAGGTGAACGAGGACGACACCACGCTGGACAAGAATGGCGTCACGCTGTTGATCGATTCGATGAGCTACCAGTATCTGGTGGGCGCCGAGATCGATTACAAGGAAGACATCAACGGCGCACAGTTCGTGATCAAGAACCCCAACGCAAGCACCACCTGCGGTTGCGGCTCTTCGTTCTCGGTATAAGGCTCGCAAGGGCGCCGCGGCTTCCGACAGGTTCTCGCGGCAATAAAAAAGCGCACTTTGGTGCGCTTTTTTATTTATGCGTCCCGGCGCCAGACCACCGGGAACCAGTCCTCGCGCATCCGCTCGCCGCTGGCCAGGCCGATTCCGGGGAAGGGCGGCGAGGTGCGGCCAGGCCGCTCCAGGTAGCGCACGTCGTCGCCCAGGAAGCGTGCCGAGAAGGCGCGGCGGCGTCCCGTGCCGGTATTGCCCGCGGCACCATGTACCGTGCGGAAGTCGAACACCACGGCATCGCCCGGCTCCAGCTCCGGTATCAGGATTGTGTGGCTGCCGTCGTCCACGTCCGGCATCTCCATGAAGCGGTCGCTGCCAGCATAGAAATTCTCATTGCTGGCCCAGCGCTTGGGCCTGACCAGTTTGGGCCAGCGGTGCGAGCCCAGCACCACGCGCAAGGTATTGGCGGTGGTGACAGGGTCCAGTGGGATCCAGTAGCTCGCGGTCTGCAGGCCATCCACGCAGTAGTAGGGCAGGTCCTGGTGCCACGGTGTGGGCTTTGCCGTGCCCGGTTCCTTGACCAGGATGTGCTCGTGGAACACCTGGACGGCCTCGGCCTGCATGATGTGGCCGGCGATGGCTGCGGCCGGTGAGCGCCGGATGAAGTCGGCGAACGGCTGGATGCGCTCCCAGTTGCAGTAATCCTCGAAAAAGCGGCCGCGCTCACCGCTGCCGACGTTCTCGATGGCAAAAGGGCCCGGCTTCGCGAGATTCTGCTCGAATCCTTCGCGTAGCGGCGTCACCCAATCAGTGAAGGCGCCGCGCAACACCAGGGCGCCGTCGCGCTGGTAGGTCTCGATTTCGGTTGCGGTGATGTGCATGAGGGTCCCGTGGATGGCTGGCTTGGGACGAGTATCGGGGCAGCATGGCAATAGGAAAAGAATATATTTCCTATGCTGTAGTATAGGAAATCATGATTGGATTCTCCTTCCGCCAGCTCGAGTATTTTGTCGCGGCCGCCGAGCACGGCAGCATCAGCGCGGCTGCCCGTGCGCGCCACGTATCGCAGCCTTCCGTGTCGCAGGCCGTGGCGCAGCTTGAGGAAACGCTAGGCGAGACCCTGTTTCGCCGCCAGGTCAGCCGCGGTCTGGAGCTGACGCCGGCTGGCCAGCGCCTGCTGGGCCGCGCCCGCGACATCCTGGCGCTGGCCGCCGGCCTGGCAACCGATGGCGTGGACCAGGCACAGGCGTGCGGCCTTAGCGGGCAACTGTCGCTGACGTGCTTCCAGGATCTTGGCGCCTACTACGCACCGCGGCTGCTGGCCGGCTTCCGGCGGCTGCATCCGCATGTTGCCGTGACGCTGTTCGAGGCCGACCTGGCCACGGTGCATCGCACGCTCGCTGCCGGCAAGGCGGAACTGGCGCTGACCTACGATCTCGGCTTCGACCAGCGCATTGCGCGCTGGATACTTGCCCGGCTTGCGCCTTACGCGCTGCTGCACCCCGGCCATGCGCTGGCCGCCCAGCAAAGCGTAAGTCTGAAAGACCTTGCTGGCGAACGGCTGATCCTGGAGGATATTGCGCAAACACGTGAGTACTTCCTCTCGCTGTTCTGGGCGCACGGCTTGCGCCCGCAACTGCACCAGTACACGCAGACCTTCGAGATGCAGCGCGGCCTGGTGGCGCACGGCTATGGCGTGGCGCTGTCATGCACGCGCCCCGCGGGCGACCACAGCTATGACGGGCAGCCCATCGTTTGCTTGCCGCTGCGCGAGGCCGTGGCGCCGCAGCGCGTGGTGCTGGCGCGTTCGCCAGCCATGCGGCCTTCGCCCGTCGCGCAAGCGTTTATCCAGTGGGTTTGCGAGGCAGGCCACGCCGAGCCGGCGTGAGGGTGGCGAGGTGTGGCTATCGAGGGTAGAGCGCGCCCAAGACACGCGGGCCGGCCGCGCCAGTGACGGTAGGCACATTGCCCGGCGCCCCGTGCAGCATCTGCCGCGCCAGCCACGCAAAAGCGATGCCCTCCACCTGTGATACCGGAACGCCCAGTTCGTCCGAGCTTTGCACCGTGACAGCGGGCAGCGCCTGCGCCAGCAACGCCATCACCAGGCGGTTGCGGGCGCCGCCGCCGCACACAATCAGCCGCGCCGCGTCGGGCGCGTGCTGCTTGACATCGCGGGCGATGGCTTCGGCGCTCAGCGCGGCCAGCGTGGCCTGCACGTCGGCGGGATCGAGTGCCGTGCCGTGCTGGGAAAGATGATTTTCCAGCCAAGCAGGATGGAACAGGTCGCGGCCCGTGCTCTTGGGCGGGGCCACGCTGAAATAAGGCTCGGCCAGCAGGCGCGCCAGCAGCGCCTGGTCGACCTTGCCGCTGGCGCCCCAGGCGCCGTCGGCGTCGTAGGCCAGGCCGTGATGCCGGTCGATCCAGTAGTCGAGCAGCACGTTGCCCGGGCCGCAGTCGAAGCCGGTGACCGGCCGCGCCGCGCCGCCTTCGCTGGCGGCGGGCAGCACGCTGATATTGGAGATTCCGCCGATATTGCAGGCCACCCGTGTCTGGGCGGCGTCGCCGAACAGCGCCTGGTGCACCGCCGGTACCAAGGGTGCGCCCTGGCCGCCGGCCGCCACGTCGCGGCTGCGGAAATCCGCCACCACGTCGATGCCCGTCAACTCTGCCAGCAGCGCGGGTTGCTGGCTCTGGCGGGTATAGCCGATGCCGTCGTACAAGCCGGGCCGATGGCGCACGGTCTGGCCGTGCGCACCGATTGCCGCGATGGCCTCCGGCGCCAGCCCGGCATTGCGCAGCAGGGTTGCCACGCAAGCCGCATAGACGCGCGCCAGCCCATTGGCGGCCAGCGCCTCGCGGTGGATTTCATCATCGCCGGGCTGCTGCAGCGCGCTGAACGCGTCGCGCAGTTCGGCCGGGAAGGACTGGAAGGCCGCCGCCAGCACCGTGGGCCGTGGCCCCGAGAAATCGACCAGCACGCCGTCCGCGCCGTCCATGCTGGTGCCGGACATGATGCCGATAAAGCAGTCTGGGGACGAAGTTGGCATGCTGGGCAGGCTCGATGGATCAATTGCTGGCCGAAGCCACGTTGTAGGTACGCAGCGCGTTGATGCGGCTGAGCATCTCGCTGGTATAGCTCAGGAACTGCTGGCGCGCCGGGCCGGACAGAGCGGGCGTGTCGAGCGCGGCGATGGCCAGCGGGTTCAGCGGCACATCGTTGACGCGGAACTCGTAGTGCAGGTGCGGGCCGGTGGCCCAGCCGGTCTGGCCGACGTAGCCAATGACCTCGCCTTGCGACACATGCTGCCCGCGCTTCATCGTGGCAAAGCCGGACAGGTGCGCGTAGTAGGTGGAGTAGCCGCTATGGTGCTTGAGGATGACGATGTTGCCGTAGCCGTTCTGCTGACCGACAAACTCGACTTCGCCGTCGCCGGTGGCCATCACCTTGGTGCCCGTAGGTGCGGCAAAGTCCACGCCCTTGTGCTGTGCCCAGTGGTGGTGCAGCGGATGGTCGCGCCCGCCAAAGCCCGACGACACGCGCGAGAACTCCACCGGCGAGCGCAGGAACGGCCGCTTCATGCTGCGCCCGTCAAAGGTGTAGTATGCGCCCTGCTTGCTGCCTTCCGGTGCGTACCAGAGCGCCTGGTGCAACTGGTTGTGGTTGATCAGCTCGACCGCCATCACGCGCCCGTTGCGCACGAACGCACCGTCGCGGAAGCCCGCTTCGTAGACGATGCGGAAGCGGTCTCCGCTGGTGATGTCATGGTGGAAATCGATCACGCCGGAGAAGATCGATAGCATCTGCTGGACGATCTCGTCGGGCACATTGGCCGCGTCCATGGCCTTGAAGAAACCACCCGAGGCAATGGCGCCGGACAGCATCTCATAGTGCAGCTCGTTCTTCACCGACTGCACGCGGGCCTTGTAGACCGGATCGGCAGGGTCGCCCGCGCGTTCGATCACCAGTTCGCGGGAGGCGTTTGCGTCACCACCGAGATTGGCTTGCAGCGACACCAGCAGGTTGTTCTCGTCAACCTCGGCCTGCACTGTCTGGCCGGGATTGAGGTCGAACAGGCCGCGCGCGGTGGTGTTGCGGCGGATAAAGGCCTGCGCATCGGGGTCGTCCACACCGAGCCGCTTGAGCAGGCTGGCAATGGTGTCGCCGCGCTGCATGCGCTCTTCGCGCACAAAGGTGGCGTCGGTTTCGGTAAGCTGTTCGAGTTGCGTGCGTAGATCGGGCAGGCGTATCGCCTCCCGGACACGCGGAGCCTGGGGGTCGTCGAAGGCGCTACGGGGGGCCACGCCCATGGCGGCTGCCATGCCCAGCGTGAACACCGTACCCACCGCCGCTGTCAACTGCTTGCGCCGACGGGCGTGCAGGGCATTGGTAGGATCGACCAGAACCACCAGCTCCCGCGCGAAAACTTCGCGGAGTCTGGACCACATCACGTAAAATTCACTCTTTGTTTCGGGCTGCGTTGCCGCGACGATTTTTTGCCTCGTCTGCCTTCCTCCCCGGAGGTGCGGCGCCTGCCATATTGGTTTGCCGCCTAGAATGGCGGTTGGCCCACGGGAACAATCCCGTTTGCACAAGAAGCGCGGATTATACCAAAACCGGCCGCAAGCCGTTTTGTGCCGCGGTCTGAATTCTCATGTTTTTCAAAGACTTACGTCATGACTGAAGTTTCCTCCGGCGCTGCCACTTCCTACCCCCTCACGCCCACCGTGATGCACGCCCTGGAGGTGTCCAAGCGCGGTTGCGACGAACTGCTGGTCGAATCCGAATGGCTGGCCAAGCTCGCGCGCAGCGAGGCCACCGGTGTGCCGCTGCGCATCAAGCTGGGGCTGGACCCGACCGCGCCCGATATCCATATCGGCCACACGGTGGTGCTCAACAAGATGCGTCAGTTGCAAGACCTGGGCCACCAGGTCATCTTCCTGATCGGCGATTTCACCTCCACCATCGGCGATCCGTCCGGGCGCAACGCCACCCGTCCTCCGCTCACGCGCGAGCAGATCGAGGCCAACGCCCAGACCTACTACAGCCAGGCGAGCCTGGTACTGGATCCGGCCAAGACCGAGATCCGCTACAACAGCGAGTGGTGCGATCCGCTGGGCGCGCGCGGCATGATCCAGCTGGCGGCCAAGTACACCGTGGCGCGGATGATGGAGCGCGACGACTTCACCAAACGCTTCCGCACTGGGATTCCGATTTCGGTGCATGAGTTCCTTTACCCGCTCATGCAGGGCTACGACTCCGTCGCGCTCAAGGCCGACCTGGAACTGGGCGGCACCGACCAGAAGTTCAACCTGCTGGTGGGCCGGGAGCTGCAGAAGGAATACGGCCAGGAGCAGCAGTGCATCCTGACCATGCCGCTGCTGGTGGGCCTGGATGGCGTGGAGAAGATGTCCAAGTCCAAGGGCAACTACATCGGCGTGACCGAAGCCCCGAGCGAGATGTTCGGCAAGCTGATGAGCATCTCGGATGACTTGATGTGGAAGTACTACGAGCTGCTGTCGTTCCGCCCCATGAGCGAGATCGACCTGATGAAGCAGGAGATCTCGCTGGGCCGTAATCCGCGCGACTGCAAGGTGATGCTTGGCCAGGAGATCGTCACGCGCTTCCACAGCGCGGCCGATGCCGACCGCGCGCTCGAGGATTTCAACCACCGCGCGCGCGGCGGCGTGCCCGACGAAATCCCCGAGGTCAGCCTTTCCGGCGCACCGCTGGGCATCGGCCAGTTGCTCAAGCAGGCCAATCTGGTGCCGTCCACGTCGGAAGCCAACCGCAATATCGAACAGGGCGGCGTCAAGATCGACGGTACCATCATCAGCGACAAGGGGCTGAAGGTCGAGGCCGGCAGCTACGTCGTGCAGGTGGGCAAGCGCCGCTTCGCACGCGTGACGCTGGCTTGAGGCCGGGCAGGAACGGCTCATGATTGCGTTGATCCAGCGGGTCGCCCAGGCCCGCGTCACTGTCGATGGCCGCACCACCGGGGAGATCGGCGCCGGGCTGCTGGCGCTGGTCTGCGCCGAGCGCGGCGACGCCGAAGCGCAGGCCGAACGCCTGCTCGCCAAGCTGCTGGCCTACCGTGTGTTCTCCGATGAGGCCGGCAAGATGAACCTGCCCGTGCAGGACATCGATGGCCGTGGCACGCGCGGTGGCCTGCTGGTGGTGTCGCAGTTCACGCTGGCCGCCGATACCAACAGTGGCACGCGGCCCAGTTTCACCCCGGCCGCGGCGCCCGCCGATGGCGAACGCCTGTACAACCATTTCGTGGCGCGTGCGCGCGCCGCGCACGGCGAGGTGCAGACCGGCGAGTTCGGCGCCATGATGCAAGTCAGCCTGGTCAACGACGGTCCGGTCACCTTCTGGCTGCGCGTGCCGCCGGCCGCGCCGTCCGCCCACTCCCAGCCAGCCCAGGCCAGCCGCTGATGCGGCGACGGCCTGACCGGACATGACCCAGGACATGACCCAGACAGTCACCCTCTACATCGCCACCAGCCTCGACGGCATGATCGCTTCGCCGGATGGCAGCGTGGACTGGCAACTGGCGGCGCACCGCGCCTTCGACGACGGCCTGCTGCAGCTCAGCTACCGCCGCCGCACGTCACCGCCGGGACCGGCCTTGGCCTGATCCCGCATGCCGCGCAGTGCGCGGCGCAACCCAGCAAGGAGAGAAACATGAAGCTCTGGAGCAAGGCATTCAGCGACAACGGGCCGATTCCGATCGAGTTCGCTTTCGGTGCGATCGACCCCGCCACCCACGTGACGCTGTCGAGCAACCGCAATCCCGACCTGCACTGGGACGAGGCCCCGGCCGAGACGCGTTCCTTCGTGCTGATCTGCCACGATCCGGATGTGCCCAGCCGTGGTGACGACGTCAACCAGGAAGGCCGCGAAGTGCCCGCTTCGCTGCCGCGCGTGGACTTCTTTCACTGGGTGCTGGTGGATATTCCGATGGGGCTGCGCACCATCTCCGCGGGCACCCACAGCGATGGCGTGATCGCGCGTGGCAAGCCGGGCCCCGAGGCCACCGGCGGCACGGCCGCGGCAGGTGGGCTGCGCCACGGCCTGAACGACTACACCGGCTGGTTCGCCGGCGACCCGGACATGAAGGGCGACTACTACGGTTACGACGGCCCTTGCCCGCCGTGGAACGACAGCCTGGTGCACCACTACGTGTTCACCGTCTATGCGCTCGACCTGGACCGCCTGCCGCTAGAGGGCACCTTCACCGGCGCCCAGGTGCGCGAGGCCATCCAGGGCCATGTGCTGGCGCAGGCTGCCTACACCGGCACCTATACCCTCAACCCGAATCTCGCCGGCCAGCCGGCGAAGTAAGCACGGGCCGCGCGGCGCGCAAGCGCTGCGCGCCCGGGGGCGCCATGACAGCACAGCGTAGCGCCGCCAAGATCGCCTAAAGGAAACGGCATGTCGCAATTGCCCGGGCCGCATTCGCTGGCCTTCACCCACCTGATCCTGATCCGCCACGGCGAGACAGCATGGAACCGCGAGCGGCGCCTGCAAGGCCAGCTCGACATTCCGCTCAACGCCACCGGCGTGGCGCAGGCGGATGCCCTGGCCCAGGCGCTGGCGGTCGAGCCGATCGATGCGGTCTACGCCAGCGACCTGTCGCGCGCGATGCAGACGGCGGCGCCGCTGGCCGAGGCGCTCGGCCTGGCGGTGCAGCCCGATCCCCGCTTGCGCGAGCGCTGCTACGGCTCGCTCGAAGGCATGACCTACGCGGAAGTGGCCGAGCAGCTGCCCGAGGATTTCGCCAGGTGGCAAGCGCGGGTTCCCGACTACGCGCCCGATGGCGGCGAGTCCTTGCTGGCGTTTCATGAGCGCGCGGTGGAAGCCGCGCTGGCGCTCGGGCGCCGCCATCCCGGCGAGCGCATTGCCCTGGTGGCCCACGGCGGCGTGCTGGACTGCCTGTACCGCGAAGCCAATGACATGACGCTGGAGGCGCCGCGCCGGCACGAATTGCTCAATGCCAGCATCAACCGGCTGCGCTGCGACAGCGTGCGGCTCACGGTCATGCAATGGGCGGACGTGGGCCACCTGGAAGCGCTCACCCTCGACGAAGTCGACCGCAGGGTGCCCTGAGCCGCGCTGGCTGCGCCAGGCGCGTCTTACACCCGCAGGCGGAAGGGCGTGAAATCGGTATTGCGGTCGTAGTAGTCTTCGCGCTCGGCGCGCTTGAGGAAGTTCACCACCTTGTAGGTGACCGGCGTCATCACCACTTCCCACGTGGTCTTGAGGAAGTACTGGGCAATGGCGACCTGGATCATTTTCTCCAGCGGCCAGATGCCGTAGAAGGCGATCACGTAGAACAGCGAGGAATCGACCAGCTCGCCGGCCAGCGTGGAGCCGATGGTGCGGGTCCACAGCCAGCGGCCGTTGGTCCACAGCTTCATCTTGGCCAGCACATAGCTGTTGGTGAAGCTGCCGCAGCAGAACGCGATCAGCGAGCCCAGCGCGATGCGCCAGGTATTGCCGAAGACGTCTTCCAGGCTCTTTTGGTAATCGCTCATGAAGGGCGCCACCGGCATCTTCAGCACCACCAGGCTCATGAAGGTGGCGAACGCCAGCGCCGCGAATCCGGCCCAGACCACGCGGCGATCGCGCCCGTAGCCGTAGACCTCGGTCAGCACGTCCCCAAAAATGTACGAAATCGGGAAGAACAGCACGCCCGCGCCGAAGGTCACCGGGCCGATCACCGGCAGCGTGACCTGGGCCGCCTTGGCCGCGCCGATCAGGTTGGAGCACAGCAGGACCGTGACGAAAGCCACCATCACGAGATCGTAGTAACGATAGACGCGCCCGCTGTGGGCGGGCGTGGCGCTTGACATGGTCATCGGGGTGTTCCAGGGGCGATTTTTGGGCGATTATGCCAGCCGCGCCGCCGCCTTGCCCCGCCACACTGTAGACGAGCGCGTGCCCTGGCCGGGTCGCCCCGGGCCAGGGCTGCCTGCGCGGGCTGCGGCTAGATGTTCAGCTTGCTGATCTTGGAGCCGTCCAGCGACACATCGAACATCAGCCCGGCATTGGTCTGCACGAAGCCGATCACAGGCTGCTGCCCGGTGATCGTATCGAGTTTGCCGTTGGCACCGACCTTGGCTAGCGCCACGCCGGCATCCGCACCGACCGTCCAGCCGCTGCTGTTGACGAACTTGTTGTAAGCATCGGGCGTCATGAACATCAGCACCACCGATTTGGACTGGCCGCCGGCGGTCGCGCCGACCGAGGCCGAGGTGGTGCGGTAATAGCTCACCGAGGCGCCCTTGGAGCGCAGCACGCCCTCGCCGTATTCGCCGCCGACCACCAGCCCTGCCGACAGCACTCGCGGGAACACGAGGATGCCCTGGGCGCGTGAGGCCAGCTCGCGCGAGCTGTCGACCGTCGCGAACAGCCGGTTGAGCGCCCCGTCGGCACCCGCGTCGATCTCTTTCTTCTTGGCCGCCGCGTCGGTTGGCGCATTGGTGCCGGTGGTGGTGCAGCCAGCCGCGAACGCGGTGGCCACGACCAGGCCCGAGCCCGCCAGCCGGCTGACAAAGTGGCGTCGATTCATGTGCTCTCTCCTGTCTGGGATCAGTTAGCCGGCCGTCGGGCATCTGCCGTCAGTTGTCGCCTTGCCTTGGCGGTCGGGGCTAAGTCATTGTGGACAAGGAGGAAGCAGCCAGCAATGCACGACAAAAGAATTGTCTGCGGGCCTCGAAACTACTTAATGCGGGTTTCGATGTGCGGGTTTCGATGTGCGGGTTTCGATGTGCGGGTTTCGATGTGCGGGTTTCGATGCCGCTCAGGCCGGGGCCGAATCGCTCTCGCCGGGCGCCGCCAGCCCGAAGTGCCGGTAGGCGGCGGCCGTGGCCATGCGGCCCCGCGGCGTGCGCTGCAGGTAGCCCTGCTGGATCAGGAAGGGCTCGAGCACGTCCTCGATGGTGTCGCGCTCCTCGCCGATGGCAGCGGCCAGGTTATCCACGCCCACCGGGCCGCCGCTGAACTTGAGCAGGATCGCTTCCAGCAGCTTGCGGTCCATCAGGTCGAAGCCGACCGCGTCCACGTCGAGCATGGCGAGGGCGGCGTCCGCGATAGTGCGAGTGATGTTTCCGTCTCCTTTGACTTCCGCGAAGTCGCGCACGCGGCGCAGCAGCCGGTTGGCGATCCGTGGCGTGCCGCGCGCGCGGCGTGCGATTTCCAGCGCGCCCAGCGGGTCGATGCGGGCACCCAGCAGCTGGGCGGAGCGCGTGACGATGCGCGACAGCTCCTCGGCGGTGTAGAACTCCAGCCGCGCCACGATGCCGAAGCGGTCGCGCAGCGGGTTGGTCAGCATGCCCGCGCGGGTAGTGGCGCCGACCAGCGTGAAAGGTTGCAGGTCCAGCTTGACCGAGCGTGCGGCCGGGCCTTCGCCGATCATGATGTCGATCTGGTAATCCTCGAGCGCCGGGTACAGGATTTCCTCGACGACCGGGGACAGCCTGTGGATTTCGTCGATGAACAGGACGTCGTTGGCTTCCAGGTTGGTCAGCAGCGCCGCCAGGTCGCCCGGGCGTTCCAGCACCGGGCCGGAGGTCTGGCGCAGGTTGACGCCCATTTCGCGAGCGATGATGTGCGCCAGCGTGGTCTTGCCCAGCCCCGGCGGCCCGAACAGCAGCACGTGATCGAGCGCTTCGCGCCGGTTGCGCGCGGCGTGCATGAAGATGTCGAGCTGGCCGCGCACTTTTTCCTGGCCGACGTATTCGTCGAGCAGCTTGGGACGCAGCGCCCGCTCGAAGGCCTCCTCGTTGGGGGAGACGGCGGTGGGGGCGATCACGCGATCGGCGCCCCGCTCGGTGGCTAGCTTGTCGGTTTCGATCATGTTACGGATGCGGGCAAAGTGGTTGGATTGTAGCCCTTCCGGGCATGGCGCCGGACGCGCGAGCCCTGCGCCGGCCGCGCAGGCTCAGCGCCGGGAGCCTCCTTGGCCCGGCCGGGTCAACCCTTGGATAGCGATTTCAGCGCCATCTTGATGCCGTCGGACACGCCGGTGCCTGCGGGCACCTGCTTGATCGCCAGCGCCGCCTCTTTCTCCGAGTAGCCGAGCGCAAGCAGCGCGTTGAGGATGTCGACGGCGTTGTCGTGCACCGGCGTGCTGCCGGGTGCTGCCCCAAGCTCGGCGCCCAGCTTGCCTTTGAGTTCGAGCAGCAGGCGCTCGGCGGTCTTCTTGCCGATGCCCGGCACGCGCGTCAGCCGTCCGGCTTCCTGCAGCGTGATGGCCTGCGCTAGTTCGCTGACCGACATGCCGGATAGCACCGCCAGCGCCATGCGCGCGCCGATGCCGGTGATCTTGATCAGCTCGCGGAAGGTGTTGCGCTCGGTGGCGCTGCCAAAGCCGTACAGCAGGTGCGCGTCCTCGCGCACGATCTGCTGGGTCAGCAGGGTGACGGGATGGCCGACGGCGGGCAGGTTGTAGAAGGTGCTCATCGGCACGTCAATCTCGTAGCCGACGCCGTGGCAATCGACCAGCAGGTGCGGGGGATTCTTCTCGATGAGGGTGCCGGCGATGCGTCCGATCATGGTGTAGTGTCTGCAGCGAATTACGGCGCGCGCGCCGGGATGGGAAGGGAGTGCGGCGGCCAGCGCGGGGAAAGGCCCGCCATCGCGAAGGCCGCCAGTGTAGCCCAGCGTGCGGCGTACCGGCGCGGCCGGGCTGCATTAGCTATCGGCTATCGGCTATCTGCTATCTGCTATCTGCTATCTGCTATTGGCCCAGCGTGTCCACCGCCTGGCGTCCCAGCGCGGGATCGTCGGTGAAAAAGCCGTCGATGCCGGCGGCGAGGAAGGCTTGCACCTCGCGCACCATGCCGCTGGGGCTGCGCGTGGCATCGTCGCCGCCGGTGCGCAGGTTGCGCGGCAGGAAGGTGTTCTCGGGACGGAAAGTATAGGGATGAACCAGCAAGCCTGCCGCATGCGCGTTGCGCACCAGCGCGGTCGGCGTGCCGAGGTTGCCGTTGGCGTCGCGGGGCACCACGCTGGACTTCTCCGGGCCGATGCCGTTGGCGTAGCTGGCCACTTCGCGCAAGCCGATCGGCGTCATCATGTCGGCGTAGGTGCGGGTGTCGCCAGCCAGGCGCCAGTCGGCAGGCCGGTTCTTCGCGCCGCCCATCAATTGGATCAGCTTCACATTCGGCATGCCCTGGGCCAGGCGCTGGCGCATTTCGCGCAAGTTGCCGGTCTCGAAGGACTGCACGAACACCGGCGCGCTGCGCGTGTACGCATGGGCTTGCAGCGTGGCCACCAGCTTCTCCTCCAGCGGCAGGCCAATGCCGCGGAAATAGCTCGGGTGCTTGGTTTCCGGGTACAGGCCGATCACGCGGCCGCTGCGTTGCGATGCCTTGGCCACCAGATCGATGATTTCGTCGAAGGTGGGAATCTCGAACTTGTCGTTGTACTGGGTATTGGCCTTGCGCACCTGCGCAATACGCTCGCGCGCGCGCAGCGTCTTGAGCTCGGCCAGCGTGAAGTCTTCGGTGAACCAGCCATCCAGGCGTTCGCCGTCGATTACCTTGATGCGCTTGCGGCTGGCGAACTGGGGCAGCTCCGCCACGTTGGTCGTGGTGCCGATCTCGTTCTCGTGCCGGGCCACCAGTACGCCGTCGCGCGTCATCACCAGGTCTGGTTCCACCACGTCGGCACCGTCGTCGATGGCGCGTTGGTAGGACGCCAGCGTGTGTTCAGGGCGCAGCGCGCTAGCGCCGCGATGCCCGATCACCAGCGCCTTGGGCACGGCCGGGGCTGGGGCCGGGGCCGGGGCTGCCGGGACAGTGGCCACGGGCGGCGGCGCGGCGCAGCCGGCGAGAACCGCGGCGGCCAGCGCGGACAACAGCGCCGGCAGGCGAGCGGAGCGAGGCGGATTCAAGGCGCGGAACGCGCGAGGCGAGCGGAGCATGCGGCATCCTTTGACGGGCGATCGCTCGATTGTAAGAGACTTGAAGGTGCAAGCGGCTGCCTGGCCGCCTGGGCTCGCTCAGCCGATCAGGCGCCCACGCCGTACCCGCATGCCCTTGCGCACCAGGTCCGGGGCCAGCCCGGTCAGGGCGGTGAGCGTGTTGCTGCCATTGGCATGGCAGATTGCCATGCCCAGGGCGTCCGCCGCATCGGAACTGGGGCGTCCCGTCAGGCTCAACAGGCGCATCACCATTTCCTGCACCTGCTCCTTGTTGGCGCGGCCGTAGCCGACCACCGCCACCTTCAACTGAAGTGCCGTGTACTCGAACACCGGCAGGCCATGCGTGACCAGCCCGCAGATCGCCGCGCCGCGGGCTTGGCCCAGCAACAGCGTGGATTGCGGGTTGACGTTGACGAATACCTTCTCGATTGCAGCGCAATCGGGCGCGTAGGTGCGGGTGACTTCGCTGATGCCGTCGAAGAGGGTTTTCAGCCTTGCCGGCAGGCCGCTGTCGCCGTCGCTCTTGATGGTGCCGGAGGCGATGTAGGTTAGCTTGTTGCCGTGCTTTTCCAGCACGCCGAAGCCGGTGGTACGGAGGCCGGGGTCGATGCCGAGGATACGCATGGGGGTCGGGCTCGGCTTTTAATGGGTGATGGGGGATTGTAACGTTGGGAGGGGAGGGGCGACTGTTACTGCTACTGCTACTTCGATTGCAACGGCCTGAAGTCAAAAGCAACTGCAATTGCAACTGCAGTTTCACCACCCCTGCGGGGCGGCGACTGTGGTGGTCAAGTAAACCTGGACACTTTCTCAGGCAGCTTCCACCTTTAAATCCTCGTACTCGGCCGGCGGCATGT